>NZ_JBIBEB010000023.1:0-112510 GCF_042902325.1 Pseudomonas sp. NPDC012596 | reverse complement strand
GTGTGGGGTTTCCCCATGTGAGAGTAGGTCATCGTCAAGATTCATTTCGCAAAACCCCTATCTGCGCGAGCAGGTAGGGGTTTTGTCTTTTCTGGATTTTACTGAGTCCGGTCTCGGCAGCCAGCCGTGATATCGTTCCCTACCAGTTCCCAGCGTCTTCCAGAGAACCCTAAATGGCCAAGCCTACCTCATTACATCCCGGCTTCATGATCGTGCACGGCAACCGCCTGGACGATTTGCGCAGCCTGGTGGTGAGTTGGATGCGCCGCTATCCGCTGGCACCGCTGGAAAACGAAATCGCCCTGGTTCAGAGCAACGGCATCGCCCAGTGGCTCAAGCTGGCTCTGGCCGAAGACCCGCTCGAAGATGATCAGGGCGGCTGCGGCATTGCCGCCGCCATCGAAGTGCAGTTGCCGGGCAGCTTCATGTGGCAGCTTTACAGAAAGGTGCTGGGCCGCGACGAGATCCCCGAGGTCTCTCTGCTGGACAAGGCGCCGCTGACCTGGCGCCTCATGCGTCTGTTGCCAGCACTGATCGAGCGCCCCCATTTTGAACCGCTGCGCCGCTTTCTCACCGATGACAGCGACCTGCGCAAACGCTATCAACTGGCCGAACGTCTGGCTGACCTGTTCGACCAGTACCAGGTCTACCGCGCCGACTGGCTGAAGGATTGGGCTGCCGGCGAGCACGTCCTCAATACGGCTCGCGGCGAACGTAAACCGCTGGCTCCCGGTAACCGCTGGCAGGCCGAACTATGGCGTGCGCTGCTTGAAGATGTCGGCGAGCAGGGCATGGCTCAGAGCCGGGCCGGGGTGCATCAGCGTTTCATCGAGCGTATCAACAGCCTTGAGCAGCCACCTGCCGGCCTGCCATCGCGGGTAATCGTGTTCGGTATCTCCTCGTTGCCTGCCCAGGCGCTGGAGGCGCTCGCCGGCCTCGCGCGTTTCAGCCAAGTGCTCTTGTGCGTACACAACCCGTGCCGCCATCACTGGGCCGACATCGTTGCCGACAAGGACTTGCTGCGCCACCAGTACAAACGCCAGCAGCGCAAGCAAGGCATGCCTTTGCACCTGGATGACGAGTCATTGCATCAGCACGCCCACCCTTTGCTGGCCGCCTGGGGCAAGCAGGGCCGCGACTACATCAACCTGCTAGACAGTTATGACGACCCTGGTAGCTATCAGGGTGTCTTCAGCGACGGGCGCATCGACCTGTTCAGCGAAAGCGAGCCGAAGACCCTGCTCAACCAGCTGCAGGACGATATCCTCGAGCTGCGCCCACTTGCCGAAACACGCGAGCTGTGGCCAGAGATCGACCTCGGCAAAGACCGCTCGGTACGCTTTCACATCGCTCACAGCCCACAGCGTGAAGTGGAGATCCTGCACGATCAATTGTTGGCCCGCTTCAGTGCCGACCCCACGCTGCGCCCGCGTGACGTCATCGTCATGCTGCCCGCGATCGACACCTACGCACCGCATATCCGCGCCGTATTCGGCCAGTTGCAGCGCCACGACCCGCGCTATATCCCCTTTACCCTGACCGACCAGGGCCAGCGTGGCCGCGATCCGCTGCTGATTGCCCTTGAACACCTGCTCAAGCTGCCAGACAGCCGTTTCGCCGTCAGCGAAGTGCTCGACCTGCTCGACGTTCCGGCAGTGCGTGCACGTTTCGGCATACGCGAAAGCGATCTGCCGACCCTGCACCGCTGGATCGAAGGTGCGGGTATACGGTGGGGCCTGAATGCCGAGCAGCGGGCCACGCTCGGCCTGCCCGAAGGCCTGGAGCAAAACAGCTGGCGTTTCGGCCTGCGACGCATGCTGCTGGGTTATGCCGTCGGCATGGGCGAGGGTTGTGACGGCATCGAGCCTTACGACGAAATCGGTGGGCTGGATGCTGCCCTGATCGGCCCGCTGGTAGCCTTGCTCGACGCCCTCGATGTGGCCAACCAGGCCTTGTCCCAGCCTGCCACGGCGGCTGAGTGGGGAGAGCGCCTGAATGCGTTGTTGCAGGTGTTCTTCCTGGCGGAGGATGAACATGACGAGTTCCTGCTGATGCAACTGCAGGAGCTTCGCGATAGCTGGCTGGAGGTCTGCGAGACCGTTGGCTTGCAGGACCTGTTACCCCTTACTGTGATCCGTGAGGCGTGGCTGTCGGGCCTCGACCAGGGCAAGCTGTCCCAGCGTTTTCTTGCGGGTTCGGTAAACTTCTGCACCCTGATGCCGATGCGAGCCATCCCGTTCCGGGTCGTCTGCCTGCTGGGCATGAACGATGGGGACTACCCACGCGCCCAGCAACCGCTGGACTTCGACCTGATGGCCAGCGACTACCGCCCTGGCGATCGATCACGCCGTGAGGACGACCGGTACCTGCTACTCGAAGCACTGCTGTCGGCACGCGACCAGCTCTACATCAGCTGGGTAGGCCGGAGCATCCGCGACAACAGCGAGCGCCCGGCATCCGTGCTCATCGGCCAGTTGCGCGATCACCTTTCCGGCGGCTGGCGCGTGGCCGGTGGTGGAGAAGGCCCGCAGGCAGGCGAACAGTTGTTGCATGCGCTGACTCAGGAGCACCCACTGCAACCTTTCAGCCCACGGTATTTCCAGAAAGGCAGCGGGTTGTTCAGTTATGCCCATGAGTGGCAACTGCTACACCAGCAAGCCGATGAAGTTAACCAGCCCCAACCCGGCTTGTCTTCGTACAACAACGATGAAGCACTGACCCTGACCCAGTTGCAGGACTTTCTGCGCCACCCGGTGCGGCATTTCTTCAGTCAGCGTTTAAAGGTGTACTTCGAGGCACTGGAAGCCCCCGCGCCGGATGAAGAGCCGTTCGTCCTCGATGCGCTGCAGCGTTACAGCGCCAGTGAAAGCCTGCTGGGTGCCGCCCTGGCCGATCCGGAAAATGCCGAGCAAGCGTTAACCGCCCAAGCGCGCCGGCTGCAGGCTTGCGGCATGCTACCGCTGGCCGGGTTTGGCGAGCTTCTGCAGGCTGAGCTTATTCAACCCCTGCCCGACCTGCTGCAGCGCCACCGCCAGTTGCTACAACGCTGGCCCGATGTGGTCGAGGGTGCGCTGCCGATCCATTTCGAGCATGGTAGCCACCGCCTCGAGGGCTGGCTTGGCAGGGTGTACCAGGGCGCAGATGAAAGCCTGTTGAGCATCACCACGGTGCCAAACACCATCAATGCGGGGCGCAACAGCCTTAAATGGCACCGTTTGATTGCCAGCTGGGTCATGCACCTGGCGGCCTGTGCTGCAGGGTATCCATTGCACAGCGCGCTGCTGGCCAGTGACATCACCCTGTTGCTGCCACCGCTGCCGCAGCCCGAAGCCGCGGAACAGCTCGGCCATCTGCTGGTATCACGCCAGGCCGCAATGAATGCACCGCTGCCGGTTGCCGCCAAGACAGCGTTCGCCTGGCTGGCCCAGGACGACCCCGACAAAGCACTCGCCGCCGCCACCCGTGCCTATGAAGGCGACGGCCGCACCAGTTTCGGCGAGCGCAGTGAAAGCGTGGCGCTTGCCAGACAGTTCCGCGACTTCGCTGCGCTCAGTGCCGACGAAACCTTTGAAGGCTGGTGCGAAACCTTGTACCGCCCGTTATTCAGCGCAGCCTGGCAGACCTTGGGCAATCCGGAGAGTGGCGCATGACCCAGGACCGTCCCCTCGCACTGAGTTTCCCCCTGCACGGCAGCCAACTGATCGAAGCCAGTGCGGGCACCGGCAAGACCTTCACCATTTCCGCGCTCTACTTGCGGCTTATCCTCGGCCATGGCGGTGAGCAAGGCTTCGGCCGTGAGTTGTTGCCGCCACAGATCCTCGTGGTGACCTTCACCGATGCCGCCACCAAAGAGCTGCGCGAGCGTATTCGCGCGCGCCTGGCCGAAGCTGCGCGTTTCTTCCGCAGTGAGCTGCCAGAGGCGGACCCGCTGCTGCACCAGTTGCGTGACGATTACCCCGAAGAGCACTGGGCACGCTGCGCCAATCGCCTGGAAGTGGCGGTGCAATGGATGGACGAAGCGGCCGTTTCGACCATTCACGGCTGGTGTCAGCGCATGCTCCGCGAGCATGCCTTCGACAGCGGCAGCCTGTTCACCCAGAGCCTCGAAACCGACCATAGCGAGTTGCTCGGCCAGGTCATGCGCGACTACTGGCGACGCTTTTGCTATGGCATGCAAGGCGACGCTCTAGCCTGGGTGCGCAGCCACTGGGGCAGCCCCGACGCGTTGTTGCCGCGTATCCGCCCGCTGTTCGGCCGCGTCCGTGCACACCAGGATGAGCACGAGCCGCAGGCACTGATCGACAGCGCACTGCAACAGCGCGTCGATCAGCTGTGTCTGTTGAAAGCGCCATGGGCAAAGTGGGCGGACGAGTTGCAGCAAATTTGCCGCGATGCCGTCGCCGCCAAGCAGGCTGACGGGCGCAAGCTGCAGGCACGCTTCTTCGAGCCGTGGTTCGAAAAACTGCGTGCCTGGGCGAGTGATGAGCAGGTCGTCGAGCTCGACCTGGGTACCGGTTTCACCCGCCTGACCCCCGCCGGCATGGCTGAAGCGTGGAAGGTTGGCGAGCCGCCAGCTCACCCGGCCTTGCAGGCCATGCAAGGCCTGCCGCAACAGCTGCAGGCCCTGGCCAGCCCCGATGCACGCTTGCTCGAGCACGCCGCCGCCTGGGTCGCGGCACGTTTCGAGCTAGAAAAACGCCGCCGCGCCGAGATGGGTTTCGACGACATGCTGCTGCGCCTGCAGCACGCTCTGGCCAGTGAGGCCGGTGAGCGCCTGGCCAGCTTGATCCGCGAACAGTTCCCGGTCGCGCTGATCGACGAATTCCAGGATACCGACCCGGTGCAGTACGGGATCTTCGAGCGCATCTACTGCATCAGCGAAAACCGCGCAGAAACCGGCCTGTTCATGATCGGCGACCCCAAGCAGGCGATTTATGCCTTCCGCGGTGCCGACATCTACACCTACCTGTCCGCCCGGCGCGCCACCGCCGGCCGGCTGCACAGCCTGGACACCAACTATCGCTCCAGCGAGGCGATGGTGGCCGCGGTCAACCAAGTATTCCTGCAGGCCGAAGCACGTGAGCAAGGGCGCGGCGCGTTCCTGTTCCGCGAGGCCGATGACAACCCGCTGCCGTTCATCGAAGTGCGTGCCAAGGGCCGCAGCGAACACCTGCTGATCGACGGCGAGGCCGCCGCGGCCCTGCAATGCTGGCAGCTGGAAAGCGAAGACCCCGTTTCCAGCACACTTTACCGTCAGCAAATGGCAGCCAGTTGCGCCAGCCACATCGTTACCCTGCTCAATGGCGCTCAGCGTGGCGTCAGTGGTTTGCGCAAGGCTGACGGCGCACTTCGGCCCTGCCTGCCATCCGACATCGCCATCCTGGTGCGTGATGGCCATGAGGCGCAGTTGGTGCGTGCGGAATTGGCGGCCCGTGATGTGCGCAGCGTCTACCTTTCCGACAAGGATTCGGTGTTTGCCGCCCAGGAGGCACATGACCTGCTGGCCTGGCTCAAGGCCTGCGCCGAACCGGACTCCGAGCGCTTGCTCAAAGCCGCGTTGGCCAGCCTGACGCTTGAGCTATCACTGGCCGAACTGGACCAGCTGAACCAGGACGAGCGGGTCTGGGAAGATTGGGTGATGCGTTTTCGCCGTTACCGTGACACCTGGCAGCGCCAAGGCGTACTGCCGATGTTGCGCCACCTGCTGCACGACTTCCAGTTGCCGCGCACGCTCATTGCCCGCAGTGATGGCGAGCGAGTGCTGACCAACCTGCTGCATCTGGCCGAACTGCTGCAGCAAGCGGCCGGCGAGCTGGATGGCGAACAGGCGCTGATCCGCCATCTGGCGGAGCACCTGGCCAACTCCGGCCAGGCCGGGGAAGAACAGATCCTGCGCCTTGAAAGTGATGAGCAACTGGTCAAGGTGGTGACCATCCACAAATCCAAGGGCCTTGAATACCCCTTGGTCTACCTGCCGTTCATCTGCACCAGCAAGCCGGTGGACGGCAGCCGCCTGCCGTTGGCCTGGCACGACAGCCAGGGCAATGCGCAGCTGACACTCACCCCCGACCAGGCACAGATAGCCCTGGCCGATGACGAGCGCCTGGCCGAAGACTTGCGCCTGCTCTATGTAGCCCTCACGCGTGCCCAGCATGCGTGCTGGCTGGGTGTTGCCGACCTCAAGCGTGGCAACCAGAAAAGCTCGCAGCTGCACCGTTCAGCGCTCGGCTATCTGCTCGGTGGTGGCTTGCCGCTGCAGGGCTCGGCACAACTGGGCGACTGGTTGCGCAGCCTGCAGGCGGGCTGCCCGCACATTGCCTGCCCAGGCCTGCCGGCAGCCGACGACACGTGCTACCGCACGCCCCATGCCGAACGCGAACTGTTGCCGGCGCGCAAGCCGCGTCGCCCAGCGGCCGAGCATTGGTGGATCGCTTCCTACAGTGCCTTGCGGGTCGGCGAGCAGACGCTGGGCGCCGACAGCTCCCAGGCCCAGCAACTGCTCGACGATGAAGTCGTCGACGCGCAAGTGCTGCGTGAAGTGCCGGCTGACGGTGGCGATATGCATCGCTTCCCGCGCGGTCCGAACCCCGGCACCTTCCTGCATGGCCTGCTCGAGTGGGCGGGGCGCGAAGGTTTTGCCGAAGTCGCGGCCAACCCCGCACTGATCGCACGCACCGTCGGGCAACGCTGCAACCGACGCGACTGGACCGGCTGGATTTCAACGCTTAACCAATGGTTGGAGCAACTGCTGACTGAGCCTTTGCCGGCCCGTGATGTGACCCTGACTCTGGCGCAGCTGCAGCACTACCAGATCGAAATGGAGTTCTGGTTCGCCAGCCATCAGGTCGATGCAGAGCAGCTCGACCGCCTGGTAGCGCGCCATACCCACCCAGGCGCGGCGCGCCCCGCTGCCCAGCCAACATTGCTCAACGGCATGTTCAAGGGCTTCATCGACCTGGCGTTCGAGCTGGACGGGCGTTACTACGTGGCCGACTACAAGTCCAACTGGCTTGGCCCCGACATCCAGGCCTATGACACTTTGGCCATGGAGAAGGCGATCCTCGAGCATCGCTACGACCTTCAGTATGTGCTGTACCTTTTGGCCCTGCATCGCCAGTTGCGTGCCCGCCTGCCCGATTACGATTACGACCTTCATGTGGGCGGCGCCTTGTTCATTTTCCTGCGTGGCGCCAACAGCAGTGGCCACGGCGTGTACTTCGCCAAACCGCCACGCGAGCTGATCGAAGCGCTCGATGCGCTGTTCCGCGGCGTGCACGCGCCGCAACAGCAGGACCTGTTTGCCGGAGCTGCGCCATGAGCCGCACCCTAGATGACCTCTTGCCCACGCCCCTGAACGCCGAACACCTGTTGACGCTCGCGCCGCAACGCATCAGTGCTGACCTGCTGCAACTGCTCGACCGTTGGGTCGAGCGCGGCTGGTTGCGCGCCCTCGACCGGGCGTTCGTGTCTTTTCTCGAAGAACGCGCTCCCGGTAGCGATCCATTGCTGCTGCTGGCTGCAGCGTTGGCCAGCCATCAACTGGGCCACGGCCACGTCTGCCTCGACCTGCAACAGACCCTCGCCGAGCCGGACTTCGCCCTGTCGCTGCCCCCGGAAGGCGATGCCTTGGCAGGCCCCTTGCTGCTGCCGTCGCAACTGCTCGCCAACCTCGATCTGGGCACCTGGCGCCAGCGCATCACCGCAAGCCCACTGGTAGCCGCTGGCAACACCCCTGGCCAGCAGTCGCGGCCGTTGGTGATCAGCGGCGAGCGCCTCTACCTGCGCCGCTACTGGAGTTACGAACGGCAGATCGACGCAACCCTGCGCCAACGCCTGAGCCAGGAAGATGCAGCCCCGGCAGACCTGCCAGCACGCCTGGCGCAGTTGTTCGACGAAGGCGCTCTGGCCGGCCAGGTGGACTGGCAGAAGCTGGCCTGTGCCCTGGCCACCCGCGCCGGTTTCAGCATTATCACTGGCGGCCCTGGCACCGGTAAGACCACCACCGTAGTCCGCCTGCTGGCCTTGCTGCAGGCGCCTGCGGTAGAGCAGGGCAGGCCCCTGCGCATCCGCCTGGCGGCACCGACCGGCAAGGCCGCCGCCCGCCTCACCGAATCCATCGGCCAGCAGGTCGAGCGCTTGCAGGTTAGCGGCGAGGTGCGCGGGCAGATCCTCACCGACGTCAGCACGGTGCACCGCTTGCTGGGCAGCCGGCCGGGTTCGCGGCACTTCCGCCACCACGCCGGCAACCCGCTGCCGCTGGATGTGCTGGTGGTCGATGAAGCGTCGATGATCGACCTCGAGATGATGGCCAACCTGCTCAATGCCTTGCCCCCCAAAGCGCGCCTGATTTTGCTGGGTGACAAGGACCAGCTGGCCTCGGTCGAAGCCGGCGCGGTACTCGGCGACTTGTGCCGGGATGCCGAAGAGGGCTGCTACTCACCCGCCACCCAGGCTTGGCTGGAGCAGATTGGTGGCCAGTCGTTGACGGACAGCGGCCTGAAGGCGGGTGACGCACAGCGCAACCCGCTGGCCCAGCAAGTGGTGATGCTGCGGTTTTCCCGGCGCTTTGGCGAAGGCAGCGGCATCGGCCAGTTGGCGCGGCTGGTCAACCGCCAACAAGCCCAGGCGGCCCGCGACCTGTTGACGATGCCACCGTCGGACGTCTTCGGCCTCGCCTTGCGCGGCGAGCACGACCGCGCGTTCGATCGGCTGATACTCGATGGCCTCAACCGCGGCAGCGAAGGCCCGCAAGGCTATCGCAGCTACCTGCGCGCCATCGGCCGTTACCGCCCGGCGCCAGGCAGCGCATTCGATGACCCGCGTTGGGAACAATGGGCCGGCAAGGTGCTGCGCAGCTTCGAGGACTTCCAGTTGCTTTGCGCAGTGCGCAAGGGCGCCTGGGGTGTCGAAGGCCTGAATGAACGGGTGGCGCGTGTGCTGCATGGCGCCGGGCTGATCGACAGCCAGCAGCCCTGGTACGAAGGGCGCCCTGTGCTGGTAACGCGCAACGACTACGGCCTCGGGCTGATGAACGGCGACATCGGCATCGCCCTGCGCTTGCCGGATGAACACGGCGAGCCGCTGCTGCGCGTGGCGTTCCCGCGCAATGACGGCAGCGGCGGGGTACGGTTTGTCCTACCCAGCCGCCTAAACGAAGTGGAAACGGTTTTCGCCATGACCGTGCACAAGTCCCAGGGCTCGGAGTTCAGCCACACCGCCCTGGTGTTACCGGACGCGCTCAACCCGGTGCTGACCAAGGAACTGGTGTACACCGGCATTACCCGGGCCAAGCACTGTTTCAGCCTGATCGAGCCACGCCAGGGCATCTTCGAAGAAGCGGTGGGGCGCAAGGTGAGGCGGATCTCCGGGTTGATGCTCGAGCAGGTCTGACGCCCCTACGGAGGTGGCGGCGTTGTGCTATCGTTGCGCCCATATCCGAAGGGACTTGAGAGATTTCCCACATGACAGTGGCCGGTGGACGAGTGACGAGCTCTTTGCTTTCGCTGTTGCTGGCTGCCCTGATGCTATCGGCCGGCCCCGCCCGCGCAGACGCTGCAGCCACTGCGGTACAAGCCCAGCAGCGGGCCAAGGCCGTTACCCAGGTGGTGCTGGGTATTCTCAGCTATGCGCGTTGGCCGACCGAGCCTGTGCCGCTGCGCCTGTGCCTGGTCGGGCCCACCGAATACGCCGATGACCTGATCAAAGGCAACCTGCAGAACTCCGGGCAACCGCTGCAGGTGCGCCGTTTGCTCGCCGATGACCGCGCGGTGGCCCAGGCCTGCGATGCCATCTACATCGGCAAGCTCGATCACGCTCAGCGCGATCGCTTGTTCCAGGCGGTCAGCGGTCACCCGGTATTGAGCATCAGCGAGGCGGATGACCCGTGTACAGTCGGCAGCCTGTTCTGCCTGCGGGTCAGCGATCAACAGGTAGCCTTTGAGGTCAACCTCGATTCCGTGGCCCGCTCCGGCGTGCGTATCCACCCCAGTGTGCTGCAGTTGTCACGGCGCCGGGCGGTGCAACCATGAAGGCTACTAAAAAGAACCGGGCTCGCCCGACCCTGCGTTCGGTGCTTGGCCGCGGTCACCTCAGCGTGGCCCTGTTGGCCGTTGGCCTGGTGGGCATATCGCTGACGCTGCTGGGCGTGCTCGCCCTGCGCGTTTACGCCAACCACAACTTGCACCTGATCGCCCGCTCGATCAATTACACCGTCGAAGCCGCCGTGGTGTTCGACGACAGCGTCGCTGCCAACGAGGCCCTGGAGCTGATTGCCAGCACCGAGGAAGTGGCCGATGCCAAGGTGTTCAACAACGACGGTGAGCAGTTGGCGCACTGGCAGCGCAACGTTGACGGCCTGCTTGGGCACCTGGAAACCCGGGTGGCAACGGCCTTGCTGGGCGAGCCAATCAACCTGCCGATTCTGCACAAGCAGCAGAGGGTTGGGCATATCGAGCTGATCGGCCAAGGCCGCAGCCTGTTGCTGTTCATGCTCGGCGGCCTTGGCGGCATTCTGTTCTGTACCCTCCTCAGTGCCTTTGTTGCCCTGCACCTGTCGCGGCGCCTGCTGGGCGATATCGTCCGCCCGCTGCGCGCACTGGCCAGCGTCGCCCACGCGGCACGGCGCGAGCGCAGCTTCGACCGGCGTGTGCCGGAAGCGCCGATCGCAGAACTCAACGAACTGGGCAACGACTTCAACGCCTTGCTGGACGAACTGGAGGTCTGGCACAGCCACCTGCAGAACGAGAATGCCACCTTGGCCCACCAAGCCAGCCACGACAGCCTGACCGGCCTGCCCAACCGCGCCTTCTTCGAAGGCCGCCTCAGCCGCTGCCTGCGCAACGCTGCGCGCCAGCAGGACCACATGGCCTTGCTGTTCCTCGACAGCGACCACTTCAAGCAGATCAACGACAGCCTCGGCCACGCCGTGGGTGATGAAGTACTGATCAACGTTGCCGACCGTGTGCGCGCGCAGTTGCGCGAGCATGACCTGGTAGCGCGCCTGGGCGGCGATGAATTCGCCATCCTGCTGACCCCGCTGCAGTCGCGCGAAGATGCCCAGCGCATCGCCGAGAAGATCATCGCCAGCATGCAACTGCCGATGCAGCTGGACAGTGGTGGCAGCATCAACACCTCGCTGAGTGTCGGCATTGCCTATTACCCGGATGATGGCGACGATTCCGCCAGCCTCCTCAATGCTGCTGATGCGGCGATGTACCAGGCCAAGCGCACGCGCCGTGGCCAGTGGCAAGCGGCGCAGACGGAACGGTCCGCCGCCGAAATCAAGAACAGGAGCTGAACCGTGATACAGCGTTTGCGTTTCCCCTTCGTCGCCGTGGTGTTGGCTTTGCTGGCGCTGACCGGCTGCCAGAGTACGCCCCAGGCAGGCCTGACGCCTGAACAGATCGCCGTGCTCAAGCGCGAAGGCTTTGCACCCACGGATGAGGGCTGGGCGTTCGATCTGTCGGGTAAAGTGCTTTTCGGCAGTGACCTGGACAGCCTCAACGGCCCGAGCCAGGCGATTGTCGAGCGTATCGGCAAGGCGTTGCTGGGCGTGGGCATCGAGGGGGTGCGGGTCGATGGGCATGCCGATGCCTCGGGCAAGGCGGCCTACAACCAACAGCTGTCCGAGCGCCGGGCGCAGAGCGTGGCCCAGGCACTGATCGGCATCGGCATGCCTGCGCAGAACATCCGCACACGCGGTTTGGGTAGCACCGAGCCGGTGGCGGATAACCGCACAAGCTCCGGCCGCACCGAAAATCGGCGGGTGTCGATTGTGGTGGCGTCTTACTAAGGCCCGCGTTGCAGTCATCGCCGGCAAGCCGGCTCCCACAGGTTGGACTGCCCCCAAGAAGTTGGATACCAATCCAACCCTAGGGGGGCAGTCCAGGTATGGCCAGCCTTCAAGGCCTGTGATTTCCCTGTGGGAGCCGGCTTGCCGGCGATGGGCTGCAGAGCAGCCCCTTTACGCCTGGGCAAAGCGCATCTCGCGGGTTTCCCCCATCAACAAAGGCGCATTCGCCTCGGTCACCCCACGGATGTAATCCCACAGCAGGGTGATCCGCTTCAACTTGCGCAAATCCTCCCGGCAGTACATCCAGAATTGCCGGGTCACCTCGATTTCTGCAGGCAGCACCGTCACCAACCGTGGGTCCTGCGCTGCAAGAAAGCACGGCAATATCGCCAGCCCGCGCCCCTGCAGCGCCGCCGTGAATTGGGCAATTACACTGGTGCTGCGCAGGTGCGCACTGGCATTGGGAATCAGGTTGGCCAGGTAAAGCAGCTCGGAGCTGAACGCCAGGTCATCCACATAGCTGATGAACGGATGGCCCGCCAGGTCGCTTACCTGGCGGATCGGTGTGTGGTTGTCGAGGTAATCCTGCGTCGCGTAAAGCCGCAACCGGTAGTCGCACAGTTTGCAGCACACATAGGGGCCATGCTCAGGCCGCTCCAGGGCGATGACGATATCCGCCTCGCGCTTGGACAGGCTGATGAAGTGCGGCAGCGGCAGGATATCCACCGAAATCGCCGGGTAGGCATTGACGAAGTGGCTCAGCTGCGGGGTAACGAAGAAGCTGCCGAAGCCTTCGGTGCAGCCCATGCGCACATGCCCCGACAGCGCCACGCCTGAGCCGGACACCTGCTCACAGGCCATGTGCAGGGTGCTTTCGATCGACTCTGCATACCCCAGCAATCGCTGGCCCTCGGCAGTCAGCACAAAGCCATTGGTTCGCGACTTTTCAAACAGCAAGGTGCCCAGCGCGCCCTCCAGCGAAGTGATGCGCCGCGACACCGTGGTGTAGTCGACGCTCAGGCGTTTGGCCGCGCTGCTGGCCTTGCGGGTGCGTGCCACTTCAAGGAAGAACTTCAAATCGTCCCAGTTCAGCGAACTGAGTGAGGTCAGGTCTTTTTGCATGTTGATCCGGTTTTTTTGTGCGTTCTTGTTGGATGTTTGCACATCTATACTCGAAAAAAGCCCCCTGACGCCACCTCGCGTTTGCACGGCGCTGGCGATCTCGTCCTGACAATAATTCCAAGGAGAACGCAGATGAACGCACCCCAATCCCCCAGCCAGGCCAAGGTCGAGCAGGTCAAACTGCTGATTGATGGCCAGTGGGTCGAGTCGAAAACCACCGAATGGCGCGACATCGTCAACCCGGCCACCCAGCAGGTGCTGGCGCGGGTACCGTTTGCCACCGTTGAAGAAGTGGACGCTGCAGTGGCCGCCGCCGAGCGCGCCTTCAAGACCTGGCGCGACACCCCGATCGGCGTGCGCATGCGCATCATGCTCAAGCTGCAGGCACTGATCCGTGAACACAGCAAGCGAATCGCCGTGACCCTCAGCGCCGAGCAGGGCAAGACCATCGCCGATGCCGAGGGCGATATCTTCCGCGGCCTGGAAGTGGTCGAGCACGCCGCGTCCATCGGCACCCTGCAGATGGGCGAATTCGCCGAAAACGTTGCCGGTGGCGTCGACACCTACACCCTGCGCCAGCCCATCGGCGTGTGCGCCGGGATCACCCCGTTCAACTTCCCAGCGATGATCCCGCTGTGGATGTTCCCGATGGCCATCGTCTGCGGCAATACCTTTGTGCTCAAGCCATCCGAACAGGACCCGCTGTCGACCATGATGCTGGTCGAGCTGGCGCTGGAGGCCGGAGTGCCGGCGGGCGTGCTGAACGTGGTGCACGGCGGCAAGCAGGTGGTGGACGCCATCTGCACGCATAAGGACATCAAGGCGATTTCGTTCGTCGGCTCCACCGAAGTCGGCACCCACGTGTACAACCTGGGCAGCCAGCACGGCAAGCGCGTGCAGTCGATGATGGGCGCGAAAAACCACGCTGTGGTGCTGCCCGACGCCAACCGCACCCAGACCGTCAACGCCCTGGTCGGCGCGGCTTTTGGCGCCGCTGGGCAGCGTTGCATGGCCACCTCGGTGGCGGTCCTGGTGGGCAAGGCGCGTGAGTGGCTGCCGGATATCAAGGAGGCGGCAAGCAAGCTCAAGGTCAATGCCGGTAGCGAACCAGGCACCGATGTGGGCCCGGTGGTTTCCAAGCGTGCCAAGGAGCGAGTGCTGGGCCTGATCGAAAGCGGTATCAAAGAAGGCGCCAAACTTGAACTGGATGGCCGTGACGTCAAGGTACCGGGTTACGAGCAAGGCAACTTCGTCGGCCCGACCCTGTTCTCCGGTGTGAAAACCGATATGCAGGTCTACACCCAGGAAATCTTCGGCCCGGTACTGGTAACCCTGGAAGTCGACACCCTCGACGAGGCCATCGCCCTGGTCAACGCCAACCCGTTCGGCAACGGCACCGGCCTGTTCACCCAAAGCGGCGCGGCGGCGCGCAAGTTCCAAAGCGAAATCGACATCGGCCAGGTCGGTATCAACATCCCGATCCCGGTACCGGTGCCGTATTTCAGCTTCACAGGTTCGCGTGGTTCCAAGCTCGGCGACCTCGGCCCTTACGGCAAGCAGGTGGTGCAGTTCTACACTCAGACCAAGACCGTCACCGCCCGCTGGTTCGATGACGACAGTGTCAATGACGGTGTGAACACCACCATCAGCCTGCGCTAAGGAGAACGCCATGCGTATCGCATTCATCGGCCTGGGCAACATGGGCGCGCCCATGGCCCGCAACCTGATCAAGGCCGGGCACCAGCTGAACCTGTTCGACCTGAACAAGACCGTACTGGCCGAGCTCGCCGAACTGGGCGGGCAAGTCAGCGCGTCGCCCAAGCAAGCGGCAGCCGACAGCGAGCTGGTGATCACCATGTTGCCGGCCGCAGCCCATGTGCGCAGCGTCTATCTGAACGAAGACGGCGTGCTGGCGGGCGTGCGCCCGGGCACGCCGACCGTGGACTGCAGCACCATCGACCCGCAGACCGCTCGCGAGGTGTCCAAGGCCGCTGCCGGCAAAGGCGTGGACATGGGCGATGCGCCTGTTTCCGGTGGTACCGGCGGTGCGGCAGCCGGCACCCTGACGTTCATGGTCGGTGCCAGCACCGAGCTGTTTGCCACGCTCAAGCCGGTACTGGAGCAGATGGGCCGCAATATCGTGCACTGCGGTGAGGTTGGCACCGGGCAGATCGCCAAGATCTGCAACAACCTGCTGCTGGGCATCTCGATGATCGGCGTATCCGAAGCCATGGCGCTGGGCAACGCACTCGGCATCGACACCAAGGTACTGGCCGGCATCATCAACAGCTCCACCGGCCGTTGCTGGAGTTCCGATACCTACAATCCTTGGCCGGGCATCATTGAAACCGCGCCGGCATCACGGGGTTATACCGGGGGCTTCGGCGCCGAGCTGATGCTCAAGGATTTGGGGCTGGCCACCGAGGCTGCGCGCCAGGCGCATCAGCCAGTGATTCTCGGGGCCGTGGCCCAGCAGCTGTATCAGGCGATGAGCCTGCGCGGCGAGGGTGGCAAAGATTTCTCGGCGATTGTCGAGGGGTACTGCAAGAAGGATTGACGAGCAAGGTGGACTTCACCGTGGGCCGGGCAGCCTCCCCTCTGTAACTGCGCACCAGAGGGGAGGAGGCCCGTACTGCGGTGTTTTTTCTTTCTGCTCCGGAAAATGGTTTATATTTGCAATGAGCTGCACGTTAAAGGGTGAAATTACAGGTAGTGAGTTACTACAAGGGATGAGAAGAGAATTATATGTAGGGCCCATAGTGTCACTAGTAGAATCTTGGTTTTCTTGGGGAATGAATCAATTTCTTGTTGCTCTAAAAGATTTCCATGCGTGAAAATTGATGGGAGTGCGAGTACTGTTGAAATTGTTCCTGTGCGCATCAGTTTTCCGATCAGCCCGGCTCGCTTGTAAGTCGCTCTATTTTTTTTGATGTACTGGCTGTTAGGGAATAGTGACTCAAAATACTCGGTCCGCCGGGCGGCGATATAACACTGTGCTGTCATTGTGATGATGATCAGATTGATGATGACTGCGGGGATTAACCCTTTATCAAAAATATTCACTTTGAAAACTCCCGATACAGAAGCTCACCGTAGAATTCACCTTGCTCTTCTCCAATTTTGCCGCCAATGGTTGCTCCAGCACCACCAATCACTACTGCGCAAATCAGCCCACCCGTACCTGCCGTTGACAAACCGATCGCGGCACATATTGCAGGTGCTAGAACTGTCCCAGCCACATATCCACCAGCACTTCCGCCCGCCAGCCCTCCCATCAGTGAACCTCCTCCAACATATTTCGCTCTCTCGCAATCGGCTTCACGGCCGAGCGTACAAGCCTTGTGGATTTCAAGTCCTGTTCCTGCGACTTCAAGCGCTACTCCAACGTAGGCACCTTGCTTTATCAAACTGGCTGCCTTGGCTACACCGGCGACTTTATTTGCATACCCTGCTATCTCGCCCGTGTGCAAAAAGCGCTTGGTGGATATCCCCAGCGTCCTTTTGATGGAGGTTCTATTTTTCAGCCCAGAGCCGTAAGCAGCCAGCTTGTTCAACTGCTCATCCAACTTCATGAACAAGGCGGCACGCTTGGCATAGAACTGATCGCGAGCCACCATGGTCCCTGATCCGAGATGCTGTTGATGCAACTTTTCGATTTCCATCAATGTGGCCTCGATGGCCCTCAGGTGCTTGCTCCATCCTTCACTGACCACTCCCGCGCCCATGGACGCATGCGCGATCAGGCTTTTCAGTGTCTCGAAGTTATCCAGGAAAAAGTTATCCACACCCTGACCATTGTGCAGCAGCCCTACGTGCACCTTGGCTGCTTGCGCCATCATCCAGGCTTCCTGACTGGTACATGAGGCCGTTGTGGAGTCGCCGATAATGATCAACTCGCCTTTTCTGACCACTGTGTTGGCGACGTGGGCATTAAGTACATCAAATTTTTCCAGTGAATGGCCGCTGAGCGCCAGGTCAGCTTTAAGCCGGTGATAGTTTTGCAGCTTGAGATTCAGAAACGCCCGCGCCTCAGACATGACCATGCCCTCACGCGTATTTTTTATTGCCGATACGGTCCCAGCCACCGGCAATATTGCCGCCGCCGCTACCATCAACGCGGCGCTGTTGGGTATAAGTGGTTTTTATTCTCCCGTAATTGAGTTGCACCACTTCCAGAGGAATACCCGTGTCGACGCCCTGCGAGTATTCGGCAATGATCACTTCTTCGAGAATGATTTCGTAGTATTTCAATTTGTCGCCACCGGCACGGCAGAGCGCCAGCTTCACTTCCTTGAGATGCTGGCCGGTGCAGCTGGCTTCCATCAGTTTGCAACTGGCGCTGTCGAGGCTTTTGGTGAATGTGAAGTTGGTCACTGAGGTGCGGCCAGAAGTTGCACCGCCTGCGGAACTTGCAGTGGCGGATGTGCTTTGGCTGATGCCAAAGTCATAGCCGAGTATTTCAATCCATTTGTTGT
Source organism: Pseudomonas sp. NPDC012596 (assembly GCF_042902325.1). Classification (NCBI taxonomy): domain Bacteria; kingdom Pseudomonadati; phylum Pseudomonadota; class Gammaproteobacteria; order Pseudomonadales; family Pseudomonadaceae; genus Pseudomonas; species Pseudomonas sp. NPDC012596. The sequence goes on along the minus strand of NZ_JBIBEB010000023.1, from coordinate 95,122 downwards.
GCTTTTCATCCAGTGCTTCACCTGGAATGTTGTCGATATGAATATAAGCGTCGAAAGCCATGCCTACCGCTCCCTGGCAAGTGATGTGAGTGGGTAATGCTGCTCGGCGAAAAGCCGGCTACAGGAGCGTAAGACTGTCATGGGGCGAGGGCAATGCCTTCAGGGGCAAAGGAGGGGAATTCAGAAAAGGACTACACTTAAGGGGATAACTTGCGTGGAAATGTCGAAAGATGTTTCAGTATTCCAGCGGTTTAAGGACAAATTGCTGGGCTGATGCCTTAATGTAAACGGCATGTTCAGAAACACTTATGCCCCTGTAGGAAACCTCGCAAATCAAACAGGGGCATAGTTGGAGCAGCTTACTAATTAGGCAAAGACGAAGTACTTACGCACAGTCTCGACCACTTCCCAGGTCCCTTTCATCCCCGGTTCGATCACGAACACATCACCCGCCTTCAGGTGCTTCGGCTCTTCACCTTCCGGGGTGATGATGCAGTAGCCGTCGAGGAAGTGGCAGAACTCCCACTTCTCGTAATTGACCTCGAACTTGCCCGGGGTGCAGATCCAGGTACCCATGATCTTGCTGCCGTCGGCCGACAGGTAGGCGTTGAGGTTGACGGTGTGCGGATCGCCGCCGATGCGCTTCCACTTGGTGGCGTCCACGACCGGCGTCGGGCAGGTTTCGCGCAGGACGGTAATGAAATCGGACATGGCACAACTCCTGGTGACTGGCTGAATGACTCGACACCATAGGGCCATTGGCCGAGCCCCAGTTGCCTGCGCTCGACGTCCAGGTGCCTGGCTGCGCTATGTATGCTCTTTATCCACAGCTCAGGGCTAGCTGAAATTCGGCAGGCACTGGCACGAAGGTGGGGGCCGGCCATTGACGAAGTTTCCGCCTATGTGCCGAGTATTCGCGGGTTTGCACTGTACGTGTAGGAGCTGGCTTGCCGGCGATGGGCCGCGAAGCGGCCCCAAAGTGTCAGATCCCACAAAAAATCTTCAGAATTTCCCCCTTCCTTGTAGTCCATTTCCCAAAGATACTCCCGCCGCGCTTAAGTCATTGCGATGGGTATGTGTCGCGCTCTAGTCTCGGCGGGTCGTTGCAAATTCAACGGCCGGGTTTAGCAGCCCAGTCCATATCAGGCTTAAGCATTCACCTCCATGGTGGCTGTGCGCGGGGCACCTTCGGGTGCGCCGGGTGCCTGACTTGCCGGTCTGCTAACCCGCGTACAGCTGCCTCCATTCGTTTAGCAGCGATGTCCGGCAGCTCCATACCCGTCAGGAGCAAACCATGCTGAAAATCGTCCCCGATCCCCCGCTCAATTCCCTCGAAGACTCCCTCGCAGTCATTTCTGAATACTTGATGTGCGCCCACACCATTACCCAGCAATTGGTGTTCCTCAACCCGAAGCAGCCCATGCAGGCGATGGGTTTGGCGGTGATGCACGAGATCGAGGCAGCTCGCGGCCTGGTCGAGCAAACCTTGGCCCGTGTGCAAACACGTCATTGAACAGCGAGCAAAAGTCCATGGACAATGAATTGATAACGCCCGGCGTCGCTACAGTGCGCGTGAGCGAATCGATCCCGGAACTGATGCGGGTGCTGCCCGGCATTCCCGTAACCCTGGCGTTAGAGCAGGCTTCGATCATCCAGGACTGCGTGCGTCATCTGACACTTGAGTCCGCCCTGGCGGAACAGGGCGGCGGCAAATTGATGTGGGCAGCGCACTACCTGAGTGGCATGGCCAAAGCGTTGCTGGATGATGCGGCAGGCGGGTTACAGGCCTGAGATGCATCGGCTTAGCCGGCCTAATCGCGGGTAAACCCGTTCCCACAGGTACAGCGCAAACCTCCATGGGAGCGGGCTTGCCCGCGAAGAGGCCCGCACTGGCACCCTCATCACTCAAGCCCACCAATACCGCACAAAGTGGAAGAACACCGGCGCCGCGAAGCACACCGAGTCCATCCGGTCGAGCATGCCGCCGTGCCCTTCGATCATGTGCCCCCAATCCTTAACACCCCGGTCGCGCTTGATCGCCGACATCACCAAACCGCCGAAGAAGCCCATCACGTTCACAGTCAGCGCCATCAGGGCCGCCTGCCAGAAGCTGAACGGGGTGATCCAGCACAGCAGGGCGCCCACTAGCGTGGCCAGTACCACGCCGCCGAGCAGGCCTTCCAGGGTTTTCGAGGGTGACAGGTTGGGTGCCACCTTGCGTTTGCCAAACAGCTTGCCGCATACGTACTGCAGCACGTCGCTGATCTGCACCACCAGGATCAGCCAGGCGATCAGCAGCAGGTTGCGGCCTTCGTAGCCGGGGATATCCAGGGTCAGCAGCGCGGGCACCGCCGACACGCAGTACACCGCGATCATCAGCCCCCACTGCACCTTCGAGGCGCGTTCGAGAAACCGCGTGGTATCGCCGCCGAAGCTGGCCAGGATCGGCAGCAGCAGGAACAGGTACACCGGGATGAAGATGCTGAACAGCCCGTACCAATCCATGGCGATCAGCAGGTATTGCACCGGCAGCGCCACGTAGAACGCTGCCACCAATGCCGGGTAATCGCTGCGCCGGGTCGGGGTGAGTGTCATGAACTCGCGCAGGGCGTAGAACGAAACGCCGTAGAACAGCACGATCACGCCGTATTTGCCGAACACGAAGGCGATGCCGATCACCAGCACCATCACCCACCAGGCATTGATGCGGGCGTTGAGGTTGTCGATCACCGCGTGCGGCGCCGGGCCGGCGCGCCACTTGAGCAGGCGGCCGATCACGCTGGCGAGCAGCAGCAGGGCGCCGATGCCGGTAAATAGCGAAAGGGTGTTGTCGTCCATGTCAGGCTTCCTTAGGGGCCAGGTTCAGCAGGGCCTGGCTGGCCCGCTCGAGAAACGCCTGCTTGCTCTCATCCGCATGCAGGTGAATGGGTTCGCCGAAGCTCAGCGTGCACAGCAACGGCAAGGGCAGCGCGCGGCCCTTGGGCATGACCCGGTTGAGGTTGGCGATCCACACCGGCACAAGCTCAACCTCGGGGTTGGCCATCGCCAGGTGGTACAGGCCGCTTCTGAATGGCATCAGCGGCTCGTCACTGAGGTTGCGCGTGCCTTCGGGGAAGAAGATCAGCGAATCACCCTGGGCCACCGCTTCCAGGATCGGCTGCAGTGGGCTGCCCTGGCCTTCGCTGCGCTGGCGGTCGATCAGCACGCCGTTGAAAACCTTGCGGATCAGGAAATCACGAATGCCTGGCTTGGCCCAGTAGTCAGCCCCGGCCACGGGGCGCGTGCGTTCACGCAGAGGCGCTGGCAGCGAGGCCCAGAGCAGCACGAAGTCGCCGTGGCTGCTGTGGTTGGCGAAGTACAGGCGTTGCACCGGCAGCGGTGTGCAGCCGAGCCAAAGGGCGCGGGCGCCGGTGATCAGGCGGGCGGCGGAGGTTATGACGAAGGCGGTCAGGGCGGCGAGCATGGCGCGGTGGTTATCCGGTGAAGGGGAGTGTGAGCAGGGTAGTCAAGGTTAGTAACAGTTGCAGGCCCAGGCACACGGCCTGGCGCCGGAACAGGGCTAGCGCGGCTTGGCTGCGGCTGGGCCAGTCGCGGGCGTCGACGGCTTGCGGCTTGAGCCGCAGGTCGATCAGGGCGCGGTCCAGGGCCTGGGTATCCGCAGGCAGGTCCGTGCTGGCGCTCAGCTTGGCAAACAGCTCTGCATCCAGTGCCACGCGGATCGCCCAGTACTTGTGCAGCAGGCCGAGTACCAGCAAAACAACGCATAGCACGCTGGCCAGCGGCTGCAGTGGCATACCGAGCAAAGGTGCCAGGCCGTAGGCCAGGGCGAGCAGGGTGATGCCATCCGACAGGCGCTCCAGTTGCGCGCCACGGCCGAGCAGGCTGGCGACCAGGTGCAGGTTCATGGGTGGGCTCCCAGCTGCTTCAGCACCTGGCGATGCGCTGGGTGCAGGACGATGCCGGGGCGCGCCTGGCGGATCAGCGCCTCGGCCTGGGCTGCATCGCTGCAGCGGCCGCTGAGCAACAGCCAGGCGGCCACTGCGCTGGCGCTGCGCGAATATCCCAGCGCGCAGCAGACCAGCAGGGGCCCTTGAGTGCGCAGGTGCTCGATGGCGTCGGCGGCTTGTTGCAGCAGCTTGGCATCGGCGGCTATCAGATCCAGGGTTGGCAATGATCGATAGGCTGACTGCGCCGGCCTCATCGCCGGCAAGCCGGCTCCCACAGGTACTGCGTGAACCTTGGAGCCTGTGGGGGCCTGCAAGCTTGCACCCACAGGTACTGCACAAGCCTTGGAGCCTGTGGCGATCCCTGTGGGAGCCGGCTTGCCGGCGATGGCGGCGGTACGGGCAATAAAGGGCAGTTCAGCGCAGAGGTCGACGATGGCAGCAAAGGGCGCGCGCTCGCCGCGCCCCGGAATGCGCCCGAGGAACACCCCGTCACATACTTCATCTGGCTGTGGGTGCCGCCAGGTCCAGAATCTGGAGTTGATCCAGGCCGCGACCAGGTAAGGCGCCAACAGCCAGCAGGCGGCATTCGAAAGGCGCCCGTCGCTACCTTTCTGAAACCCACCCGCACCGAGCACACCATAGTTAAGCGCGACCATGCACAAAGACACCGCAGGCCATGCCAGCCACAGCCACGCGCCGCCGAGCTTGGCCGCCAACACCGCGCACAAACATGCCCCCAGCCCATACCAGGCTGCCAGCCGCCAGCGCTTGGCAACGCGCGCCAGGCGCGCAGTCTGCAAAGGCAGCAGGCCTTCACGCGGCCACAACCAGACACACACAAACCCCGCCAACGCCCCGGCAGGCAAGTCGATGAAATGGTGCTGCCAGGTCGTCAGCACCGAGATACCGATCAACGCCATCCAGCCATGCATCACCCATCGCCAGGGTTGCCGGTGAACGTGCCGGGCAAACATCGTCCAGATGATCACCAGCAACGCGATATGCAGCGAAGGTGCCTGGTTATAGGGTTTGTCGAACCCCATCAGCACATCGAACAACCAGCCGAACACGCCATCCAGCGCTGGCCGCTCGAAGGTGAAACGCAGCGGCCAGAGCAGGAAGCAGCCCACGCTGATCAGTTGCGCGGTCAGCAGCGCCAGGGCATGCCGGTCCATTTCCTGACGGGTGCGTGGTAGCAGGAACGACAGCCCGTACAGGAGGTCGATCGACCAGTAAGGAATGATCGTCCAGGGCCACAGCGGTATGTGCTGTTCCCAGCCGAAGACTAGGCTGCCGATGTCATCGCGGCCAGCGGTGTAGTCGTTCACCAGGCCATAGCTAATAAAGAAGAACGGGCCCAGCATCAACAACCAGAGCACGCCCCGGCGGATTAGGCCCTGCTCACGGGGTGGGTTCATTCCCGCACTCGTTGCGCCAGGCTGACGCTGAAAATGCCCCATTCATCGATGCGCTGGGCAAGCTTGCGAAAGCCCGCCGCCTCGACCAGCTGGTCCATCTCGGCCTGGCTGCGCCGGCGCATGACCCACGCCTCACCGCCCCGGTGGCTGGTGAGGGCGCGGGCGATCATCTCCAGTTGCGGGTGCCAAGGCTGGCCGGTGTAGACCAGGTAGCCGCCATCCTCGACAGCCTCGGCCAGGCCTGCCAGCGAGTCACTCACCAACGTGTTGCTGGGGAACAGTTCATACAGGCCGGACACCACGGCGAGGGTAGGGCGCGGCTCGAGCGCAGCCAGGCTTTCGCGGTCGAAGGCATCGCCTTGAACGAAGCGGGCGATGTCGGCCAGGCCTTTTTCGGCGATCAGCGCGCTGCCTTGCTGCACATTCAGCTCGCTGTAGTCGCGCAGCAGGATGGATTCTGGCAGTTGTTCCAGCGCTTGCAAGGCTTCGAGAATGTAGCGGCCGTGGCCGGCGGCAATATCGGTGATATGCACCGGCCGCTGCTGTTCCCGCAGCCGAGCGATGGCGACGCGCAGCAGCTCTTCAACGTGCAGCTTGCGCTGGCGGATGCCGCGCCAACCGATGGCGCCGAGGTAGTGCTGGTCGATCATCCGGCCCAGCTTGCCCTTGCCCGTCGGTTGGTTGCGGTAGACGTAGTCCAGGGTGCTGCCGGAATCAAAACCGGTGTCGAAGCCCAGCTTCACCCCGTCGGCGAGACCTTTGCCCAGGCGTAGGCCGGCGCGGGTGGCACGCCAGTAAAGGTCGCGTGGCGAGTTGCGCGGCAAGGGCGCTGCCAGGCTTTCGGCTTCGGCACAGCTGGCGCCGACTTTGTCGGCATCGAGCAGCGACGGTAGCGGCGCGGGGCTATCGAAGCAGTGCTCGACAAAGCGTTCGATGCGCTTCAAGGCATGCCCCCGTTCACGCTCGCCGAGGGTGTCGTGGAAGAACCCGGGCAGGATGTGAAGCTCTTTGCGTGCACTGCCCAAGCGCTCGAAAAAACGCTCCTGCGGTTTGCGCTCGACCACCAGGTCGGCCCCGGAAACCAGCATCTGCGTCGGTACCTGAATGGCCTGCGCATCGGCCACCACTCGCTCGGCAGCCTCGTACAGGCCGAGCAGCATGGTCACCGAAATCGGCCGGCTGATCAGCGGGTCAGACACATACGACATGACCCGCTTCGGGTCGTGGGTAAGCAGGCGCGGTTTGACGTAGCTGTTGACGAAGAAGTTGCCGCGCAGGGCCTTCAGCAGCTTCAGGCCGGGGCGGGCGAAAGGCACATACAGCTTGACCTTGAAGGCGGGCGAGGCGAGCACCAGGCAGCGCACCTTGGGCGCGTAGTCATGGGCCCAGGTGGCGATCAGCACGGCGCCGACACTTTGCGCCAACACCACCAGGTCCTGTTCGGCGATGCCGTGCCGGGCCTGGATATGTTCGATGAACGTCTGCACATCGCGCACGCTGGTGGCAAAGCTCGGGCTGTCGCCGCGGGCGCCCGGGGATTTGCCGTGGCCGCGTGCATCCCAGGCGAAGAACTCATACCCCGGCATGTCCAGTTCGTCTGGCAGGTGGGCCATGCGCCCGCCATGTTCATGGCCACGGTGGAACATCACCACAGCCCGGCGAGGCTGGTGCTGGTTACGCGTGGCAGGCCAGTAACGGTAGTGCAGCTCGACCCCGTCATGGGTGGAGAAGTGCAGCGATTGCGCTTGGCGCATGGCGAAAGTCCTTGTCCGGCGGCGATGGGCTCAGCGGGTCTCAAGCAACCCCTGGCGAACCCGGTTGTAGAGGGTATAGAGCGAGAGTGCGAGGATGACCAGCAGCAGGCCATTGACCCATGGCGCAGCGAGCAGGCCGAAGGCCACGCCTGTACCCAGCACGCCGAAGGCGAACGCCCGGTCGCTCTTGCCCATCGGCCCGTCGTAACGGCGCGATGCACCGGCCAGCGGGCCCATCACACCCGCGTATTCGCTGAACGTGGCGCTGAGCACCACCAGCACCACCAGGCTAGGCCACACCCCGGCTAGCAGGGCGAACGGCAGGTACAACGCGGCATCGGCGATCACGTCGCACAGCTCGTTCAGGTAGGCACCCAGTGTGGATTGCTGGCCGAATTCCCGGGCGAGCATGCCGTCGACGGCATTCAGCGCCATGCGCAGCAGCATCCAGACCGGGATGAGGATGAACAGCCAGGTGATGTGGCTGAGCCAGACCAGCAGCAGGCCCAGTAAAACCGAGACCACCGCGGCGCTGACAGTGACCTGGTTGGCAGTGACGCCACGGGCATGCAGGCGTTCGACGCTGGGGCGCAGCAAGGCCTGAAAGCGGGGTTTGAGCTGGTAGATGGATGGCACGTTGAACTCCCTGTCGTGGTGCGGCGGTGCGATTGTGCGGCGGACATATCCCGTAACGCAAGAACACCACGATCGCTGTAGGAGCGGGTTTGCCCACGATGCATTAGAGGCGGGGCCTGGCCATGGCTTCGCCCTGGTTCGCCGGGGGGGCCGGCGTCGGGGTAAACCCGCACCCACAAAGTCACGGTTCAATCAAAAAACCTGGGGTGGGCCGCAAACGCTCGACCAACCCAGCGGCATACCCCGGCAACCCAGCAAAATCCCGCGCGCACAGCAGCAAGCGGCGATTGGCCCAGCCCTCGCGCAGCGCCACCCAATGCATCGGTAACAGGCCTTCCCAGCGCCTCACTGCCGCCAGCGGCACCACGCTGACACCGGCGCCCCCTGCAACCATGCGGATCACCCCGTCAAAACCTTCTGCGCGTACCCGCACGCGCATGCGTAGGCCCTCGCGCAAGGCCTGTTCCTCCAGGTAAAGCGCCAGCGCGCTGTTCGCCCCCAGCCCGACATGGCCATGGGCGAGGCTGTCGACAAAGCTCGGTGCGGGCTCCGCGCTGAGCGCGTGGCCCGGGGGGGTGACCAGTACCAGCGGATCATCGCGAAACGGCAGGGTCTGCAGGTGCGCGCAGGGTGCAGCAGTAGAGATGATGCCCAGGTCGGCCATGCCCTGGGTGATCGACTGCACGATCCTCAGGCTCGGCAGTTCCTGCACATCGACACTCACGCCGGGGTTGTTGGCCAGATAACCGGCAAGCAGTTCAGGCAAGTATTCGGTCAGCGCCGCCGTGTTGCACAGCAGGCGCACTTGGCCTTGCTGGCCTTGGGCGTACTGGGCAAGGTCGAATTGCAGGCGCTCGACCTGCTGGCCGATAAGCCGGGCGTGCTGCAACAACGCCTGGCCCGCAGGTGTCGGCTGCACGCCACGGCGGTTGCGTTGCAGCAGTGCAGTACCGAGCGAAGCCTCCATGGCCCGGATACGCGCACTGGCCGCCGGCAATGAAAGATGGCTGCGGCGCGCCCCTGCAGTAATGTTGCCGCACTCAAGGGTGTGCTGGAAAAGCGTGAGATCAATCAGGTCGAAATGCATCAGCCTCTGTCCAGGCAAAAGTCTCCCTGAGTATATGGCAGATTTTCAGCCCAACCGTCTCACGCCATGATGGCAGCCATGAATACCTTGATCGCGTTCTATCAAAACATCGGCCCAGCCTTGTCAGTACTGGTCATCATCACCTTCGTGCTGGCGGGCGCGGTCAAAGGAGTGATAGGCCTCGGCCTGCCGACCATTGCCATGGGCCTGTTGGGCCTGGCTATGCCGCCTGCGCAGGCTGCCGCGTTGCTGATAGTCCCGTCGACGCTCACCAACCTCTGGCAACTGGCGGCGGGCGGGCATCTGCTGGCGCTGCTGCGGCGTCTCGGGCCGATGCTGGCGATGATCTTCATCGGCACCCTGCTCGGTAGCACCTGGCTGGGCATCGACAGTGGCCCCTGGGCGGTTCACGCACTGGGCGCGGCGCTGCTGGTGTACGCGATGTACGGCCTGGTAGGGCCTGATCTGCGACTGGCGCCAAGCAGGGAAGGTTGGCTTGGGCCATTGTGCGGGCTGGTGACCGGCATCGTGACCGCCGCAACGGGTGTGTTCGTGATGCCGGCAGTACCCTACTTGCAGAGCCTGGGCCTGAGCCGCGACCAAATGATCCAGGCGCTGGGCCTGTCGTTCACCGTCTCGACCGTGGCCCTGGCCCTGGGCCTGGCCGGGCAGGATGCCCTGGGTGGCCAGGCACTGGGCGCGTCACTGCTGATGCTGGCGCCTGCGCTGCTGGGCATGCTGGCGGGCCAGTGGTTGCGTCAGCGCATCAGCCCGGCGCTGTTCAAACGCTGCTTCTTCCTCGGCATGGCCGTGCTGGGCGGCCATCTGCTGATCAACGGTTAGCGGATGAAGCACTGAGCATCTCGATGGCCTGGATATCGAAGTCGCGCTCCAGGTAATCCATGCGCTTTTCGAAGAACTCGACCATGTGCGGCAAGGCCGAGTGCACGTCCAGCGCGGCTTTGTCGGCCCACACCTCGAAGAACACGAACAGGCTCGGGTCGGCCTTGTCGCGCAACATGTGGTACTCGATGCAGCCAGGTTCCCGACGGCTCGGCTCTACGTAGGCACGGAACAAGGTTTCGAAGGCGTCGGCCATTTCCGGACGGGTCTTGGCCTTGAGGATGAAGGCGTGTTGCTCGCTCATGATGCGCTCTCGGTGGTTAACGATGAGGCGATTCTAAGGCAATAATGGATCGAGCATTCGTGACTTCAAGGCAATTGTATTTTGACCCATGCCTGCTGTTTCCCACGCAAGCGAGCCTCTAATCTGCCGGTCATCCAATTTGACTCAGCCCACCGAGGCCCAGTATGAAAAAGATCCTTCTGCTCAATGGCGGTAAACAGTTCGCTCACTCCGACGGCCGCCTCAACCAGACCCTGCACGACGCCGCCCTGGCCCATCTCGACCGCGCCGGCTTCGACGTGCAACAAACCTTCATCGATGGCGGTTACGACGTTCAGGCCGAAGTCGAAAAATTCCTCTGGGCCGACGTGGTGATCTACCAGATGCCGGGCTGGTGGATGGGTGCACCGTGGACCGTGAAGAAGTACATCGACGAGGTCTTCACCGCCGGCCACGGCAGCCTCTACGCCAACGACGGCCGTACCCGCTCGGATGCCTCGCAGAAGTACGGTAGCGGCGGCCTGGTGCAGGGTAAGCAGTACATGCTTTCGTTGACCTGGAACGCCCCGCAGCAGGCCTTCGACGACCCGAGCGATTTCTTCGAGGGCAAAGGCGTGGATGCGGTGTACTTCCCGTTCCACAAGGCCAATCAGTTCCTGGGCATGACCGGCCTGCCGACCTACCTGGCAGTCGATGTGATGAAGCGCCCGGATGTGCCGGCCGCACTGGCAGCCTATGAAGCGCATCTGGACCAGGTGTTTGGTAAGGCCGAATAACTGGACTTGCAGCCCTCAAGCGGCTATCTATCACCGCGACCAGCAGACACAGGCGCCGCCGTGAAAACCCGATCCGAAGAACTCCAGGTATTTGTCGCCGTGATCGACTGCGGCTCGATCTCCGCTGCCGCCGAGCAGATGGGCCAGACCCCGTCGGCGGTGAGCCGCACCTTGTCGCGCCTGGAGGCCAAGCTCGGCACCACTTTGGTCAACCGCACCACGCGGCGCATGGACCTGACTGAAGAGGGGCGGTTCTTCCTGGAACGCTCACGGCAGGTGCTGGAGCAGATGGACGAAATGGAAGAGCGCCTGTCGATGAACCGTCAGAACGCCGCCGGGCGCCTGCGCATCAACGCCGCCGCGCCTTTCATGCTGCACGCCATCCTGCCCTGGATCGGTGAGTTTCGCCGCCAGTACCCTGGCATCGAGCTGGAACTCAACACCGACGATCTGATCATCGACCTGCTGGAACAGAGCACCGACGTGGCAATCCGCATCGGTGAGCTGGCCGACTCCAGCCTGCATGCCCGCTCGCTGGGCTGCAGCCCGGTGCAGGTGCTGGCCAGCCCGGCCTACCTGGCACAGCACGGCACGCCGCAGCACGTCGAAGATCTGAACAACCACTGCCTGCTGGGCTTCAGCCAGCCCGAGTCGCTCAACCAGTGGCCGCTGCGCCACGCCGAGGGCGACCGTTGGCAGATCCGCCCGGCGCTGATCGCCTCCAGTGGCGAGACCCTGCGCCAACTGGCGCTGGCCGGGGAGGGTATCGTCAGCCTGTCGCACTTCATGACCCATGAAGACATTCGCGCTGGCCGCCTGCAGGTGCTGTTGAGCGATGCCAACAACGGTTACCGCCAGCCGATCCACGCCGTCTACTACCGCAATACGCAACTGGCCTTGCGCATCCAGTGCTTCCTCGATTTCATCCAGCAGAAGTTGGCGATGTACGCCTGCTGAGTTGCCTGAACGCGACAAATCCTGCCCATAGGCGGCGAAACTTCCTACGTTTGATTGCACAGTCGACGCGCTTCGGCCTTACTGACTGATCAACAAAAACAACACCAAGGAAGTGTCATGCGTATCGTCCCGTTCCAGTACCTCGCGCTAGCAGCCGCGATCCTGAGCAGTTCCTCGGTCTACGCGGCAACCCTGGAGGGTGGCGCGGTGGCCGCACCCGATCAATATGGCGCACAGGTGGCCGCCGATATTCTGAAAAAGGGCGGTAACGCGGTGGATGCGGCAGTTGCCACAGCCTTCACCCTGGCGGTTACGTACCCTGAGGCCGGCAACATCGGTGGCGGTGGTTTCATGACCCTGTTCGTCGACGGCAAAGCCTATTTCCTCGACTACCGCGAGGTGGCGCCCAAGGCCGCGACTCGCAACATGTACCTGGACGACAAAGGCGAGGTCGTCGAGAACCTCAGCCTGGTCGGTGTGCGTGCGGCCGGCGTGCCCGGTACGGTGATGGGCCTGTGGGAAGCACACCATAAGTTCGGCAAGCTGCCGTGGAGCGAGCTGCTCACGCCGGCCATCGGTTATGCCAAAAATGGCTTCAAGATCGCAGAAAAACAGTACCAGTACCGCAACGACGCCCAAGGCCTGTTCAAGACCGCGACCAACTTCAACGACTACTTCGGCAACATGAAAGTCGGTGAGCTGTTCAAGCAGCCGGAGATGGCCCAGACCCTCGAACGCATTGCCGACAAAGGCGTGAGCGAGTTCTATCAGGGCAAGACCGCCGACCTGCTGGTGGCGCAGATGCAGGCCGACAAAGGCCTGATCACCAAGGAAGACCTTAAGGATTACAAAGCCGTGTGGCGTGAGCCGATGGCCCTGAGCTGGCGCGGCAACGTGGTCTATACCGCGCCGCCGCCCAGCTCCGGCGGCGTTGCCCTGGCCCAGTTGCTGGGCATCAAGGAAGACCGCGCGGCGGACTTCAAGGGCGTTGCGCACAACTCGGCGCAGTACATCCACCTGCTGGCCGAAATCGAGAAACGTGTGTTTGCCGACCGTGCCGACTACTTGGGCGACCCAGCCTTCACCAAAGTGCCGGTCGACCAGTTGGTCGCCAAGGACTACCTGGCCAAGCGTGCTGCGCAGGTCAACCCCAACGCCATTTCTGCAACCGACGACGTCAAGCCGGGGCTGGAACCGCACCAGACCACGCACTTCTCGATCGTCGACAAGCAGGGCAATGCAGTCAGCAACACCTACACCCTCAACCTGGACTACGGTAGTGGCGTGGTGGTGAAAGGCGCAGGCTTCCTGCTCAACGATGAGATGGACGATTTCAGCGCCAAGCCGGGTGCGGCCAACGCCTTTGGTGTCGTGGGCGGTGATGCCAATGCCATCGAACCCGGCAAGCGCATGCTGTCATCCATGAGCCCGAGCCTGATGACCCGTGATGGTAAGGTCGAACTGGTGATCGGAACGCCAGGTGGTTCGCGCATCTTCACCTCGATCTTCCAGGTGATGAACAACCTGTACGACTACGGCATGCCGCTGGAGAAGGCAGTGGCGGCGCAGCGTGTGCACCATCAGTTGCTGCCCAAGGACACCATCTATTTCGACAGCTATGCGCCGCTGACCGGGCCGGTGGCCGATGGCCTGAAGAAGATGGGGTATGTGCTGGAGGATCAGGGCTGGGAGATGGGCGATATCCAGGCGATCCGGGTGAACGGGGCGAAGCTTGAGACGGCTTCCGATCCGCGTGGGCGCGGGGTGGGGATGGTCGTCAAATAAGCGTTGGCCCCATCGCCGGCAAGCCGGCTCCCACAAGTCCCGCGCCTACCTTGAGGTTGCGCACTACCTGTAGGAGCTGGCTTGCCGGCGATTGGGCCGCAAAGCGGCCCCAAGCCTGTAGTCACACGCGGAACTGGCTGACCAACATCTGCAGGTGCCCACCCAGGCGCGCCAGCTCGACGCTCGACGCCGCCGTCTCATCACTGGCCGCCGCTGTCTGCTCCGACACATCCCGCACATTCAGAATGCTCCGGCTGATCTCTTCAGCCACCGCACTCTGCTGGTCGGCCGCCGCAGCAATCTGCTGGTTCATCGACTGGATGCTCGACACCGTGCTGGTGATGTTCTCCAGCGAAGCCCCGGCTTTGCGCGCCAACTCGACGCTGCTGTCGGTCAGGGTACGGCTGCCCTGCATGGCGTTGGCCACCTGCTGGGTGCCATGTTGCAGGCCGGCGACCAGCTCTTCGATCTCTTCGGTGGACTTCTGCGTACGCTGGGCCAGGCCGCGCACTTCGTCGGCGACCACGGCAAAACCACGGCCAGCTTCGCCGGCACGGGCGGCTTCGATTGCGGCGTTCAGCGCCAGCAGGTTGGTTTGTTCGGCCACCGACTTGATCACGTCCATCACGCTGCCGATCTTCTGGCTTTCCTGCTGCAGCAGGTTCATGGCTTCGGTGGAACGGTGCACTTCTTCGGCCAGGCGTTCGATCTGGCTGATCGCCTCACCGACCACGCGATCACCCGCGCGCGCTTCATCGTCGGCACCGGTTGCAGCATGCGAAGCCTGCTCGGCATTGCGCGCTACTTCCTGAACGGTCGCGGCCATTTCGTGCATGGCGGTAGCCACCTGGTCGGTTTCGACCTTCTGGCTATTGGCCCCCGCGCTGGTCTGCTCGGTGACGGCCGAAAGCTCTTCAGCGGCGCTGGCGATCTGCGTGACGCCGTCACGGATACCGCTGATCAGCTCACGCAGGGTAGTGCCCATGCGCGCGATGCCTTGTTGCAGCACGCCGATTTCGTCGCGGCGGGTAACCCGCATGTCGTGGGTGAGGTCGCCGCCGGCGATGCGCTCCACGGCTTGCAGGGTCTCCTGCAAAGGGCGGGTGATCTGGCGGGTGATGATGACTGCCGCCAGTACACCGGCCAGCAGCGCCAGCAACGTGGCGATGGTCTGCAGGCTGCGGGCCTGGCTGCTTTCGATGTCGCGGCGCTCGATCTGGATCTTGTACAAGGCGTCGCTGCGCTTGACGATGTCGGCGCCCTGAACGGTCATTTCCGCGCGGGAGGTGGTGATGGTTGCGACCGCATCGCGGAACTGGCGCACCGCCTCACGGTAGGCCTGAACCGACTGTTCGAACTGTTGCACGCGCGTGGCTTCGGCTGGCAGCTGGCGCTTGAGGGTGTCGATTTGCACCAGTGCCGATTCCAGCTGGCGCAGCGCCGCCTGTTCGTTGGCCGCGCTGTTTTCGGCGATGTAGCCGCGCACGTCCACACGCACTTGCAGCAGTTGCTGGCGGGTTTTGCTGATCAACTGGTATTGCGCCAGGCGCACGCTGTCGGCCTCGGGGCGGGCCATGACGTCCTGGCTGAGGGTTTCCATGGCAGCGTCGGCCTGCGCAGCCGACACATTCATCGCTTCACGGGCGGCCAGCGAGCTCTTGTAGCCAGCGCGCATCTTGTTCAGCGAGACCTTGTACTCGCTGATGGTCTGTCCAAGCTCTTTGAGCAGCTTGACGTTTTCCGGGCTCTTGAAGGTGCCGACCAGGTATTCCTGCTGCTTGCTGAACGCATCCAGCTTGGCCTGGGTATTGGCAGCGGCGGCATCATCGCCGTTGGCGATCATGTACTGCAGGCGCGCGACGCGAAGGTCGGTCAGGTCTTTGTTGAGCTGGCCGATATCACCCATCCAGTTGCTGCGGTCGATCAGGCTGCCCAGGCTGGTCCAGCCGGTCAGGGCCAGCAGGCCAGTAAGGACCAGCACCAGGCCGAAGCCCAGGCCGAGTTTGAGGTTGACGCTGATGTTGGCGAACCAGCTGTTCATGCACGCTCTCCAGAAAAATTTCGCTCACTTGATCATTTTTCGATCGCGAGGCGTTGTTGTTCTGGATGCCCGCTGAATCGTGCAGGGGTTATCGGCACTTGGCAGCGAAGCTGAAACGCTTTTTCAGCTGTTTTGTAACTGCATGAAAACGTTTGCTTTTTATCGGGCTATCCGCGGGCAAGCCCGCGAATATTTCACAGGCTGCGCGCACTGAACGTATCGCAGCTGTTCACATCCCCTTGGGCAAACCCAGCCTTGAACCAGCGTACCCGCTGCGCCGAAGTGCCATGGGTAAACGAGTCCGGCACCACGCGCCCCTGGCCCTTTTGCTGCAACCGGTCATCACCAATCGCGTTGGCCGCATTCAGTGCTTCCTCGACATCCCCCGGCTCCAGCCAGTTCAGGCGTTGCTGCGCCTGATAGGCCCAGACACCGGCCAGGCAGTCGGCCTGCAACTCCTGGCGCACCAGCAGGCCATTGTCGCCTTCCAGGCGCTGGCCATTGCGCCGCGCGGCATCGACCTTGGCCGACACACCGAGCAAGGTCTGCACATGGTGGCCGATCTCATGGGCTATCACGTAGGCCTGGGCGAAGTCACCTGCAGCGGCGAAGCGGGTTTCCATTTCGCGGAAGAATGACATGTCCAGGTAGACTCGTTGGTCCGCCGGGCAGTAGAACGGCCCCACCGCCGCGGAGGCGAAACCGCAGGCGGAATTCACTTGGCCGCTGAACAGTACCAGCTTGGGGTCGCGGTACTGTTTGCCCGCCTGGGAGAACAGGGCCTTCCAGGTGTCTTCGGTGTCGCCGAGGATCGACGCGACGAATTGCGCCTGCTCGTCGTTGGCCGCCGGCGCCTTGTTGCCCGCGCCGCTGGGCGCCTGCTGTTGCTGCTGTTCCATCTGCCCGGTGAGCTGGCCGAGTATCTGCAGCGGGTCCTGGCCGGTGAGCCAACCGATGCCGACGATCAGCAGGATTGCCCCAAGCCCCAGCCCCTTGCCGCCGCCAAAGCGCATACCGCCGCCGCCGCCACCTTCGCCACGGGCATCGACCACATTGTCGCTGCGCCGGCCTTTTCGCCATTCCATGAGTTGTGCTCCCGAGCGTGAAACATGAAGACAAAGATTAGTTCACCCCAGCCAAAGGTACTAATGCATAACCATACGGTTATGTATCGGACCACTGATTTCAATATTCATCCCGCGCGAGTTATCTGAAACTGCAAGTCCCCATAGGGGAATTTTCATAATTCCAAGAGAGGAAAACGGCATGCCCGCCCAGGACAATAGCCGCTTCGTGATCCGTGATCGCAACTGGCACCCCAAGGCCCTGACGCCCGACTACAAGACTTCCATTGCCCGCTCGCCGCGCCAGGCACTGGTCAGCATTCCGCAGTCGATCAGCGAAACCACCGGCCCGGATTTCACCCACCTGGGCTTTGGCGCCCATGACCATGACCTGCTGCTGAACTTCAACAACGGTGGCCTGCCGATCGGTGAGCGCATCATCGTTGCCGGCCGTGTCGTAGACCAGTACGGCAAGCCGGTGGCCAACACCTTGGTGGAGATCTGGCAGGCCAACGCCGGTGGCCGCTATCGCCACAAGAACGACCGCTACCTGGCACCGCTGGACCCCAACTTCGGCGGTGTCGGCCGTTGCCTGACCGACCGCGACGGCTACTACAGCTTCCGCACCATCAAGCCCGGCCCGTACCCATGGCGCAACGGCCCCAACGACTGGCGCCCGGCGCACATCCACGTGGGTGTGAGTGGCCCGTCGATCGCCACCAAGCTGATCACCCAGCTGTATTTCGAAGGCGACCCGCTGATCCCGATGTGCCCGATCGTCAAGTCGATCGCTAACCCTGAAGCGGTGCAGCAACTGATTGCCAAGCTCGACATGAGCCACGCCAACCCCATGGACTGCCTGGCGTACCGCTTTGACATCGTGCTGCGCGGCCAGCGCAAGACCCACTTCGAAAACTGCTGAGGACCCCGCCATGCCAATCGAACTGCTGCCGGAAACCCCTTCGCAGACCGCCGGCCCTTACGTGCACATCGGCCTGGCCCTGGAAGCGGCCGGCAACCCGACCCGCGACCAGGAAATCTGGAACTGCCTGGCCAAGCCTGAGGCACAGGGTGAACACATTCTGCTGATCGGCCAGGTGTATGACGGCAATGGCCACCTGGTGCGCGATTCGTTCCTGGAGCTGTGGCAGGCGGACGCCGCTGGCCAGTATCAGGATGAATACAACCTGGAAAACGCCTTCAACAGCTTCGGCCGCACCGCCACCACCTTCGATGCCGGTGAGTGGACCGTACAGACCGTGAAGCCTGGTGTGGTGAAGAATGCGGCCGGTGTGCCGATGGCACCACACATCAACATCAGCCTGTTTGCCCGTGGCATCAATATCCACCTGCACACGCGGCTGTATTTCGATGATGAGGCCGAAGCCAACGCCAAGTGCCCGGTGCTCAACCTGATCGAGCAGCCGCAGCGCCGCGAGACCTTGGTTGCCAAGCGTTGCGAAGTGGATGGGAAGACGGCCTATCGTTTCGATATCCGTATTCAGGGGGAAGGGGAGACGGTGTTCTTCGACTTCTGAGTGTATTGGGGCCGCGTTGCGGCCCCAGTTTCCGCCAATCAACGCCGAACCAGCAAAACCCCACTTTCCATATGGTGGGTGTAAGGGAACTGGTCAAACAACGCACAACGCTCGATGCGGTGCGTGTCCTGCAACTGCTCGATGTTCGCCGCCAGCGTTTCCGGGTTGCACGAAATGTACAGAATCCGCTCGAAACGCCGGGTCAGCTCGCAGGTATCCGGGTCCATGCCCGCGCGTGGCGGGTCGACGAACACAGTACCGAACGCGTAGCTTTTCAGGTCGATCCCTTCCAGCCGGCGGAACGGGCGCACGTCATTCAGCGCCTGGGTCAGCTCTTCTGCTGACAACCGCACCAGCCGCACGTTATCCACAGCGTTCTCGTCAAGGTTGCTCAGTGCAGCATTGACCGAGGTCTTGCTGATCTCGGTGGCCAGCACCTGGCGCACCCGTGTGGCCAGCGGCAGGGTGAAGTTGCCGTTGCCGCAATACAGCTCCAGCAAGTCGTCATCGCGATCGCCGATGGCCTCGAATGCCCAGCTCAGCATTTTCTGGTTCACCGCGCCGTTAGGCTGGGTGAACGCACCTTCCGGCTGACGATAGCTGAACACACGGCCGGCGACCTCGAGTTTCTCCACGGCATAGTCACGGCCAATCACCAGGCGTTTGCCTTTGGACCGGCCAATCAGGCTCACACCCAGCGCTTCAGCCAGTTCCCGCGCGGCCACTTCCCAGGCTTCGTCGAGCGGGCGGTGGTAGCACATCGTGACCATCGCATCGCCGGCCAGCGTGGTCAGGAACTCCACCTGGAACAGGCGATTGCTGAGTTCCTCACTGGCCTGCCAGGCCGCCTTCAAGCGCGGCATCAGGTCGTTGATGCGCTGGCTGGCAATGGGGAAATCGTCGATCAGGATGGCCTTGTGCTTCTCGCCCGGGGCGAACATCGCATAGTGGCGCTGGCCGTCCTCGCGCCACAGGCGGAACTCGGCTCGCAGCCGGTAGTGCTCGCGCGGCGAGTCGAAGACGGCCGGCTCCGGCGCGCCGAACGGGGCCAACAGCTCGCGCAGGCGGGCGACTTTGCCCTGAAGTTGCGCGTCGTAGGCGCTAGGGTCGAATGCAGCACTCATGCGTTGAACCAGCCCAGCTTGATGACGAACAGGATGGAAAGGATCACCAGTGCCGGGTTCAGGTCGCGGTGGCGGCCCGAGATCAGCTTCACGGCGGTCCAGGAGATGAAGCCGAAGGCGATGCCGTTGGCAATCGAGTAGGTCAGCGGCATCGCCAGGGCGGTGACCACCACGGGCGCAGCTTCGGTGACGTCGTCCCAGTTTATTTCCGCCAGGCCCGAGGCCATCAGCACGGCGACGAACAGCAGCGCCGGGGCGGTGGCGAAGGCCGGTACGCTACCGGCCAGCGGGGCGAAGAACAACGCCAGCAGGAACAGCACGGCAACCACGATGGCTGTGAGGCCGGTGCGGCCACCAGCGCTCACGCCCGCCGCCGACTCGATGTAGCTGGTGGTGGTAGAGGTGCCCAGCAGCGAACCGGCCATGGCCGCCGTGCTGTCGGCGATCAGGGCGCGGCCCATCTTCGGCATGTGGCCGTCCTTGCCCATCAGGCCGGCGCGCTTGGCCACGGCGATGAGGGTGCCGGAGTTGTCGAACAAGTCGACGAAGAGGAAGGCGAAGATCACGCTGATCAGGCCCACATCGAGGGCACCGGCGATGTCCAGCTGCAAGAAGGTCGGTGCCAGCGAAGGAGGCATCGACACGATGCCGCCGAACGGCGTGACGCCCATGGCGATAGACGCGACGGTGACGGCCAGGATGCCGATCAGCACCGCGCCGCGCACTTTCAGCGACTCAAGGCCGACGATCAGGAAGAAGCCCAGTGTGGCGAGGATCACCGAAGGCTGCTTCAGGTCGCCCATGCCCACCAGGGTAGCTGGGTTATCGACGACGATGCCGGCGTTATGCAGGGCGATCAGCGCCAGGAACAGGCCAATACCGGCCGCGATGGCCGAGCGTAGTGGCAGGGGGATGCTGTTTACGATCCATTCGCGGATACGGAAGATCGATAACAGGAAGAACATCACCGCCGACAGGAACACCGCACCCAACGCCACTTGCCAGGTGTGGCCCATGTGCAGGACCACGGTGTAGGTGAAGAACGCGTTCAGGCCCATGCCCGGCGCCAAGGCGATCGGGTAGTTGGCGATCAGGCCCATGGTGGCCGAGCCGATGGCCGCAGCCAGGCAGGTGGCGACGAAGATCGCACCCTTGTCCATGCCGGTTTCGCCGAGGATGCTCGGGTTGACGAACAGGATGTAGGCCATGGCCAGGAAGGTGGTGACGCCCGCGAGAATCTCGGTGCGCACGTTGGTGTTGTGTGCTCTTAGTTGAAACAGCCTTTCCAGCATGCCCGCTCCCCAAGGCGCCCCCGGCGCCGTGAATGTATCGACCCCATCAGCAAAGCACAGACCGTACCGGTTGCCGTGGTTTTGTGTGGGGAGGAAAAAAGCCGCGCATCATACCAGCATGCTTGGCGGGGGCCTATGGCCGTTGGGGAATGGGTTTACACAGCCGGTACCGGCCCTGCGGGAGCGGGCTTGGCCCGCGAAGAGGCGGGCACAGGCAACTGATCAACCGTTATGCAACCGGTCCCGCTTGGCCAGGGTCGGGAACAGCTTTATCCACACCCCCGTCACCACCAGGGTGCCCACACCGCCCAGCACTACCGCCGGCACCGTACCAAACCAGTGCGCCGTGACCCCCGATTCGAATTCGCCGAGCTGATTCGAGGCACCGATGAACAACCCGTTGACCGCGCTCACCCGGCCGCGCATCTCGTCGGGCGTCTCCAGCTGCACGAAGGCGCCGCGGATCACCATACTGATCATGTCTGCCGCGCCCAGCACCACCAGCACTGCCAACGAGAACCAGAACGAGGTCGAAAGGCCAAACGCGATCGTCGCCACGCCGAACACGCCGACCGCGGTGAACATGATGCGGCCGACCTTGCGCTCAACCGGGAAGCGCGCCAGCCACAGCGACATCAGCAGCGCTCCCACCGCCGGTGCCGAGCGCAGCAGGCCCAGGCCCCAGGGGCCGGTTAACAGTATGTCCTTGGCGAACACCGGCAACAGCGCGGTGGCACCGCCCAGCAGCACCGCGAACAGGTCGAGCGAAATGGCCCCGAGAATGTCTGGCCGGCTGCGGATGAAGCGAATCCCGGCCAACAGCGACTCCAGACTGGCGCGCCCGCGCTGCGGTACCTGCTGGCGCGAGTCCAGGCTCAGCATCAGCAGGCAGGCAATGGCATACAGGGCCACGGTCGGGCCGTACACCCAGATGCTGCCGAAGGCATAGAGGAAACCGCCCACGGCCGGGGCGACGATGGTCGCCGCCTGGGTCGCCGAGGCAGACGCCGCCACAGCCCGTGGAAACAGCCCGGGCGGCACTACATTGGGCAACAGCGCCTGGGTGGCGGGCATTTCGAACGAGCGCGTGGCGCCCAGCAGGAAGGCCAGCACGAAGATCAATTCGCGGCTCACGTTGTCGGTGGCGCTGCCCAACGCCAGGGCCAGGGCAATCAGCCCCTGCAGGGTCTGGCACAGGGCGGCGACCTTGCGTCGGTCGTAACGGTCGGCGACATGCCCGGTGTGCAGCATGAACAGCACGCGCGGCGCGAATTCGACCAGGCCGACCAGGCCCAGGTCGAGCACATTGCCGGTCAGCTGGTACAGGTGCCAGCCAATGGCCACGGTGAGCATCTGGAAGCCGCTGGCGGTGAATACCCGTGCCAGCCAGAAGGCAACGAACGGGCGGTGGTGGCGTAATAACTGCGGTGCTGAATCAGACATCGCGAACCTGTGGCCTCGGCGCAGTAGAGGGGCCCGCAGCGTATCATCTGTTTGTAACAAACAGTTACTGTTTGGCCTGATCGGCACTTTTCAATGCTTCCCGAAAGAGGGTGGGGCAACAGGTCACGCGGCAATCAACCACACGGCCCATCCGGCCATTCGGGACTATGCTTCCTAGCAGTCGTTGATCTGGATCAATCGTTCCAGAAACAACGAATTGGCCTGTGGGCCGAAATCCCTGCGATCGAACAGAACAATTCCAACAGGCCGCACTCGACTGAGACGTGGGGGCAGTGGGCAACGGGGCCACGAGCCCGGAAGCCGGATTATCTGAAGAGGAAGCACCATGTTCGGAATAGAAGCCCTCGAGCTCGCCCGAATTCAGTTTGCCTTTACCGTGTCGTTTCACATCCTGTTCCCGGCCATTACCATCGGCCTGGCGAGCTACCTGGCGGTTCTCGAAGGCCTCTGGCTGAGGACCCACGAGCAGGTCTACCGTGACCTCTACCACTTCTGGTCGAAAATCTTCGCCGTCAACTTCGGCATGGGCGTGGTATCCGGCCTGGTCATGGCCTACCAGTTCGGCACCAACTGGAGCCGCTTCTCCGACTTCGCAGGCGCCGTCACGGGCCCGCTACTGACCTATGAAGTGCTGACCGCGTTCTTCCTCGAGGCGGGCTTCCTCGGCGTCATGCTGTTCGGCTGGAACCGTGTGGGCCGCGGCCTGCACTTCTTCGCCACGGTGATGGTGGCGCTGGGCACCCTGGTGTCGACGTTCTGGATCCTCGCCTCCAACAGCTGGATGCAAACCCCGCAAGGCCACGAGATCATCGACGGCCGTGTGGTTCCGGTGGACTGGCTGGCGGTGATCTTCAACCCGTCGTTCCCCTATCGCCTGATGCACATGGCCACTGCCGCCTTCGTCGCGACGGCCTTCTTCGTCGGCGCCTCGGCGGCCTGGCACCTGCTGCGCGGGCGCGACAACCCGGCCGTGCGCAAGATGCTCTCGATGGCCATGTGGATGGCGCTGATCGTCGCGCCGGTGCAGGCAGTCATCGGTGACTTCCACGGCCTCAACACCCTCAAGCACCAGCCGGTAAAGATTGCCGCGATCGAAGGCCACTGGGAGAACGTGCCCGGCGAGCCAACCCCGCTGATCCTGTTCGGCATCCCCGACATGAAAGCCGAAACCACCCGCTTCAAGGTCGAGATCCCGGCGCTTGGCAGCCTCATCCTCACCCACAGCCTGGATAAACAGGTGCCGGCCATGAAGGAGTTCCCACCCGAGGACCGGCCCAATTCGACCATTGTCTTCTGGTCGTTCCGGGTCATGGTCGGGCTGGGCTTCCTGATGATCTTCGTCGGCCTGTGGAGCCTGTGGCTGCGCAAGCGCGGCACCCTCTACAGCTCACGGCCGTTCTTGTACCTGACCCTGTGGATGGGCCCGTCCGGCCTGGTCGCGATCCTGGCCGGCTGGTTCACCACCGAGATCGGCCGTCAGCCGTGGGTGGTCTATGGCCTGATGCGCACCTCGGAAGCTGTGTCCAACCACAGTTACGCACAACTTGGGTTCACCCTGGTGGCTTTCGTGGTGGTGTACTTCGCGCTGTTCGGCACGGGCCTGGGCTACATGATGCGCCTGGTGCGCAAAGGGCCGAAAACAGGCGAGGGTGATGATCACACGCCGGGTGGCCCCGGGCAAAAACGCACGCCGGCACGGCCGCTGTCTGCCGCCGATGATGGCCGCGAGGCCAACACACCCAGCCTGAGCAAGGAGAACTGAGCCATGGGTATCGACCTTCCGCTGATCTGGGCTGTGATCATCATCTTCGGCGTCATGATGTACGTGGTGATGGATGGTTTTGACCTCGGCATCGGCATGCTCTTCCCGTTCGTCAAGGACGAGCATGACCGTGACGTGATGATGAACACCGTCGCCCCCGTGTGGGACGGCAACGAGACGTGGCTAGTGCTCGGCGGTGCCGGGCTGTTCGGGGCGTTCCCACTGGCCTACGCAGTGGTGCTCGAAGCCTTGTACCTGCCGCTGATTTTGATGCTCATCGGCCTGATATTCCGCGGCGTGGCGTTCGAATTCCGCTTCAAGGCCAAGGATGACAAGCGCCATATCTGGAACAAGGCATTTATCGGCGGCTCGCTGGTGGCGACGTTCTTCCAGGGTGTTGCGCTGGGCGCGTTCATGGAAGGCTTCAAGGTGGTCGACCGGCATTACGCCGGCGGCACGCTCGACTGGATGACCCCGTTCAGCCTGTTCTGCGGCCTGGGCCTGATCGTTGCGTATACCTTGCTGGGCTGCACCTGGCTGATCATGAAGACCGAGGGGCCGTTGCAGGCGCAGATGCACAAGCTCGGCCGGCCACTGGCACTGGTGTTGCTGGTGGTGATCGGTATCGTCAGCCTGTGGACGCCGATCGCTTACCCGCAGATCGCCGATCGCTGGTTCAGCATGCCTAACCTGCTGTGGTTCATGCCGGTGCCGGTTCTGGTGCTGGTGACCTTCTACGGCCTGTTCAAGGCGGTGGCGCGCAGTGCCAACTACACGCCGTTCCTGTTGACCTTGGTGCTGATCTTCCTTGGCTACAGTGGCCTGGGCATCAGCCTGTGGCCGAACATCATCCCGCCGTCGATCTCGATCTGGGAGGCTGCTGCACCGCCACAAAGCCAGGGCTTCATGCTGGTGGGCACGCTGTTCATCCTGCCGTTCATCCTTGGGTACACCTTCTGGAGCTACTACGTGTTCCGCGGCAAGGTGACCCACGAAGACGGCTATCACTAGGAGAGGTGCATGATGGCTGGCAAACATGGCCTTGAAGAGAAAAAACCGCTTTGGCAGCGGCTGGGCTGGCTGCTGCTGATCTGGGCGATGAGCGTGGCGGCGCTGGGCGTGGCTGCCTATGTGATGCGGCTATTCATGGGGGCGGCCGGGCTGACCACCCATTGAAGGCTAGCCAGTGATGGGCCTATCGCCGGCAAGCCGGCTCCTGCAGGTACAGCGTTGTGCTTGAGAGCACCGCAATGCCTGTGAGAGCCGGCTTGCCGGCGACAGGGCATTGAATGTCTACTTGCGGGCCTTGAGGATCACGAACTTAGGCGTCGCCGCCACTTGTTCCACCCCTCTGAACAACCGCGCCAGCTTGCTGTGATAGCCCAGGTGACGGTTGCCGACGATATACAGCGCCCCCCCCACCACCAGCGCTTCGCGCGCCTGCTGGAACATGCGCCATGCCAGGAAGTCGCCCACCACCTGCTGCTGGTGGAACGGCGGATTGCACAGCACCACGTCCAGCGACTGTTTTTCCACCCCGGCCAGGCCGTCGCCTGCCAGCACCGTCACCTCGCGGTCGCCCAGCGCCGCCTGCCAGTTTTCCTGGGCCGACTGCACCGCCATGTACGACTCATCGACCAACAAGTACTGCGCTAGCGGGTTGGCCAGCGCGCTGGCGATACCGAGCACGCCGTTGCCGCACCCCAGGTCGGCAACCCGTGCATTGCCCAGGTCGCGTGGCAAGTGCGGGAGGAACGCGCGGGTGCCGATGTCCAGGCCGTCGCGGCAGAATACGTTGGCGTGGTTGAGCAGTTCCAACGCAGGGGCGTCCAGCTGGTAGCGGGTCGGGTAGGGCGAACGTGCAACGGGGCGCTCGGCGACGGTAGCGGTCAGCAGGCGCGCTTTTTTCTGTGCCAACGAAGCCTGCACCGGGCCGATGTACTTCTCCAGCAAGTCGCCAGCCGCCCGCGGCAGGTGTTTGATCATGGCCCCGGCAATCACTTGTGCGCCGGGGGCCAGGTGACCTTGCAGGCGGATCAGTTGCTCTTCAAGCAGTGCCAGGGTCTTGGGCACGCGCACCAGCACGCGATCGAACGGGCCCTGCCAGTGCTCGCTGGCGGGCACGAATGGCACGCTGTCGAACGCCTTGCCGTTGCGCGCGAGGTTTTTTTCCAGGGCCAGGTGGGCCAGGTGCGAGTCGCCGCTGCTGACTACCGACAGGTGGCCGGCCAGGCTGGCGGCCAGGGCACCGAAGCTGTCATTGAGTACCAGCACCCGGGACTCGGCAGCCAGCTGTTGCCCATGCAACTGTTCGAGCAGGTATTCATCGGCCGCATCGAAGGCCTGCAGCGGGTCGTTGGCCTGGTCCGGTTGGCGGATCAGGTCGAGTTCGGCGAAGGGGGTGGTCAACAAGGGCATGGCGTCTGGCTCGGGTACGGATCTGCCCGTTGCGGATGGCGACGGGCTTTGGCCCGTGATTCTACAGGGCTTTACCGACGGTCGCAGGCCTCACTATTCATCGATCAGGCCGCGCATCATGGCGATGGCGATAGCGCCTGCCTTGTTGGCGGCGTTGGTTTTGGTGATCACGCTGCGGATGTGGAAGTTCACCGTGCTTTGCGAAAGGGAAAGGATGCAGGCTACATCGGCGGCCGTCTTGCCGGCGGCCGACCATTTGAGCACCTCGAGTTCGCGCTCGCTCATCTTGACGGGAGGCGAACTGAGCTTGGCCAGGTGATGCTCGCTGACGATCGCGTGCAGGGTGTGGCATAACCACTGCACTTTGCCGGCCTTGTCGTAGAGCTCGGCGATGCTCACCTCGCCGATGGGCCGGCAAACACTGACCTGGCTCTCGTTGTGCTTCAGGTCGTGCAGCGACTGTGTCCAGCCATGGCGCAGGCCGTGTTCGCATGCCTGCTGGCGAAAATGCGGCGTTTCACGATAAAGCTCATCTGTCCACAGCACCGGCATCGTCGAGGCATGGCTACAGATGGCTGCCGCGTCCTCCTTATAGAACTCATCGCGCTGATAACGCTCGATCCAGGCCTCGGGGTAGTTGCTGTAGAGGTAGAGCCTGGGTGACTGAGCTGCAAGCTGAATGCGAATTTTCAGGCCCAGGAAGTCCATTTCCATATCCTGTGCCAGGTGCACCGCGAGGTCGAACACCTTTTGCGGCGCGCTCTCGCTGATCAACCTATGTAGATGCTCGTGATTCCATTGAAGCATCCGGCACACTCCCTTGGTTTGCGGATCCAATCCGTTCGCATACCCGAAGCATTGTAGGAAAAGTCCGAGCGCCATGTTGGGATTTTTTGTTATGACAATCAGCTTTCTCTGAGAAATCGGCACGATTGACTTGCCGTGCCCCTACATCTAGGTGGTTTTTATCCAGGCTGCTTTGCGCGACACTGTGCACACGCTATTTTTGGAGCCCGTCATGACCGCCAGTGCCGACAAGTTTACCCGCCAGACCCTGCTCGACGTCCAGCCGCTGACGCCGAACCTGTTCAGCCTGCGGGTGACTCGCGATACGGGGTTTCGCTTCCGTGCCGGCCAGTTCGCCCGGCTTGGCGTAACCAAGGCCGACGGCAGTGTGGTCTGGCGTGCCTATTCCATGGTGAGTGCGCCGCACGACGAACACCTGGACTTCTTTTCCATCGTGGTGCCGGGCGGGGAGTTCACCAGCGAGCTGAGCCGCCTGGGTGAGGGCGACACCTTGCTGATCGACCGCCAGGCATTCGGCTTCCTGACCCTCGACCGCTTCGTCGGCGGGCGTGACCTGTGGTTGCTTGCGACCGGTACCGGCATTGCTCCGTTCATGTCCATCCTTCAGGACTTCGAAGCCTGGGAGCGCTTCGACAACATCAAGTTGGTGTATTCAGTGCGCGAGGCGAAGGAGCTGGCGTATGTGGACGACATCGCCGGGCTGGAACAGCGTGAGTACCTGGCCGAGTTTGCAGGCAAGTTGCAGTTTATCCCGGTGGTTACCCGCGAGCCCCACCCGGGGGCGTTGAATGCACGCATCACCACACTGATCGAGACCGGCGAGCTGGAGAAGGCGGCGGGGCTTGAGTTTTCGCCGGAGCACTCGCGGATCATGC
Source organism: Pseudomonas sp. NPDC012596 (assembly GCF_042902325.1). Lineage (NCBI taxonomy): Bacteria > Pseudomonadati > Pseudomonadota > Gammaproteobacteria > Pseudomonadales > Pseudomonadaceae > Pseudomonas > Pseudomonas sp. NPDC012596. Next base: position 67,251 of record NZ_JBIBEB010000023.1, on the reverse strand, counting down.
TCTGCGGTAACCCAGAGATGATCGATGACACGCGCAAAGTGCTCAAGGCGCGCGACCTGCAGCTGAGCCTGAGCAAACGGCCGGGGCAGGTAGCGGTGGAAAACTACTGGTGATGCACGGGGCCGCTTTGCGCCCCAATCGCCGGCTTGCCAGCCATTGGGGCGCCAGGCGCCCCCAGATTGTTCAAGGCAGGCGATCCTGGTTCTGCGTCTTGAGCAGGTCGCGAATCTCGGTCAGCAATGTTTCCTGAGGCGTCGGCGCAGGCGGCACGCTCGGGGCCACGGCTTCCTCGCGCTTCAGGCGGTTGATGACCTTCACGCCCATGAAGATGGCAAACGCCACGATCACGAAGTCGATCACGGTCTGAATGAATTTGCCATAGGCCAGCACCACGGCGGGTATATCGCCTTCGGCCGCCTTCAGGGTAATGGCCAGGTCACTGAAGTCCACGCCGCCGATCAGCAGCCCCAGTGGCGGCATCACCACGTCGCCGACAAAAGAGGAGACGATCTTGCCGAAGGCTGCGCCGATGATGATACCGACCGCCATGTCGACGACATTGCCTTTGACCGCGAAGGCCTTGAACTCACTGATCATTCCCATGTTCGATTCCTTTGTAACAAATGGTGAGGTTAACGCAGTGTAAGCCACTAAAACGCTTCATGCGTGACGTTCAGGGGTAGTGACTGCGCTTAGAACGAATAGTTTTGTCGCATCCCAACGCGTTCGAGGCACGTCTGTGTCGGCTATCATGGCGACTTTTTCCAGGAGACCCTGCCCCATGGCCAAAGCCAAGCGTTTGTATGGCTGCACCGAATGTGGTGCGACCTTCCCCAAATGGGCCGGCCAGTGTGGCGAATGCGGGGCCTGGAACACCCTGGTCGAAACCATGATCGAGAGCGGTGGCGCGGCGGCGCCCAGCGGGCGTACAGGTTGGGCGGGGCAGCAAGCGCAGCTCAAGACCCTGGCCGAAGTCAGCGTCGAGGAGATTCCGCGCTTCACCACCAGCAGCACCGAGCTCGATCGCGTGCTGGGTGGCGGCCTGGTCGATGGCTCGGTGGTGTTGATCGGCGGCGACCCCGGCATCGGCAAATCGACCATCCTGCTGCAGACCTTGTGCAACATCGCCGTGAACATGCCCGCGTTGTATGTCACAGGCGAGGAATCGCAACAGCAGGTGGCCATGCGCTCGCGGCGCCTGGGCCTGCCGCAGGACAAGCTCAAGGTCATGACCGAAACCTGCATCGAGACGATCATCGCCACGGCGCGCCAGGAAAAGCCCCGCGTCATGGTCATCGACTCGATCCAGACCATCTTCACCGAACAACTGCAGTCGGCCCCTGGCGGCGTGGCACAGGTGCGCGAGAGTGCCGCCTTGCTGGTGCGCTATGCCAAGCAGAGCGGTACGGCGATCTTCCTGGTTGGCCATGTCACCAAGGAAGGTTCGCTGGCAGGGCCTCGCGTGCTGGAGCACATGGTCGACACGGTGCTGTATTTCGAGGGCGAATCCGATGGCCGTCTGCGCCTGTTGCGGGCAGTGAAGAACCGCTTTGGCGCAATCAACGAGCTGGGTGTGTTCGGCATGACCGATCGCGGCTTGAAGGAGGTTTCCAACCCTTCGGCGATCTTCCTCAACCGGGCCCAGGAGGAAGTGCCGGGCAGTGTGGTCATGGCTACCTGGGAAGGTACCCGGCCGATGCTGGTGGAGGTGCAGGCGCTGGTCGACGACAGCCACCTGGCCAACCCACGGCGGGTCACCCTTGGCCTGGACCAGAACCGCCTGGCCATGCTGCTGGCTGTCCTGCACCGCCATGGCGGTATTCCCACCCATGACCAGGACGTGTTTCTCAACGTGGTCGGTGGGGTAAAGGTGCTCGAAACGGCCTCCGACCTGGCCTTGCTGGCGGCGGTGATGTCCAGCCTGCGCAACCGGCCATTGGCCCACGGGTTGCTGGTGTTCGGCGAAATCGGCCTGTCCGGCGAAGTGCGGCCGGTGCCGAGCGGGCAGGAGCGCTTGAAGGAGGCGGCCAAGCATGGCTTCAAGCGGGCCATCGTGCCCAAGGGCAATGCACCGAAAGAATCGCCAGCGGGGCTGCAGGTGATTGCCGTGACCCGGCTGGAACAGGCCCTGGATGCTTTGTTCGAGTAATTCATAGTCTGTACTGGCTCCTTCGCGGGGCAAGCCCGCTCCCACAGGCTCCCCACAGGGACCAGAAACTGTGGGGAGCCTGTGGGAGCGGGCTTGCCCCGCGAAGGAGCCAGTACAGACAAACAAAAAGGGGAGCCGACGATGCGCGTCGGCCCCCCTTGCTTAACCGCTCAGTCAGCGGTCAATGCTCGGCGACCGGTGTTCGCCTGGGCGCCGCGTTGCCATGCTCGTCCAGTTCCAGCACGGGCACCTCGTTGCCTTCGGCATCGAACAGCTTGCCATCCTTGAAGTAATCGCCATCACGCAGCGAGGAGATGTCCGAATACTGGATGGTCCGTTCGTAGGCCGCGGCAAATACCGACTGCTGGTCCGAGTTGCCGGCCGTGAAGTGGTTGAAGATCAGGTTCAGCAGGATAGCCATGATCGCCGCCGAGCTGATGCCCGAGTGGAAGATGGTCTCGAACCAGTTCGGGAATTGGTGGTAGAAGCTCGGCGCGGCAATCGGGATCATGCCGAAGCCCAGCGAAGCGGCGACGATGATCAGGTTGACGTTGTTCTTGTAGTTGACTTTCGACAGGGTACGAATGCCACTGGCCGCCACGGTGCCGAACAGCACGATGCCTGCCCCGCCGAGTACCGGTGTCGGGACTGCGGCAATCACCCGGCCCATGACCGGCAGCAGGCCGAGCACGACCAGGATCACGCCACCGGTGGCCACCACGTAGCGGCTTCTGACCCCGGTCACGGCCACCAGGCCGACGTTCTGAGCGAAGGCGCTCTGGGTGAAGGAGCCGAAGATCGGTGCCAGGATGCTCGACGCCATGTCGGCGCGCAGGCCATCGCCCAGGCGTTTGGAGTCGACCTTGGTGTCGATGATCTCACCCACGGCGAGGATGTCTGCCGAGGTTTCCACCAGCGTCACCATGATCACGATGCACATCGACAGGATGGCCGCGATGTGGAAAGTCGGCATGCCGAAGTGGAACGGCGTGGGGAAGGCAAACATCGGGCCTTCGGCGACCTTGCTGAAGTCGGTCATGCCCAGCGCCCAGGCGATCAGGGTACCGAACACCATCGCCAGCAGGATCGACAGCCGCGAAATGGTCGCGCTGCCCAGCTTGCTCAGCAGCAGCACGATGGCGAAGGTCAGCCCCGCCAGGCCGATGTTGGCCATGCTGCCGAATTCCGGCGAAGCGCTGTTGCCGCCCATCACCCAGCGCGCCGCCACCGGCATCAGGGTCAGGCCGATGGTGGTGATGACGATGCCGGTGACCAGCGGTGGGAAGAACTTGGTGATACGCGAGAACACCGGGGTGATCAGGAAGCCGATCAGCGAAGCCGCCATGACCGCGCCCAGCACACCAGGCAAACCACCACCGCCCTCGCTGCTGAGAATCGCCCCCATGGTTGCCACGCCGGCGAAAGACACGCCTTGTACCAACGGCAACTGGCAACCGAAGAAGGGCAGGCCAAGCGTTTGCAACAGCGTGGCCAGGCCACCGGCAAACAGCGAAGCGGCGATCAGCATGCCGATCTCGGCACCGTTCAGGCCCGCGGCCTGCCCCAGGATCAGGGGTACTGCGACGATCCCGCCATACATGGTCAGCACATGCTGCAGACCATAAGCCAGGTTGGCACCAAGGCCGAGGTTTTCGTCCTCGGGGCGCTTGGCGGGAGACGTGCTAGGGGACGTAGTCATTGAGCAGGCTCTCTGTTTATTGTTGTGCCGCTACTGTAGACACTTCCTACAAATGATTGCCACAAGAATTGTATACAATATTTTGATTGGAGCGCGAACAAGCGGCCTTGCAGTGTGTGCAAGACCCTGATGCAGATCGCGTACCAAGTGGGTAGATGCTGTGCTAGAGGGCTGTGTACAAAGCACTGCTACCCAGGCGTGAAGCTGTCTGGGTAGACAAGAAACGCAAGGTGGGAAAAATCTAAGCTAGCTAAGAGATTCCATTATTCGATGAGTTGACGCAGCTCACGCATCATTTCGGTGCTGTCAGCGAGGTTCAATTCCACAAGACGGTGCAAATGCGTCATCGACTCGACGTCGATGAACAGGCACACGAAACCCAGGCGAGTAGGCTCCTCGTGACGCAGTTCGACTTGCATCTGCACGCGGGTATACCGGTCGAGGTGGATGATCGCGTCGAAATCCTGGGTCAGGTCGGCGTCCCAGTTTCTCGGGCGTTCTACCAGCAGGCCTTTGAGCGAAAGATCGATGAGTTTTGCCGGCCAGCGGCGGTTCCCCTGGCGCAACTCGGCGGGGGCATCGAACTCGATGCGTTGAAAACGGCGACGTTCGTCGTGTTGGCGCATGGGCAAGCCCTCCGGGGTTCATCCTGACTATAGTTAATCCTGTGTGGCTATCAGGTACCGCAATCTGGCCGCAGAGGCTCTAGACCAAAGCAAGTGTGGCAATGCGCGATGACTGGCCCTAGACTCGGTGGGCGGTCTTTCCAATCCACCAGCTGGAAGCAAACCATGAACAACAATAATAGCCTGCTACGCCACATTCCGTGGCTGGCGCTGGCAGTCATAGGAGCCTGCGCGCTGGGTGTGGTTGCCCTGCGTCGCGGCGAGGCGATCAATGCCTTGTGGATCGTAGTCGCGTCAGTGGCCATCTACCTGGTCGCCTATCGCTACTACAGCCTGTTCATCGCCACCAAGGTGATGCAACTCGATGCCCGCCGGGCCACCCCCGCTGTACTCAACAATGACGGCCTGGACTACGTCCCGACCAACAAACACATCCTCTTCGGTCACCACTTCGCCGCTATTGCAGGCGCCGGCCCCCTGGTCGGCCCTGTGCTCGCTGCGCAGATGGGCTACCTGCCCGGCACGCTCTGGCTGATCGCCGGCGTGGTGCTGGCCGGTGCGGTGCAGGACTTCATGGTCCTGTTCCTGTCCACCCGCCGTAACGGTCGCTCGCTGGGCGACATGGTGCGCGAGGAAATGGGCCGCATCCCGGGCACCATCGCCCTGTTCGGCTGCTTCCTGATCATGATCATCATCCTTGCGGTGCTGGCGCTGATCGTGGTCAAGGCCCTGGCCGAGAGCCCATGGGGCATGTTCACGGTGATGGCGACCATCCCGATCGCGATGTTCATGGGCATCTACATGCGCTATATCCGCCCGGGCCGCATCGGCGAAATCTCGGTGGTCGGCGTGGTGCTGCTGCTGGCGTCGATCTGGCTGGGGGGCCAGATTGCCGCGGACCCGGTGTGGGGCCCGGCGTTCACCTTCACTGGCGTGCAAATCACCTGGATGCTGGTGGGCTATGGTTTTGTCGCTGCCGTGCTGCCGGTATGGCTGGTGCTGGCGCCGCGTGACTACCTGTCGACCTTCCTCAAGATCGGCACCATCGTCGGCCTGGCCATCGGTATTCTGATCATCGCGCCAGAGCTGAAAATGCCTGCGCTGACCCAGTTCACCGACGGCACTGGCCCGGTATGGAAGGGCACTCTGTTCCCGTTCCTGTTCATCACCATCGCCTGTGGTGCGGTGTCCGGTTTCCACGCGCTGATCTCCTCGGGAACCACGCCTAAGCTGCTGGACAACGAAACCAACGCCCGTTACATCGGCTACGGCGGCATGCTGATGGAGTCGTTCGTTGCCATCATGGCCATGGTCGCCGCTTCGGTAATCGAGCCGGGCGTGTATTTCGCCATGAACAGCCCGGCCGCCGTGGTGGGCTCCGACGTCGTTTCGGTGGCGCAGACGGTCAGCAGTTGGGGCTTCCTGATCACCCCTGAGCAGCTTGAAGCGGTTGCCCGTGACATTGGCGAGCACACCATCCTGGCCCGTGCCGGTGGTGCTCCGACGCTGGCGGTGGGTATTGCGCAGATCCTGCACCAGGTGCTGCCGGGTGAAAACACCATGGCCTTCTGGTACCACTTCGCGATCCTGTTCGAGGCGCTGTTCATCCTGACTGCAGTGGACGCCGGTACCCGCGCGGGCCGCTTCATGCTGCAGGACCTGCTGGGCAGCTTTGTCCCGGCCCTGAAACGCACCGAGTCGTGGACAGCCAACCTGATCGGCACCGCCGGCTGCGTGGCGCTGTGGGGCTACCTGCTGTACCAGGGCGTGATCGACCCGCTGGGTGGCATCAACACCCTGTGGCCGCTGTTCGGCATCTCCAACCAGATGCTGGCCGGTATCGCCCTGATGCTCGGCACCGTGGTGCTGATCAAGATGAAGCGCCAGCGCTACGTCTGGGTCACCCTGCTGCCAGCCGTGTGGCTGCTGATCTGCACCACCACCGCGGGCCTGATCAAGCTGTTCGACCCGAACCCGGCCGTTGGCTTCCTGGCCCTGGCCAAGAAGTACAGCACCGCGCTGGACGCCGGCCAGGTACTGGCCCCGGCCAAGGACATCGGGCAGATGCAGCACGTGATCTACAACGCCTACACCAACGCAGGCCTGACCGTGCTGTTCCTGATAGTGGTGTTCAGCGTGCTGTTCTTCGCCGTCAAGGTTGGCTACGCCGCCCTTGGCCGCAAGGAGCGCACCGACAAGGAAACCCCGTTCCAGGCTCTGCCTGACGCTTGAGAGGAATGCTGCGATGTTCAACGACCTGGGTCGACTGGGTAAGTACCTGGGGCAGGCAGCCCGCCTGATGGTCGGCATGCCCGACTACGACAACTATGTCGAGCACATGCAGACCAAGCACCCGGACAAGCCGGTAATGAGCTACGAGGCGTTCTTCCGCGAACGCCAGGAAGCCCGCTACGGTGGCAAGTCCGGCCCCAAGTGCTGCTGAGCCGGCACACTGCGTGAACCTGTGGGAGCCTGTGGGCTCCCACAGTCATTTTCAGCTTCAGGAGATTTCTGCGTGCAGACGCCTATTCCCGTAACCGTGCTGACCGGCTTTCTCGGTGCCGGCAAGACCACCTTGCTCAAGCACATGCTCAAGGCCGAGCACGGCCTGAAAATCGCCGTGATCGAAAACGAGTTCAGCGAGGCCGGCATCGACAGCCAGCTGCTGGGCGACGAGCCGGTGCAGGTCATGACCCTGGCCAACGGCTGTGTGTGCTGCAGCATCCATGGCGACCTGACCCGCGCGCTGTACCTGCTGCTTGAGCGCCTGGACGCCGGCGAGATCGCCTTCGACCGCCTGGTGATCGAATGCACCGGCCTGGCTGACCCGGCGCCGGTGGCGCAGACCTTCTTCATCGAAGAGGACCTGCGCGACCGCTACATCCTCGACGGCATCATCACCTTGGTCGATGCCGCCCATGCCGAACTGCACCTGACCCAGACCATCGCCCAGGCCCAGGTCGGGTTTGCCGATCGCCTGCTGCTGAGCAAGACCGACCTGGTCGAGCCGGCTGCGGTAGAAGCCCTGCGCGAGCGCCTGGCGCGCATCAATGGCCGAGCGGCCATCCGTGTGGTGGAACATGGCAGCATCGACCTGGCCGAACTGCTCGATGTGCGCGGTTTCAACCTCAACCCCGACCTGGGGGCCAACCTGAAACCGGCCCTGCGCCCGGTGTTGAAACCCGCCACACCGGATCGGATCTCCACGTTGGTGCTGCGTACCGAAGTGCCGCTGGACATCGACCGCCTCAGCGACTTCATGAACGAGCTGCTGGAAACTCACGGCAAGCAACTGCTGCGCTACAAGGGCGTGCTCAACATTGCCGGTGACGACCGCCGCCTGGTGTTCCAGGGCGTGCTCAAGCTCTATGGTTTCGACTGGGATGCCGAGTGGGCCGATGGCGAAACCCGCGAGAGCGTGATGGTGTTCATTGCCGATGAACTGCCGGAGGCGAAGATTCGGGCTGGTTTCGAGGCACTGGCTGGGGGCTGAACCGGCGCGGCGCCGAGGCGTCGAACCACTGCGGCCACGAGCTGCGGTGGCGTGTTTCGGCGTCGATGCACGGGATCAGCCGCTCGCTGAGCACGGCAGTCTGGCGCACGGCCTTGGCGGTGCGGTATTTGACGCTGTGGATGCATTCACGGTCGCCGAACTCGCAGCGGTTCAGCGCAGTACCACCACAGGGGCCGTTGGCCAGGCCCTTGGGGCAGGTTTCCGGGCACACATACAAGGTGTCTTCGAGCCGGCAACGGCCGCAGGTGTCACAGCCCAGCAACGGCCGTTTCACGCTGCGCTCCAGGCCATGTAGCCAACGAGAGCCCCGGCGCGTGTTCCAGAGTGGTCGCCGCACGGCCCAGCCAAAGGTCTTGCTCAGCCAGTTGGTGCGGCTGAACAGCAGCGCGTGAAACGCATGCAGCAGGTGATAGCGCAGCGTTTCTCTGCGGGTTGCACTGACCTTCGACTCACCCTGACGCCAGGCCGCTTGCGGTGGGTGGAAGGTTACCGCTGGCAGGCCCGGCATCTGCCAGCTCTGGGCCCAGGCGGGCGCCCACTGGTCCAGCGCGTGGATGCGTGCCTGCCAGTGTTCCAGGCGTTGTTCCAAGGCGAGCAGTTGCTTGAGCTCGTGAATACCCGACAGGTGCACCCCGGCGTAACCCATCAACTTCACACCAATGATCTGCAAGGCCAGGCGATCGACACTGCGCGCCTGGGCGTAGGCCTTGGACACAGCCGCTTCGGCTTCGAGCATGTCGCGCATGGACGGCGAGACGGTCACGCCGGCGACATGCTCGAGCATCGTCGCACGGCCATGAGTCAGGCTCATCAGGCAGGCGAGCATGGGTTTTGGGGCGGCCTGGCGGCTCATCCATTGCATGGCCTCCTGATGCTTGCTGGCATCGAAGCCCAGTTGCAAGGTGAGGAAGTCAGCGCCCGCAGCGAGCTTCTTCTCGGCCTTGAAGTACTGCGCGCCGCCTTCTTCCTCACGGTATTTGAACGGGTTGAGCGCGGCGCCGAGCAGCCAATGGGGGCAGGCCTGGCGAGCGATCTGCAGCGCCGCCACCGACTCGAGGTAGCGCACCGGGCGTTCGCCTGGCTGGTGGCCAGGCAGGCGGTCACCGGTCAGTAGCAGCAATTGGTCCAGGCCGGCGGCGTCCATGCGCTGCAGTTGCGCAAGCAGATGGTGGCGTTCGCGGTCCTTGCCGGAGAAATGGGGCAGGGCAGGGACGGGCGAGCTGAAACTGGACAGGGCATCCAGGGGCGAGAGGTCGAGCGGGCTGCCGACCCGGTCGCCGATGGCCACGGTCATCGGCCAGCCGCACAGGTGCGCACGGGCCATGATCGCCTCCATGGCGGCGAAGCGCTCGGCCGAGGGCTTGGGCACAAACTCCATGACGCAGACGAAGTGCTTTTCGTGCAGCGCCGATTTCAGCAGGCTCATGGTGGGTGGCACCTGGATTGATCAGGGTGGCATTGTGCGGCAGAGCGCGGGCGCGGTCATGTCCAAGGGCGCAGGATGCTGCTCTGATCAAGACAAGCTGCAGGGCGATCATGAGCAATACTTGAGTTCATCTCAAATTTAATGAGTTTGTTTCGAAATGCGCTTCGCTTGAAAATTCTCTCATTCTTTTTCTGGGTTTTGAGAGACACGACATGGCACTGGCACACAACCTGGGTTTTTCGCGCATCGGTGGTGATCGCGAGCTGAAGAAAGCCCAGGCGGCCTTCTGTAACGGTGAGCTGGACGAGGCAGGCTTGCGCAAGGTTGGCCGTGAGTTGCGCGCCGCTCACTGGCAGGCCCAGAAGGATGCCGGTATCGAATTGCTCCCGGTCGGCGATTTCGCCTGGTATGACCAGGTGCTGACCCACTCGCTGACCTTCGGTGTGATGCCCGAACACCTGCGTGGCGAGGAGGGTGCCAAGCCAACCCTGCAGACCTTGTTTGCCATGGCCCAAGGGGCTCAGGAAACGACCGCATGGTTCGACACCCACTACCAGTACCTGGTCCCCGAGTTCACCGCTGACCAGCAGTTCGCGCTGAGCTGGGAGCAACTGTTCGATGAGGTGGACGAAGCCAAGGCCTTGGGCCACGCCATCAAGCCGGTGATCATCGGCCCGCTCACCTACCTGTGGCTGGGCAAGGCCAAGGGTGCAAATTTCGACAAGCTGGAGCTGGTCGATCGCCTGCTGCCGCTGTACGACCAGATCCTCAACCGCCTGGCCGCACAGGGCGTGGAGTGGGTACAGATCGACGAGCCGATTCTGGTCCTCGACCTGCCACAGGAATGGAAGAACGCCTATGAGCGCGTGTACAACATCCTCCAGCGCGCACCGCTGAAAAAACTGGTGACCACCTACTTCGGTGGCCTGGAACAAAACCTCGGCCTGGCCGCCAACCTGCCGGTCGATGGCCTGCACATCGACCTGGTGCGTGCGCCGGATCAGTACCCCACCCTTCTTGATCGCCTGCCGGCCTACAAGGTGCTGTCGCTGGGCCTGGTAAATGGCAGCGCCGCAGGGGCGTGCGACCTGGAAAGGGCGGCAGACGTGCTGCGTCATGCGGCCGAACGCCTGGGTGATCGCCTGTGGGTCGCGCCGTCCTGCTCGCTGCTGCACAACCCGGTCGACCTGACCTTCGCCGTGCAGAAGTGCCAGGAGGTAGCCCGGCTGGCAAGTCTGGACATGCGCGCTGCTGCCGCCTGATCACTCCCTATCCGAGGGCCTCTTCAGCGCTGTGCTGGCGTGCAGCGAAGAGGCCCGCACTGCTTGCAACAACCCCCGATCAACGCTCGATGGCCAACGCCACACCCTGCCCGCCCCCAATGCACAGGGTGGCCAGGCCCTTTCTGGCATCGCGCTTGATCATCTCGTGCAGCAAGGTCACCAGCACCCGGCACCCCGATGCCCCAATCGGGTGGCCGAGGGCAATCGCCCCACCATTCACGTTGACCCGCGTCGCATCCCATTCCAGCGCCTTGCCCACCGCCAGTGCCTGTGCAGCAAACGCCTCATTGGCCTCGATCAGGTCCAGTTCGGCCAGCTGCCACCCCGCCTTGTCCAGGCAGCGTTGGGTAGCCGATACCGGGCCGATGCCCATGATCGCCGGGTCTACACCCGCACTGGCGTACGCGGCAATCTTCGCCAGCACCGGCAGGCCCAGGGCCTTGGCCTTGGCAGCGCTCATCAGCAGCACCGCTGCAGCGCCGTCGTTCAGGCTGGAAGCGTTGCCCGCAGTGACGCTGCCGTCTTTCTTGAAGGCCGGGCGCAGCTTGGCCAGGGAATCGGCGGTAGTGTCCGGACGTGGCTGCTCGTCACGGTCGAAGACCTTGGGGGCGCCTTTTTTCTGTGGCATCACGATCGCCGTGATTTCGTCCTGGAAACGGCCAGCCTCGATAGCCGCCACAGCCTTGCGCTGCGACTCGGCGGCGAAAGCATCCTGTTGTTCGCGGCTGAGGCTGTATTGCTCGACCAGGTTCTCTGCGGTGATGCCCATGTGGTAGTCGTTGAAGGCATCCCACAGGCCGTCGCTGATCATGCTGTCGACCAGCTGGCCGTGGCCCATGCGCTGGCCGGTGCGCGCCGAAGGCATCACGTAAGGGGCCAGGCTCATGTTCTCTTGGCCGCCCGCAATCACTACCTCGGCATCGCCGCAACGGATGGCCTGGGCCGCCAGGTGCAGGGCCTTGAGGCCCGAGCCGCAGACTTTGTTCAGGGTGAGCGCCGGCACGCTGTAGGGCAGGCCGGCCTTGATCGCGGCCTGGCGGGCGGGGTTCTGCCCGGCACCGGCGGTGAGCACCTGGCCCAGGATCACTTCGTCGACCTGCGCCGGGTCCAGCCCGGTCTGCTCCAGCAAACGCTTGATCACGGCCGCGCCGAGGTCGACGGCGGGCACCGTGGCCAGGGCGCCCTGGAAGCTGCCGATGGCGGTACGGGTTGCGGCGACGATGACCACATCGTTCATCTTGTTGTTCTCCGTGTACAGGTGGGCGCCGAGCGGGCGCGGTGCCTTCAGCTTCGGTGGGTTTGGCTCATTTGTTAAGTTTGTTTTTCTTTGCCATTGATGTGAAAAGCAAATGAATGGCTTGAAGGGCCGCAGCAGGCAAACCTTGCACCGCTGGCTAAGCTTGATTGGGCTGCACGCGCCTCATGCTGTTCACTCAACAGACCGGAGCTCATTGCCATGCGTACCCTGATCGCTCTCACCTTGCTCGTTGGCTGCAGCAGTGCATTCGCCGCCACCCAATGCACCACCGCTGACAAAAGCACCTGGCAAGACCAGGAAAAGTTTCAGGCGCAGCTCAAGGAACAGGGCTACAAGATCAACAAGTTCAAGGTCACCAAAGGCAACTGCTACGAAATCTACGGCTTCAACAAGGACGGCAAGAAGGTCGAGATCTACCATGACCCTGTCACTGGCAAAGCGGTCAAGACCGAGATCGAAGACTGATGCAGACGCCAACGGTACAGCTGTGGGACCCGCTCCTGCGGCTGTGCCACCTGTCTTTCGCCACCGTGTTCATTGCCGATTACTTTTTCACCGAAGAGGGTGACGACTGGCACCAGTGGCTCGGTTATTACGCACTGGGCTGTGTCGTGGTGCGCCTGGTATGGGGCTTCGTCGGGCCGCAGAGTGCGCGTTGGGCTGACTTCTGGCCGACGCCTGCGCGGCTTGCGGCGCATGCACGGGCGCTGCTGCGGGGTGAGCCGTACCATCGGCTGGGGCATTCACCGATCGGTGCACTGGTAATGCTGCTGATGCTGGCCGGTATCACCGGGCTGGGGCTGACCGGCTGGGCCTCGCAGGAAATCGACGCACTGTGGGGCGCCGACTGGCCCACGGACGTGCACAGCTTGCTGGCAGACGCCGTGCTGGTGCTGGTGTGCGTACACGTGCTGGCGGCCATCGTCGAAAGCGTGCGCCTGCGCGAAAACCTGCCGCTGTCGATGATCACCGGGCGCCGTCGCACGCCTGACCCTGATGAGTGATGCATGGCCGTGAGGCGGCCTCCTCGCGGGCAAGCGCAGTTTTGCATCCCCTCAAACACCCCGTAATATGTGTCGGATAACCTGCGGGGGTAGTCTCACCCTCTGATCAAACGGAATCGCCCAAGGCGGCGCTTCCCTGCATAAACCTGACGAGGTACAGACATTGGCCATCATTCATCCTAAGGTTCGCGGTTTCATCTGCACCACGACTCACCCGAAGGGCTGCGAGCTCAACGTCCGTGACCAGATCGAAGCCACCCGCAAGCTTGGCGTGCGCGAGGATGGCCCGAAGAAGGTCCTGGTCATCGGCGCATCCAGCGGCTATGGCCTGGCGGCCCGCATCACCGCAGCCTTCGGCTTCAAAGCCGACACCCTGGGCGTGTTCTTCGAGAAACCAGGTACCGAGACCAAGGCCGGTACCGCTGGCTGGTACAACTCCGCGGCTTTCGACAAGTTCGCCAAGGCCGAGGGCCTGTACAGCAAGTCGATCAACGGTGACGCCTTCTCCGACGAAGCCCGCACCAAGGTCATCGAGCTGATCAAGAATGAAATGGGCGGCAAGGTCGACCTGGTCATTTACTCGCTGGCCTCGCCGGTGCGCAAGCTGCCACAGACCGGTGAAGTGATCCGCTCCGCGCTCAAGCCAATCGGCGAGCCGTACAAGTCGACTGCCATCGACACCAACAAAGACACCATCATCGAGGCCAGCATCGAGCCGGCCACCGAGCAGGAAATCGCCGACACTGTCACCGTCATGGGTGGCCAGGACTGGCAGCTGTGGATCGACGCCCTGGCCGGCGCCGACGTGCTGGCCGAAGGTGCACGCACCGTGGCCTTCAGCTACATCGGCAGCGACATCACCTGGCCGATCTACTGGCACGGTGCGCTGGGCAAGGCCAAGCAGGACCTGGACGAAACTGCCACGCGCCTGAATAAGACATTGGATGACAAAGTCAAAGGCGGCGCCAACGTGGCCGTGCTCAAGTCGGTGGTGACTCAGGCCAGCTCGGCTATCCCTGTGATGCCGCTGTACCTGTCAATGGTCTTCAAGATCATGCAGGAGAAAGGCGTTCACGAAGGCACCCAGGACCAACTGGACCGCATGTACCGCGACCGCCTGTATCGCGCCGACGGTGCGCCGGCCGAAGTCGACGAGAAGGGTCGCCTGCGCCTGGACGACTGGGAGCTGCGTGACGACGTGCAGAATGACTGCAAGGCTCTGTGGCCACAGGTGACCACCGAGAACCTGTTCGAACTGACCGACTACGCCGGTTACAAGAAGCAGTTCCTCAACCTGTTCGGCTTCGAGCGCGCTGACGTCAACTATGACGAAGACGTGGCGACCGATGTGAAGTTCGACTGCATCGAGCTGTAAGCTGAAACCGGGCTGGCCCCTTCGCGGCGGTTCGGCGCCCCGACAAGCCCGCTCCCACAAGGAATCCGGTGGGAGCGGGCTTGTCGGGGCGCCGAACCGCCGCGAAGAGGCCGGTACAGGCACACGATTTTTTGCTAGCGTTGGCGCACAACAACAGGAAGCGCGCCATGAGCAGCCTCACCCAACCGGCCACGCCCTTTCGCCAGACCGCAGCCGACGGCTACAGCCTCGGTGGCTTCTGCTGGCGCCACACCCAGGCCAACCCCCAGCGCCCGCTGGTGATCATCAACGCTGCCACGTCCGTGCGCTGCCGTTATTACTCCCGTTTTGCCGACTACCTGTTCGCTCAAGGCTGCGATGTGCTGACCTATGACTACCGGGGGATCGGCGAGTCCCGGCCGCCCTCCTTGCACCGCTTCCAGGCGTCGTGGAGCGACTGGGGCCGGCTGGATTTCGAAGCCATGCTGGCGCACGCCGCGCAGGCGTTCCCCGGCCAGCCGGTGGATGTGGTCGGGCACAGTTTTGGCGGTTGCGCCGTGGGGCTCGCGCCGTCTGCCGGGCAGGTGCGGCGTGTGGTGATGGTAGGTGCGCAGTTTGCCTACTGGCGCGATTACGCGGCCGATCAGCGTTGGCGGCTGTTCGGCAAGTGGCATGTGGCGATGCCGTTGCTGACTCGCGTGTTCGGTTACTTCCCCGGCAAGCGGCTGGGCTGGATGGAAGACACGCCAGCAGGCGTGGTGCAGGACTGGGCGACCCGAACCCCGCGCTTTGAGCACCGGCCCAGCGGGCGTATGTTGGATCAGTTGCCGTTTGCTCATGTGCGGGCGGCGACGCTGGCCATCAGCCTGACCGATGACCCGTTTGGCACGGTGGCGGCTACAAAGCGGTTGCTAGGCTATTTGCAGGGCGCTGAACATCAGCACCTGCGGATCGCGCCTGTGGATATCTCGGTTGAGGACATTGGCCATTTCGCGTTTTTCCATGACCGCTTCCGCGAGAGCCTGTGGCCGATTGCGCTGGAGTGGTTGCAGCGCGGTGCGTTGTTGGCTAGCAGGCCGGGGCAGATCATCAGCTGATGGTGCCTGCCCGGCCCTTTCGCCGGCAAGCCGGCTCCCACAGGGAATGCACAGCACTCTAGGCTTGTGAAACCACCTGGGCTGCCCCCAAGGGTTGGATTGGTGCCCAGTTCTTGAGGGCAGTCCAAACCTGTGGGATCCGGCTTGCCGGCGATTGGGGCGCATGGCGGCCCCGGCACTATCAGGCGTTGCGCGAAAGCGGCTGGCCGGTGAATTTCACACCCGCCAGGCCATGCTTGATCAGCGCCCGGATATTGCCATGGTCACTGCCCTCAGGCGTGGCCACCACATCGCGGTAGTGTTCGCCGAAGGCCAGCAGGGCCTCCTGGTCGCTCAGGCCTTCCAGCAGGGCCAGGCCCAAGGTCTTGCACGAGCCTTCGTTCTGCCCGGCGGCGTTTTCCACACCGCCATTGTTGAACGCTTGAGGCTGGTAGCTGTAGTTGGCAGCGATGAACGCCAGGGTGTCGGCAAAGGCGTGTTGGCCGCTGGCCAGGCTGGCGCGCAGGGTATTCAGATCAGTCACGAGGTTTTCCTTTTTCGAACGCCGCTTGCTGGTCGGCGCTGGCTTCTTTCTGGTACTGGGCTTTCCACTCGGCATAGGGCATGCCATACACCGCTTCACGGGCGTCATCCAGGCTGATGTCGACCTGCTGCTCGTCGGCAGCGGCCTTGTACCACTTGGACAAACAGTTGCGGCAGAAGCCGGAAAGGTTCATCAGGTCGATGTTCTGCACGTCGGTGCGGTTTTGCAGATGTGCGACCAGGCGCCGGAAGGCGGCGGCTTCGAGTTCGAGCTGTTGTTGAGGGGTCATGGGCTTCTCTCAAGTCATGCGGTTCTTCAGGTGGCGGCCACCGTTGATGACCACCTGGCTGCCGGTGCTGTACTGGCTGGCGAGCAGGTACTTGACCGTCTCGATCAGCGGGCCGGCGCCGGGTTCGAACGGCAGCAGGGCCTTGTTCAGGGTTTGCTGGCGGTAGGCTTCGTCACCCCCTTCCTTGAGGATCAGCAGCCCGGGCAGGATACCGTTGACGTGCACCTTGGGCGCGTACTTTTCGGCGAACGACAGCACCATGTTCTGCAGCGCAGCCTTGGTGGCGGCGTAGCCGATATGGCTCTTGCTGCCGCGCGACGAGGTTTCGTCGCAGATATGAATGATGTCGGCCTTGTCGACCTTGGCCAGCAGGTCGCCCAGGGCCAGGTTCAGGTGGTACGGCGCCTCGACGTGCAGTCGGAACATGGTCTCGAGGTTGTCCAGGCCGTCGTCCAGCCACAATGATGCGTTGTGGATGATCGCGCGCAGCCCGTCGTAATGCAGCTGCAGGTAGTCGATCAGCGCCTGGCGGTCGGCGGCCAGGCACAGGTCGGCCTGGAACTGCACGATGTTCCGGTGTGCGGCGTGTGGCTGGGCGCTGCGGCTGGCACTGACCACGGTATGGCCGGCCTCTGCCAGTTCAAGGGCCAGGGCCAGCCCGACGCGCTGGCTGGCTCCGGTAACGAGAATTGGGCTGTTCATGTGCGGGCGGTCAACTTGTCTATCCTGTCGTTGCCGCCCAGCATACCCGAACTGTTTCCCTCTTGTATGGCCTGCCCTCAGCGGCCGCGCAGTGCAGCGGCAGTGGGCGGCGAGGCGTGCAGCCAGTTCGCCAGCAGGCGGGTGGAGAGGGGGATGAACAGGTAGACCATCACTGGCGTCAGGGCCAGGGTGCTGAGCATCACCCGCGGCACCAGCTCCAGCCCTGCCAGCCAATGGCCGAACAGGACGTTGAACAGCAGCGATACCGGGAAAAACGCCAGCCAGATCGCCACAGCCTGCTTCCAGCGTGGCGGTTTTTGCACTGTATGGGTGCCAAACCAGTCGTCAATGCCGCTCACGCGCCTCTCTTTGGGGCGCTCGAACAGGCCGTTGCCGCGTTGCAGCCAGGCGCGACGCGAGGCCGAATGCTCCCATGCATGCAGCGTAGGTTCGTCGCTGAAGCGGAAAATGATCTGGAATTCATCGCCATCGCGGGGCGGAGCAAGGATGCCCGAACCGAGGTAGCCGGGGAAGTCGGTGGCCAGCTGCTCGCCTTCGTGCAGCCAGGCCAGCAGGTCCTGGTAGCGGCCTTGAGCGGCGCGGCGCGACACCATCAAGGTGACGGGAGGGGTAGACATCGTGTATCTCCTGGCGACGGGGTGGGCGGGTAGCCGGCCCCTTGTCTGCGTGCCCGGGGTGGTGGGCAACGCAGGCGTACATGCAAGAATCGGGCGCGAATTATCGCTCAAACGCCTCGATCGGGAAATATCGGGTGGCAAACGGTCGCTAACCTGTGGGGTGGTGGCTCGTAGTAGAATGCGCGTTCAACTTCCGCGCACAGGTTATTCAGTGCAATGAACAAACAGGGACGTACCACGCACGTCGAAGCAGGGCTGGAACACCAGGACCTGTTCCCGATACGTGAAGTTTCCCGGCTCACGGGGGTCAATCCGGTGACCCTGCGCGCCTGGGAGCGGCGCTACGGTCTGATCCAGCCAACCCGTACCGACAGCGGTCACAGGCTGTATTCGCAAGCGGATGTCGACGATATCCGCCGTATCCTCGGCTGGCTTGAGCGCGGTGTTGCAGTGAGCAAGGTTGGCAGCATTCTCGCCCGCGGTCAGGCGCACTTGCAGGACATGCTCCCGGCGGGGTGCGCCGCTCGCTGGCAAGCTCAGTTGCGGGAGGCGGTGCAGCGTTTCGATGCCGGCAGCCTGGACCGGCTGTTCGACAAGGTGTTCGCCACCATCAGCCAGGATCAGGTGTTCGCCGAGGTATTCATGCCGGTCTGGCACGACCTGGCGGCGGGGCAGGGGGCGTTCGGCCAGACCAGTGAATGGCTGTTTCTCGATCAATTTCTGCGTGCCCGGGTCTTCTCGCGCCTGCAGCTTACCCGCCTACCGCGCAGGCGCAGCGTACTGGTGGCGCCGTTGCCTGGGCAATGTATGGAGCTGGAACTGCTGGTCACCGGCTTGCTGCTGTGCAGCGACGATGTCGGGGCGACTCTGCTGATGCCTGGGCAGCCATTGGACGAGCTGGCCGTGGTGTGCGGCAGGCTCAAGCCGGATGCGCTGGTTTTGTTCTCCAATCACGCACCCACAGCCGAGCTGAGCAAACGCTTGAACCGGCTCGCAGTCGGCCTGGATTGCCCATTGCTACTGGCGGGCGAGGCGGGCGAAATGGCCCAGGAGAGTCTGGCAGGCAGCCCGGTGGCGTGCCTGGGCGCGGAGGGTGACCTGATGCGCCGGCGGCTGCGGCAGTATCTGGCAGGTCAGCTCGATACCTGAGCGTGCAGCTCCGGGTGGGCCTGGCGATGCGCCTGAAGGATGTATTCACGCAGGCGGTCAATTTCTTCAGCCGGGCTGCGGCTGAGGTCATAGGCTGCGAGGTCCGGGCCGATTCGTCGGCGCAGGCGGCCATGCAGCGTGATGGCCGGGATGCCCCCTGGCGCGAAACGCAGGTCGAAGCGTGAGGGTGCCTCCGGCATGCCGCGGACTTCCAGCAACGCACCTTTGAACGAAATGTCGCGCACGAACAGGCCGCTAACCCGACCCTTGGCATCCAGCAGCGCGCAGGGCTGGTCCATCGACAGGCGCCAAGGGCGCAGCATCGGGCCGTCTTCGTATATTTCCGGCGAGCCGATCTGCACGTGTACGGCGTGGAATTCGTCTTCTACCAGCTGCAGCGGGAAGCTGATCTGCTGGTTGTTGAATTGCGCCTGCAGGGTGACTTGCTCGTTGGCTACGAGGCGAGCCAGCAAGGACTGGATACGACGGTCGCCATTGACCAGCAGGCTCGACATGGGGTCGGCCAGGTTCAATTGCGGGGAGTGCTGCATGTCCTGGATGAAATCCAGCTCATCCTGGGTCAAAAGCGCATCGGCGTGCATGATCGAACTCGGAGGTGACGGTTTCTTCAACGTGATTGACCGTGCCGTAGGCGCTTGGTTCAAAGGTGCGCATCAAAATTCCGACGCGCGTGCATTTCAGCCAGTTCACGCTCCAGCTCCACCTGGCGGCTGACATCCTTCTGGATACCAATGAAATACGTGCGTTGATCGGCATCGCTTTTCACTGGAGTGATCGACAACTCGTTCCAGAAGGCACTGCCATCCTTGCGATAGTTGCGCAGCACTTCGCGGCACGGACGGCCTTCGATCAGTGCCCTGCGGATGCGTGCACGGCCGAGCTGGTCCCGGTCATCCGCCTGCAGGAAGCGGCAATCCTGATAGAGAATTTCGTCCCGGCTGTAACCGGTCAGGCGTTCGAACGCCGCGTTCACGTAGATCAGGATGGTGTCATCGCCTTCCTGTTCGGCGACCACGATTCCGTCGTTGGACGCATCGACCATGGATTGCAGCAATTGCGCGTTGATCATGTTCGGGCCATTGGGCAAAGAAGGGACTTTGGTACAGGCGGCCTTTTGCCACCGCTGGATGCTAGTATCCTACGTTTTCACTCAGTTTCGGAATCCACTTCCCGATGAAAGTCGCCATTATTTCCGGCTCGGTGTACGGCACCGCCGAAGAAGTTGCCCGCCACGCCGAGTCGTTGCTCAAGGCCGCAGGCTACGAAGCCTGGCACGCGGCCCGCGCCACCCAGCAGGACCTCGAAGGCTTTGCACCCGAAGCGCTGCTGGCAGTTACTTCGACCACCGGCATGGGCGAGCTGCCCGATAATCTGATGCCGTTGTACAGCACTATCCGCGACACCCTGCCCGCCGCCTGGCGCGGCCTGCCGGGGGCGGTGATTGCCTTGGGCGATTCCAGTTATGGCGATACCTACTGCGGCGGTGGCGAGCAGATGCGCGAGCTGTTTGCAGAGCTGGGCGTGCGTGAAGTGCAGCCGATGCTCCAGCTGGATGCCAGCGAGACGGTAACCCCGGAGACTGATGCCGAGCCTTGGTTGGCGGCGTTTGCGCAGGCTTTGAAAGCCTGAGGTTTCTTTACTGCCACGCCGGCCTCTTCGCGGGCAAGCCCGCTCCTACAGCCAAGCCTGAGTGCTGTGAATAACCTGTAGGAGCGGGCTTGCCCGCGATGAGGCCATGCCGACCAGCCTACTCCCGAGTGCCTGCCCCCGCACTCACCAGCGCCAGCCAGGCCCGCGCCGCCCGCGAAAGATACGCCCCCCGCCGCCAGATGAACGCAATGTCCCAGCGCAGATCCTCCGGCGCGCTCAACGGCAAACGCACCACCCCAGGGCGCTCCAGCGCTTTGGCCACCACCCGGGGCAGCAACACTACGCCTTGGCCGGCCGCCACCAGCGCCACCAGAAAGTCTGCCTGGCCACTGCGCCCACCTTCCTTCGGGGTAAAGCCCTGCTGCTGGCATGCCTTGAGCAACCGATCATTGAGCACGAAACTGCGCTGATAAAGCAGGAAGGGCGTGTCAGCCAATTGGCCCAGGGTGACCTGGATCTGCCCCGCCAATGCATGCCCCGCCGGCAGCAACGCATCCAACGGCTCGTTGCAGAACGGCTGATATTCGAACGCCGGATCGTTCGGCGTCAGGCTGCCGCCCAGCTCCAGTTCGCCACTGCGCACCGCCTGCTCGACGCTGCGGCTGCCTCCTTCGAGCAACTGAATCGAGATGTTCGGGTGCTGGCGCCGGTACTCGGCGAACAAACCGGCAAACAGCGCATCGCTGCCCAGCATCGGCAGGCCCAGGCGCAGTTCGCCGCGCGCCATCTGGCTCAGGTCATCGAGCTCGCTGAGCAAGGCCTGGCGTTGCCGTAGCAACGCTTCGCCACGTTCCAGCACGATGCGCCCGGCAGCGGTCAGGTGCAGTTGCGAAGCCTGGCGCTCGAGTAAGGGCTGGCCCAGATCCTGCTCCAGCTGGGCAACCTGCTTGCTTACCGCCGACTGACTAACATGCAGGGTGTGAGCGGCCTGAGTAAAGCCGCCGCGATGAACCACCTCGATGAAGCTGCGCAACTGTTTGAATTCCATGCTCTGAATTCCATTATGGAATGGTGGTAAGTCTAACAATTCGCTTCTGGCCTAGGCAGTCAAATCTTAAAATGAGGGCCTGTCGAGGCCCCCCCATGAAACCCGCGTTATTGAAAAAGTCCCTGCGCCTGCTCGTTGAGTTGGCGGCTCTATTGGCATTGTTCCTGTTGGGTGGCCAGTTGGCCGGTTGGTTGGGCTGGCCTGTACCGGGCGGTGTGATGGGCCTGGCCGTGCTTCTGCTGCTGTTCGCCTGCGGCGTGGTCAGGCCGGCCGCCCTGCAAATGGGCGCTGGCTGGCTGATGGCCGAAATGCTGCTGTTTTTCATTCCCGCGCTGATGAGCCTGCTCGATTACGGCAGCCTGGTGCGCGAAGAAGGCTGGCGCATCCTGGTGGTGATTGCCGTGAGCACGTTGATGGTCATGGTGGTCACGGCCGTGACCGTCGAGGTTGTGTGCCGCTGGAGGTTGCGCCATGAGCCTTGAACCCATGCCGCTGTTCTGGCTGGCGCTGACGCTGCTGGCGTACCTGGGTAGCCGCTGGCTGTACCGGCGTACTGGTCGTTACCTGATGTCGCCGCTGATTCTGGTGCCCGCACTGTTGCTGGCGGTGGCCGTGCCGTTGCACACCGCCTATGCCGAGTATGCGCGCAACACCCACTGGCTGATGAGCGTACTCGGCCCGGTGACCGTGGCCTTCGCGGTACCGATCTGGCAGCAGCGGGCCATGCTGGCGCGGCATTGGCCGGCGTTGCTGGTGGGCATGGTCGCCGGCAGTGCGGCGTCGATCGGCAGCTCGTGGGGATTGGCGCACCTGCTGGCGCTGGATGACGCGATCAGCCTGTCGCTGGTGCCGCGCTCGATCACCACGCCCTTCGCCATGCCCCTGGCCCACGATTTGGGCGGGGTGCCGGAGCTGACAGCGGTGTTCGTCATGTTCACCGGCGTGCTCGGTGCCATGTTCGGCGGCGTGCTGCTGCGCTGGCTGCCGCTGCGCACACCGCTGGCACGTGGCGCGCTGTTCGGCGTTGGTGCGCACGGTGCGGGGGTTAGCCGGGCCCAGGAAGTGGGCCGCGAAGAAGGTTCCGTGGCCGGCCTGGTCATGGTCCTGACCGGCTTGCTCAACCTGTTCGCCGCGCCGCTGCTGGCCCTGCTGCTATGACCGTTCGTGCCACTGACTCGCTCGGTCATCAAGCTGGCTGGCAACGCAAGTTTCACAGGGTCTGCGCCTGACTAGACTCAGCCTCGACATAGAGAGCACATGTATGTGCCGAGGTGACATGCAATGACCGCAGCCTTGCCCTATACCCTCAACCCCCCCTCCTATCCGGGACGACTCTGATGCCTCTGGCCGAGATACCATTGTGCGTCTGGCGTACCCGGAGTCAGAGTTTTTCATTCCGGGGCCAGAGCATCCGCTACTGGACGGCAGGGCAAGGAGAGCCCCTGCTGCTTCTGCATGGATTCCCGACCGCCAGTTGGGATTGGCATTACCTCTGGACGCCGCTGGCCCAGCGCTTTCGCGTGATCGCTTGCGACATGCTCGGGTTTGGCGATTCGGCCAAACCCCTCAACCATGCCTACAGCCTGATGGAGCAAGCCGACCTGCAGCTGGCGCTGCTCGCCCACCTCAAGGTCGACCAGCCTGTGCACCTGCTGGCACATGATTACGGCGGCAGTGTGGCTCAGGAACTGCTGTCGCGACACCATGAACAGCGGGCGGAAATCGCCAGTTGCGTGTTCCTCAACAGCGGCCTTTTCGCTGAAAGCTGCCAGGTGCTGCTGATTCAGAAGCTGCTGCTCAGCCGCCTGGGCTGGCTGGTGGCGCGCTCATTCGGGCGTGACGACCTGGTGCGTAATGTCACGCAGGTGTACGGGCCATGCACGCACCCCAGTGAAAGTGCGCTGGATGATTTCTGGAGCCTGATTGCCTCGAATGGCGGTACGCGCATCCTGCACAAGCTGGTGGGTTTCGTGACCGAGCGCCGGGTGCATCGCGAGCGATGGGTGGGTGCACTGCAGCGCGAGGGTGTGCCCCTGCGCTTCATCAATGGTGTGGTCGACCCGCTATCCGGCGCGCGCATGGTCGAGCGCTATCGGCAACTGGTACCCAACCCGGACACGGTGCAACTGCAAGGCATTGGCCATTACCCGCACACCGAAGCGCCCGTGCAGGTGCTGCGCCACTACCTGGCCTTTCGCGAACAGCCGCTGAGCTACTTGCCGCAGAAGGTGGCCTGGTCCTGAGCGGGTGAAATCGTTCAGCGTTATTGCCTGGCATTCAGCCTGAGTGAGCTTGATTGTCCGCCGGCAGGGGCTGGCGGACACTCGACGTCTTCAACCTGACCTGGAGCCATGAGCATGAGCGAGCCGGTACGTCTGCAAGACCGTGTGGTGATCGTCACGGGGGCCGGTGGTGGCCTGGGGCGCGCCCATGCGCTGCTGTTCGCCGCGCGTGGCGCCAAGGTGGTGGTCAACGACCTTGGTGGTTCCAGCCACGGTGAAGGCGCCAGCGCTTCGGCGGCCGATCGGGTGGTGGAAGAGATCCGCGCTGCAGGTGGCACGGCGGTGGCCAATCACGATTCGGTCAGTGACGGTGCACGTATCGTCGAACAGGCCCTGGACAGCTTCGGCCGGCTCGATGTGCTGGTGAACAATGCCGGGATTCTGCGCGACAAGACCTTCCACAAGATGGACGACAGTGATTGGGACCAGGTTTACCAGGTGCACGTCGAAGGCGCCTTCAAAGTAACCCGCGCCGCTTGGCCGCACCTGCGCGAGCAAAGCTGGGGGCGGGTAATCTTCACTGCTTCCACATCAGGTATCTACGGCAATTTCGGCCAAGCCAACTACGGCATGGCCAAGCTGGGCTTGTATGGCCTGACCCGCACCTTGGCCATTGAAGGGCGCAAGTATGGCGTGCTGGTCAATGCCATCGCACCCACCGGTGGCACGCGCATGACCGAAGGGCTGATCCCGCCACAGGTATTCGAACGCCTCAAGCCCGAGTTGGTCAGCCCGCTGGTGGTTTACCTGGGCAGCGAGCAGTGCCAGGACAGCGGGCAGCTGTTCGAGGTCGGTGGTGGCTGGGTGGGCAAGGTACGGTGGGAACGCAGCCTGGGCGTCGGCTTCGACCCCCGCGAAGGTTTCACCCCTGAGCAGGTGGCGGACAACTGGGCGCAGATCGGTGATTTTGCGCATGCGGTGCACCCGCAGGACAACGTGCAGGCTTTGCAGCAGATGATGGCGAACCTGCAGAAGTATCCGCAGGAGTGATTGATTTCAGAGCATAAAAAAGGCCGCTGCAAAGGCAGCGGCCAATCGAGACGTTAGATCAAGGAGCTTCAAAATCAACGTCGGTAAACCTCGCGGGCCTGAGGGGCTGGGGGGGTAGTTGCCCTTCATGCCGGCCAGTGAGTCAAGAATAAGCGCTTGATCCGGTGGGAAAAATAGCGGCTTGTGACATTCACCTTTACGTTTCGGGCAATAGTGCCGCAGCGCCGTTCAAGCCTTCGGCGAGTGGCCCATACGCCAGCTGGTCTCTTGCGCCGCCGCCAGCAGGCGCTGCGCCGCCGGCCCATGTTCATCGGCATGGAAGATCGACGTCGGCCCGACCACGGTCATCACTGCCGCGATCTGCCCCATGGCGTTGAACACCGGTGCCGACAGTGCATCCACCCCGGGCATCAGCAGGCCATGCACATGGTGCAGGCCGCGTTTGCGAATGCCGGCCAGCAACGTGTCGTAGTCACTGGCGCTGTGCTGCAGCACGCTCAGCTCCTTGTCACGCAGCTCCAGGGTTTCGCGCTCGGGCAAGTAGGCGGCGAACACCAGCCCGGTGGATGAGCTGAGTAGCGGCAGTACCGAACCGATCTGGGTCACCACCGTGACTGCGCGTACGGCAGGTTCGATGCTCACCACCGTCGCCCCCTGGTTGCCCCACACGGCGATGAAGCAGCTCTCGTTGAGCTCATCGCGCAGTTGTGACAGCGGCATCGCTGCCACTTTCAACACATCGATACTGCCCAGGGCCGCCAGCCCCACCCGCAATGCCTCGCGCCCCAGCCCGTAGTGGTTGGTGGCCGCATCCTGTTCGGCAAAGCCACTGGCAATCAGTGCCTGCAGGTAGCGGTGCACCTTGCTCGCGGGCATCTGCACGTGCTCGGCCAGGCGCGAAAGTGATGTCGAGGGCGACAGTTCGGCGAGGGCCTTGAGGATGTCGGTGCCGACTTCCGCCGAGCGGACCTTCTGCTTGCCGTTATCGGTGGGGGAGCTGGCTTTGGCCATGGCGAAGATTTTTCCGGTTTTTACGAGTCGCGCCTTTATAGCTTGACGCCCTGCACGGAGCAAATTACGTTATTCGTAATCTGATTACGATAAAAACAAAATCCGGAGGCATCGATGAACCGCGACGCGTCGCCCGACCTTCAGTACCTGAGCGGCTTCGGCAACGAATTCGCCAGCGAAGCACTGCCTGGGGCCTTGCCGATCGGGCAGAACTCACCGCAGAAGGCCCCTTATGGCCTGTATGCCGAGCTGCTGTCGGGCACGGCTTTCACCATGGCGCGCAGCGAGCTGCGGCGCACCTGGCTGTACCGCATTCGCCCATCGGCGCTGCACCCGCGCTTCGAGCGCCTGGGGCGCCAGCCGTTGAGCGGGCCTCTGGGTGCGGTGACCCCCAACCGCCTGCGTTGGAGCCCGCAACCGTTCCCCGTCGAGCCAACCGATTTCATCGAGGGGTGGTTACCGATGGTGGCCAACTCGGCTGCGGAAAAACCGGCAGGCGTCAGCATCTACATCTACAGCGCCAACCATTCGATGGAGCGGGTGTTCTTCAACGCCGACGGTGAGCTGCTGCTGGTACCCGAACAAGGCCGCCTGCGCATTGCCACCGAACTTGGGGTAATGACTGTCGAGCCGCTGGAAATTGCCGTGATTCCGCGCGGCATGAAGTTCCGCGTCGAACTGCTCGATGGCCAGGCCCGTGGCTACATCGCCGAGAACCATGGCGCGCCGCTGCGCCTGCCGGACCTGGGCCCTATCGGTAGCAACGGCCTGGCCAACCCGCGTGACTTCCTGACCCCCGTTGCGCACTACGAGGAGGCCGAAGGCCCGGTGCAACTGGTGCAGAAGTTCCTTGGCGAGCACTGGGCCTGCGAGCTGCAGCATTCGCCACTGGACGTGGTGGCCTGGCACGGCAGCAATGTGCCCTACAAATATGACCTGCGCCGTTTCAACACCATCGGTACCGTCAGCTTTGACCACCCAGACCCGTCGATCTTCACCGTGCTGACTTCGCCAACCAGCGTGCACGGCCTGGCCAACATGGACTTCGTGATCTTCCCGCCACGCTGGATGGTGGCCGAGAACACCTTCCGCCCACCGTGGTTCCACCGCAACCTGATGAACGAGTTCATGGGCCTGATCAGCGGTGCCTACGATGCCAAGGCAGAAGGCTTCCTGCCGGGCGGCGCCTCGCTGCACGGGGTGATGAGTGCCCACGGGCCCGACGCCGAAACCTGTGAGAGGGCCATTGCCGCCGACCTGGCACCCCACAAGATCGATGACACCATGGCCTTCATGTTCGAAACCAGCCAGGTGCTGCGCCCGAGCCAGCAGGCCCTCGAGTGCCCGCAATTGCAGGCCGACTACGACAGTTGCTGGGCCAGCTTGCCGAGCACCTTCAACCCGAACCGGAGATAACCCATGAACCAGTCCGCCATCGCCCGCAGTTGGGTCGAACACGCCAACGGGCACAGCGACTTCCCATTGCAGAACCTGCCACTGGGTATTTTCAGCCGGCCGGGTGAAACGCTGCGCTGCGGTGTTGCCATCGGCGATGCGATTCTCGACCTGGAGGCCGTGCTGGCTGCCGGTTTGTTCGAAGGCCAGGCAAAGGCCGCCGTCGAGGCCACCCGCGGTGGCGCCTTGAACGCCTTCTTCGCCCTCGGCCGCAATGCCCGCGTAGCCCTGCGCGAGCGGTTGCTGGCGCTGTTGGGCGAGCATGGCGAGCACCAGGCCGAGCTCAAGGCCGCGCTGTATCCGGCCAGTGATTGCCAGTTGCACCTGCCGGCCAAGGTCGGCGACTACACCGATTTCTACGTAGGCATCCAGCACGCCACCAACGTCGGCAAGCTGTTCCGCCCCGACAACCCGCTGCTGGCCAACTACAAATACGTGCCGATCGGCTACCACGGCCGGGCCTCGACACTGCGCCCGTCGGGTACCGATGTGCGCCGCCCCAAGGGCCAGACGCTGCCGGCCGGCCACACTGAACCGAGCTTCGGCCCGTGTGCGCGCCTGGATTACGAGCTGGAGCTGGGCATCTGGATCGCCCAGGGCAATGACATCGGCCAGGCGATTCCGATCGCCGAGGCCGACCAGCACCTGGCTGGCCTGTGCCTGCTCAACGACTGGTCGGCGCGCGATATCCAGGCCTGGGAATACCAGCCGCTGGGGCCGTTCCTGTCGAAAAGCTTCATCACCACGCTGTCGCCTTGGGTGGTGACCGCCGAGGCGCTGGAGCCGTTCCGCTGCGCCCAGCCGGCGCGCCCGGAAGGTGACCCGCAACCGCTGCCGTACCTGCTGGACCCGCGTGACCAGGCTGAAGGCGCCTTTGATATCGAACTGGAGGTGCTGCTGCTCACCGAGCGCATGCGTGAGCAAGGCTTGCCGGCCCACCGCCTGGCACTGAGCAACACCCTCAACATGTACTGGACCGTGGCGCAGTTGATCGCCCACCACAGCGTCAACGGTTGCCAGCTGCAGCCAGGCGACCTGTTTGGCTCGGGCACGTTGTCTGGCCCCACTGCCGATTCGTACGGCAGCCTGCTGGAGATCACCGAGGGCGGCAAGCAACCGGTCGAGCTGGCCAGTGGCGAGGTGCGCAAGTTCCTCGAGGACGGCGATGAAATCATCCTGCGTGCGCGTTGCCAGCGCGATGGGGTGGCCAGCATCGGCTTCGGTGAGTGCCGCGGCAAGGTCATCGCCGCCAACTGAGGGAGCAGGGCCATGGAGCTGTATACCTATTACCGTTCCACCTCGTCCTACCGGGTGCGCATCGCCTTGGCGCTCAAGGGCCTGGGTTACCAGGCGCTGCCGGTCAACCTGCTCAAGGGCGAGCAGCGTGCCGGGGCCTATGTTGCCGTGAACCCCCAGGGCCGCGTGCCGGCCCTGCGCACCGATGATGCCGAGCTGTTGGTGCAGTCACCGGCGATCATCGAGTACCTGGAAGAGGTTTATCCACAGCCTAAGCTGCTGCCCGCTGGCGCTGCGGCACGGGCAAAGGTGCGCGGGGTGGCGGCGATCATCGGTTGCGATGTTCATCCGCTGCACAACGTCAGCGTGCTCAACCAGCTGCGCCAGCTTGGCCACGACGAGGCACAGGTCAATCAGTGGATTGCTCACTGGATCGGCCAAGGCCTGGCGGCCGTGGAGCAACTGATCGGTGACCAGGGCTTCTGCTTCGGTGAGGCGCCGGGGCTGGCGGATGTCTACCTGATCCCGCAGCTGTATGCGGCCGAGCGCTTCAACATCGACCTTGGCGGGTATCCGCGTATTCGCCGAGTAGCGGCGCTGGCTGCCGGGCACCCCGCGTTCAGCCAAGCGCACCCTGCTTGCCAGGTGGATACCCCCGCTCAGTGAATCGAACGGTTGGCCTGCGGTAGCTTGCCGATCCGTTCGGACAGCTTCAGCCGTTGCACCGGGTCATCGGTCAGCAGCAGGGCATGCTCCAGGTCGAAGCGTTCGGCCTGCGGGCAATCGAGGTGCTGGTAGAGCGAAGCGCGGGTCATGTAGTCGCTGACCTGCACCGGGCCCAGCTGCATGACCCGTTCGGCATCGATCAATGCCGCCAGGTGGTTGTCGTTACTGATGTGCAGTTGGCGAAGGTTGCGCGAGAGGCGTTGCAGCATCTGCGTCGGGCTGGCCGCGCGCAGGTGCTCGGCCGTAAGTGGCACATGCGGGCCGAACTGGCGGGCGAGCAGCTCACGGCAATCATTGGGGTACAAGCGTCGGCCGCCGCAAGGGTCAAGTAAATGATCGGCGCCCGGTACTCGTAGCAGGAAATGGCCAGGGAAGGCCACGCCTTCCAGTGGAATGGACAAGCGCCGGGCCAGTTCCAGCGTGATGATCGCCAGGGCCAGAGGCTGGCCACGACGGCGTTGCAGCACCTTGTCCAGCAGCGCCGCCTGCGGGCGCAGGGGGTGGTATTCGTCTTGCTGGAAACCCAGCGTGTTCAGCTGACGCAGCAGGGGTTGAGCCAGCTCTGCCACTGGCAGCATTGGCAGACTGGCGCTGATTTCACTGTGCAGATGATTCACGGTGGCAAGGCTGGCCGCGGGCTCGACCTTCCGATCGTGCTCGACGGCAATCCACAAGGCGGCTTCCAGCAGGGCGACCGGCTCGCGTTCCAGGCAGGCCAGGCAGGCTTGGCGTGGGTTCATTGGGGCATCTCCACATACGTTTGAGTAATAGCCCTGGCGCCGTGATTCGTCCAGTGGTCCGGTCGCCCTGTGGGGCGTAAGCCGATGCCTATACTGGTAGGAGCACCTCGCAGGGGAGCCCGCCGATGTTCGCGCTGATGCAAAGCACCCGCACCCAATCGCTGCACCTCTTCACCGACCCGAAGACTGGCCTCAAGGCCGTGGTGGCGATTCATAGCGAAATCCGCGGCCCGGCGCTGGGTGGCTGCCGCTACCTGCCGTATGCCGATGACGAAAGCGCCATGGCCGATGCCATTCGCCTGGCGCAGGGCATGAGTTACAAAGCGGCGCTGGCCGGGTTGGCCCTGGGCGGCGGCAAGGCGGTGATCATGCGCAACCCGCATGTGGAAAACCGTGCGGCGTTGTTCGAGGCGTTCGGCCGCTTCATCGATACCTTGCAAGGGCGTTTCATCATTGCCGTGGACAGCGGCACCTCGACCCTGGACATGGACTGCATCGCCCAGAGCACGCCGCATGTAACCAGCACAACGGCATCCGGTGACCCTTCGCCGCATGCGGCCATGGGGGTGTTCGCCGGCATCCGTGCCACCTGCCTGGCCCGCCTGGGCAGCAGCGACCTTAAGGGCTTGCGCGTGGCGGTACAAGGCTTGGGCAACGTCGGCTATGCCCTGGCCGAGCAGTTGTATGCAGCCGGTGCCGAGTTATTGGTGAGTGACCTGGACCCAGGCCGGGTACGGTTGGCGGTGGAGCAGTTCAACGCCCACCCGGTAACCAACGATGCCTTGATCAGCACGCCCTGCGATATTTTCTCGCCGTGTGGCGTGGGGCCGGTGCTAAATGGCCAGACGGTGATGCAGCTGCGTTGTGCTGCGGTGGCTGGCGCGGCGAACAACCAGCTCACCACCTTGCAGGTGGCTGACCAGCTGGAAAACCGCGGCATTCTCTATGCGCCGGATTACGTGATCAATGCGGGTGGGTTGATCTACGTGGCGATGAAACACCGCGGCGAAGAGCTGAGCACCATCACTGCCCAACTGGCGCGAATACCCGAACGGTTGACCGAAGTGTATGCCCACGCCCAGGCCGAAAAGCGCTCACCGGCTAGGGTGGCGCAGATGCTGGCGGAGCGGTTGTTGTACGATGAGCGTTAGCGGGCCTTGTGATTTACCTGCGCGAACACGCAAACAAACCCCTGCAAAGCCCCCCGAAATCACTCTGCAGCACTGCCATCCAGCAGTTCGGCCAACGCATCCGGCTGGCTCTTGAACGCCCGGGCAAACACGTCACGGTTCTTGGCCATGTAAATACCGGCTTCTTCGACCTGCTGTTCGGTCAGTGAAGGCACTGCCTTCTGCAACACCTCGGCCAGGCGTTCGGCCAGCTCGAGCATTTTGTCGTGACGGTCTGCTTCGGCCTTATCCATGAACAAGCGCTCCGGGTCGCGGCTGCTGCGGTACACCACTTCGACGGCCATTCATCACCTCTGTGCCTTTTTGCGGTTGGTTGATCGATTACTGTATGCGCATACAGTAATGGCAATGGCACCTCTGAATCAAGCTTTGCCGCAAAAAAGCGTAGCCCACAGGTGCCTTGCGGCAATCGGTCGCCTTCCAAGGCAGGGGCCTGGCCCTTTAACTGCATGACACAAGCGTCACACAGGTGACGCATCATCCTTCAGGTCGTATCGGGGAGCTGGATATCGTGAACATCAAATGGGCGGAAAAGCTGCGCAAGGGCCTGCATGGTTCGGCCGACTCGCTGGGCAATCTGTGCGTCGAGGCATTCCACTACCTCGCCCTGTTCGGCATCGGCGCGATTACCGCCTACGCGGCGGTGGTGACGTTCCTGGACATGCTCGGCAAGGGCGGGATCAGTGTCGATGACATCCTGCTGCTGTTCATCTACCTGGAGCTCGGGGCGATGGTCGGTATCTACTTCAAGACCAACCACATGCCGATCCGCTTCCTGTTGTACGTGGCGATCACCGCGCTGACCCGCCTGCTGATCGGCGATGTCTCGCACCACAAGGCGCCGGATGAAGGGCTGCTGTACCTGTGCGGTGGCATCCTGCTGCTGGCGTTTTCGATCCTGGTGGTGCGCTACGCCTCGTACCGCTACCCCTCGACCAAGGTGCTGGACGCCAACGGCAAGGAAGTGGAAGACGGCAAGTAAGGGGCTACCTATCTAGCGCCAAGGTCTGCCTTGGCTGCTGTTGAATCCTGGCTGGCGCTCAGGGGAGCATCGTGACACCCGGTTGCGGTCGATGGGCGCCCAAGGAGAACAGCCATGAGTATTACAGCGGAAAAAGTACATGCCCATCTCAAATACGCGCTGAGGCTTGACCCCGATGGGGTGCATGTCACCGAAGTCGCCGATGTCATCGAGCTCGAAGTGGTCGCTAGCCGTTCCCTGGTGGAGGAGTCTCTGTACTGGCTGAAACAAAACCAGGAACCGACCTACGACCAGGGCCTGTTTGGCCTGTTTCAAAAACCGGATACGTTCGACCCCGCGCACCGGGCAGGGGGCGTGAGCCTGTCTGACCTGGAGCGTGAAATCGGGCGAATGCTGGTGACACTGGGCTGATAACTCAGTTGGCCACGCCGGCTAGCGCAAACGGTCGTGCGTCAGGGGCCGCTTCGCGGGTCAGTGCGGCCAGAACCTGCAAGGGGTTCTGCCCCAGTTCGATGGCCAGGCCCAGGCGAATGCTGTCGATGACCCGCTGCAGGCGCACCGGGTCATTGCGCTGAGCCTGGCTGATCAGGCGCTTGGCGACCACGCCGGCATCGTCGGACAGGGTGAGCATGATGCTGCCATCGAGGCGTTCGATGCTCAGGTTTACCCGGTACTCGGGGGCGAAAGCGGCGCTGATCTGTTCGAAGGGGTTGTTCATGGTCGGGGTCTGCAAAGATTGACTGCAGAAGTTGACCGGGCAATCGTCGGGTTGGTTCACGGCCATTGATCGACCGTGCCACGCTCGATCGAGCAAGGCAATTAGCCACTATCGTGACTACACTCCTGTGACCGAAGCCGCGAAGGCTGGCCTGAGGCCTGCAAAGGAGTGCGCGTGGTTCCCTCGTCCGCAACCCGCCAACGGGGCGCGATCGGCCTGATGGCCGTGACCACCTTGGCCATGGCCCTGTTGTTCCTGCTGGTGGTGCTCGACAGCGGCCGGCTTTACCTCGAACAGCGCAAGTTGCAACGCATTGCCGACATGGCGGCGCTGGAAGCCGCCGGCCAATACGCCTTGTGCAGCGGCAGCGGCCCCCAGGCCACGGCCATCGCGCGGGTTGCCGCCACCCGTAACGGCCATGCAGCCGACGACCCGTTGGTGGCCAGCTGCGGTTATCTGCAGACCGGCGCCAACAGCCTGCGCACCTTCACCAGCGACAACACCCGCAGCGAAGCGGTCAGGGTGGACGTCAGCAACACCGTCACCACCAGCATCGCCGGCGGTCTCTATACCCTGGTCCAGGGCAGCGGCGTGCCCCTGACCACCACCTTGCACGCCCACGCGGTGGCGTCGAAACCGTTGCCGCCGCAGGCGATGCTGAGCATTCGCACCACGCTGGCCACGGTCGATTCGCGCCAGTCAGTGTTGCTCAATGCCTTGCTCGGTGCCCTGGGCGGCAGCGTGCAGCTCGACCTGGCCGGCTGGAAAGGGATCGCCGCCACCAACATCAACCTGCTCAGTTATCTCGACCAGCTGGCCGTCGACCTGAAATTGCAGGTGGGTGACTATCAGCAGTTGCTCAAGGCCGACGCCACTGCCACGCAACTGCTGCAGGCCGCGGTCAAGGTACTGCAGCAGAGCGGCGCTGCCGTCGATGTGGTGACCAACCTGGGCAAACTGGCGTTGGGTACCAGCAACGGCACACTGCTGAACCTGGGCGACATCCTCGATATCCAGAACGGCACCGCCCAAGCCGGCCTGGATGCCAGCATCCAGTTGCTGCAGCTGGTGCAGGGCGTGATCCAGCTGGCGGCCAGCCAGAGCGCTGCCAATGCCGATCTGCCGCTCAGCGTGCTGGGCCTGGTCAATGGCCGGGTGCGCCTGAAGGTGATCGAGCCGCAACAGATTTCGGCCGTGGGCGACCCACGCACGGATGAACTGCGCGTGCACACTGCGCAGGTGCGGGCGATGATTTCGCTCGACCTGCCGTTGCTGAACACCATCTTCGGGCTGGTCAACGCCGTGCTCGACCTGGTCTCGCCCCTGACCAACGTGCTCAACAACCTGCTCAGCCTCAACCTGGCATCGACCCTGGAATCGGTGCTCTGCCTGCTGGGGGTGCCGTGCACGGTGACCGATATCATGCTGGTCCCCGACAAACTCCAGCTGGACATCGGCCTGGAGGTCGCCGAAGCCACGACGCGCCTCGACCCGCTGTCTTCCGATACCTTCAGTTGCTCGCCCAAGCGCTTGACCACCCGGGCGCAAAGCTCTGCGGCCAAGCTTGCGGTGGGGCGTTTCGAGTCCACCACGGCGTTCTTCACCACCGGTACTACCGCCGTCAAGGCGTTGCCATTGATCGACATCGGCACCAAGCGCTGTACCAAGCTGCTGATCCTCGGCACCTGCGAGGCGCGCATACCTTACGCCGGCGGCGGCCTGGGTTTGCGGGTCGACAGCAAGTTGCTGGGCAGCGGCCCCTTGGAGCACTCGCTGGTGTTCCAGGCACCCACCAGTGAGCCGCCGAACATCGGCCAGCCCGCCGCCTACCTGAGCATGCGCACGATCAACGACAACGTGGTTGGCAGCCTCAGCGACACCTTGCTGGGCGTCCAGTTGCAGGCATTCAAACCTACCGTCAACAGCGGTCTGGGCGACGTCCTGGTGATCGTCGGCAACGCGCTCACCGCGGTCAAAGGTATTCTCGACCCGTTGATCAAAGGCCTGCTCAGCCCGCTGATCGACCCGATACTGAACGTGCTGTTGAAAGTGCTGGGCATCGACCTGGTCAACGCCGAGGTCGGCGCCAACCTCAGTTGCTCCAACGGCCGCGCTCAGTTGGTGCTGTAGACCGGCAGCAGCACCCGGAAACACGCGCCCTCTGTGCCGTTGAGTACCTCCAGCCTGCCGCCCATGGCCTCGACGATAGCGTGGCTGACCGACAGCCCGAGCCCGGTACCCACGCCGGCGGGTTTGGTGGTGAAGAATGGCTCGAAGATGCGCTCGAGCAGGCGCGGGTCGATGCCGCCGGCGTTGTCTTCCACCAGCAGGTACAGTTGCCCTGGCTCGATGTGCTGGGTCACACGGATCCGCGGGTTGGCAACCTGCCGTTCGAGCAAGGCGTCCCGGGCATTGACCATCAGGTTGATCAGCACCTGTTCCAGCTGGTCTTCATGGCCCAGTACTTCCGGGCACAGGTCCGGTTCCTCTATCTGCAAGGCCAGCCCCTTACTGCGCAACCCTTCGGCCAGCAGCGCCACTGCGCCGTCCACCGCAACCCATGCCGCAAAGGCCTGGCGTTCGACTTCAGAGCGGCGCCCATAGGTGCGCAGGTGCTCGACCAGGCGTGCGGTACGCTCGACCTGGGCGTCGATGCGCTGCAGCTTGCCTGTCAGGTATTCGATGTCGGCCTCACCGCTTTGCAGGCGCTTGAGGGTATTGGCCACGGCCAGCCGCATCACATTCAGCGGTTGGTTGATTTCATGCACCAGCCCGGTTGCCAGTTCGCCCAGGGTGGCCATCTTGGCGCCTTGCAGCAGTTGTTGCTGGCTGTGCCGCACCTGCGTGTTATCGCGCCCCACCGCCTGCACTTCCAGCAGTTGCCCGTGTTCATCGAACAGCCCACGCTCGGCCCATACCCACCATGCATGCCTGCGCCCCGGCAGTTGCAGGCAGACCTCGGCGCTGCTCAATGGCTGCTGTGGGGTCAGCGCCGCCAGGCGCTGCACGAACGCCAGGCGCTGGCTGTCGGACATCCACTGGCCCAGGTTCATCTCGATCAGCTGTTCCGGCGCGCACTCCAACTGTTCGGCGAGCGGCCGGTTGCCGAACAGCAGCTGCAGGTCCGGGGTGTAGCGGCAGATCATCGCCGGTGAGTCTTCAACCAGCACCCGGTAACGCTCCTCGCTCTGGCGCACACGTTCGGCGGCTTCGGTCGCTTCGCTGACATCCAGCCACAGGCCGACCACCTCGACGGGTTGGCCCAGGTCATCACGCAGCAGGCGGGCTTCGTCCAGTACCCAGTGGTAGCCGCCCAGGTGGTCACGCAGGCGATAACGGCTGCGTACCTGGCCCTCGCGCAGCAGCGTGCGTGTGCGTTCGAGCCAGATCAGGCGGTCATCCGGGTGCACCGCCTGGCCTGGCTGGCGCGACAGTTCGCTGTCCTTGGGCCAGCCCAGCATCGGCGCCAGGCTGGCGCTGAAAAACTCGCTGTGCAGCGCACCGTCGGCATAGCGCTGGATGTAGATCACCGCAGGTGAACTGGCGATCAGGTTCTCCAGCCGCGCGCGGGCGGCCCCGGCTTGAAGCTCCTGGGCCTTCAGCGCGCTGATGTCGAGCAGAAAACCGCGCGCCTGCCGGCCATGCCGCTGCCCGACCCAGTGCAACCAGCGCGGGGTGGCCACGCTGTCGGCTTCGTGCAGCCGCAGGCTGAGGCTCAGGGCAACGCCATCGCGCAGTTGCTCCAGGGCCATGTGCGCAGCCTCGCGGTCAGCCGGGTGCAGGCGCGACAACCATTGCTCGATGCTGACCTCGCACGGCAGGCCAAGGCTTGCGGCCAGGGCCGGGTCGAAATGCAGGGGGCCTTGCACGGGCCACTCCCACCAGCCTGCGCCCAGTTGCTGCTGCAGTTCGTCGAGGTGGCGCGAGCGTTGCTGCAGCTGGTACTGGCGAAGGCGGGCCAGCAAGGGTTCGAGCAAGGCTTGCAGCAGCGCCTGGGCTGCCTCTGGTGCAGGGGGCAAGCGTGCGCCCGCACAGAGCAACCAGGCCTGGGTGGCATGGCCGTGGCTGTACGGCAAAAGCAACAACGGCAACCCTGCACACGATGCCCGCCATTGGGCCGAGTTCGGCTGCACCTGGTGGAAGCGGGGTGGCAACGCCTGCAGCCAGGGTTGCAGGCGTTCGTCATCGGCCCAGGGCCAGTCGCCCTCGCTGCAGGCGTAGGTACGCCAGCCTGATTCGTCCGCCAGCAGCAGGCGCACCGACCCTGCATGCCAGTGCTCGGCAAGGCCTTGCAGTTGCTCGGCGGTGGTCTGCGCCAGCCATTCTTCGCTGCAGCCACGCACGGCCTGGCCCATGTCGCCGGCCAGGTGGCGCACGGTCAGCCATTGCGCCTGCCGATCGCCCTGGCGCAGCAGGTCGCCGATATCGAACAGCTGCAGCAGCCAGCCGACAGCCTGCCGTTGCAGCCAGCCGCGGGTGTGCAGGGCCTGGCCGTGCACGGTATGAAAGTCCAGATCCAGGGCTTGCCCTTGCCAGTCGGCGGGCACGCCTTCGAGCACCAGCCAGCTGTGCCGGTACAGGTAATCATGCACCCGGGGGCGCGCCTGACTGGGCACGGCCAGCACCGTGCGCAACGGCCCGGACAGCCGCAGCACCTGCCCTTGATCATCCAGCCACACCTGCAGGCCGACGCTTTGCGGCAGTTCGGTTGCCGGCTCCGCGGCGTGGCTGCCACGCCAGCGCTCGAACAGGCCGCTCACAGCTGCAGGCTCGCTTCAGCGCGCAGGGTCGCGGGCAAACGCGGCACCTCGCCAATCAACGGGACCACCAGCAGCGGCAATACATTGATCAGTTTCGCTTTCGGATAATTGATCGTCACGGTGAGGACCTTGTTTGCACCGAGGGTTACCTGCGCATCGCTGGCTGGGCGAAAGTCGAGCGCGGCGGGCATCCAGGCCAGCTGCTGGCTTATCACGCTGCGGGCAAGGGCCTGTACATCGGTGGCATAGCTCGCGCTGTTCGGGTCGAGGGCGACGCAGCGGCGTACCGCCTCGCTGCTGGCCTGGTTGAACGACTGCAGCATGAGCATCGGCAAGGTGTAGCTGACCAGGCCGTAGAACACCGTGAAAAAGATCATGAAGACGGCGACGAACTCCAGGGCTGCCGCGCCTTTTTGCCGTGCTGCCGGGCCTGCTTGCATGATTGCGTCTACCCTGACGATGAGTCCTGACTGACAGCATAGAACCGTTCGACGAACAGGGATGGCCAATTGCCAATATCCAGCATTGCCCTGCTAGCATGGCTTGCCTTGTGCAGCGGACAAGATGTCCGCGAACGGCAGATTTCCAACGTCCTGACCCTGGGCGTCGCCGCCTGTGCCCTGGCGTGGCTGGCGTTTACCGGGCGTACCTGGGTCGGTGCCCAGGCCACCGATGCTGGCTGGGCACTGGCTATCGTGCTGCTGCTCACGCTACCTGGCTACGTGCTCGGACGCTTTGGTGCCGGCGACGTCAAGTTGCTCGCTGCACTGGCTTTGGCCACCAGCCAGGATTACCTGCTCGGCACGTTCATCGGGGCCGGAGCGGCGTTGCTGTTATGGGCGCTGGTGCGGCGGTTGCTGGGGCGCGGGGCAGGGCGAGCGGGTGAAAAACAGCCGTTCGCGCCCTGTGTGCTGGCGGGTTTTCTACTGACCAGCGCCTGCCTTCAGTGATGCATGGGGTGTCAGTTGTTCGACTCGGTCACCTTGGTCCAGCGGTAGAAATCCGGGATGGCGTACTTGTAGGTTTCCAGCCATCGCTGCTTGGACAGGTCGCGCTCGCGCGCCGTTTGTACCTGCAAGCGGGGCGAAGCCTGCTCGCCGCTGGACTGCACCCGCAGCAGCGCTTCAGTGGCCGTCAGCGCTTCGCGTGGCTGGCGTGGGGTGTCATCGGCCGACACCATCGATACGCTGGCGCAGCAGGCCATCAGCATCACATACCTGATCATGACCGTCTCCTTTCCCTCAGTTGACCATTACACCGGTGCCACTGGCCGAGGCAATCGGCCCACGCCCGTTGGCCTTTATCTGGCTGGCGCGGGCCTGGGCTTCGGCAAACTGCGCAGGTTTCAGCCGCAGCCGGCCGACCAGGTCAGTCGCTTGCTGCCAGTTGTCTTGCAGCAGCGAAAGGGTCACCAGGTTGACGGCTGGCAGCGGGTTGTCATCCTTGAGCTCCATGGCGGTGAGGAATTCGAACCGCGCCTGTTCGTACCGGCCCAGGCTCATCAGCACCACGCCCAGGTCGTTGCGCACCCGCTCGTCGGTGGGGGCAAGGCGCACCGCCCGCTGCAGGTTCTGCAAGGCCTGTACATCGTCACCCCGGGCCGAGGCAAGTTGCCCGAGGCCATGCTCCCCCTCGGCGGCAAGGCAGCCGCCGAGCAGGCTACGGTACAGCGGTTCGGCCTCGCCGAGCCCGAGCAGGCGCGAGACCCTGGCCTTGCGCAGGCGTACCTGGTCGAGGGCGTCTGGCAACTGCTGCAGGTGCGCGAGGCTGGCGTGCGGGCGCCCGTCGTTGAGCATCTCGTCTGCCAGGTTCAGCGCCAATTGCTGGTCGGCGTCAGGCTTGCCGCAACTGGGGGTACCGAACAATTGCCCAAGCCCCTCTGGCGGGTGTCCGGCGCAACCGGCCAGCAGTATCAGGCTGGCTATCAACAGCATTGCTTTCATCCATCACTCCCTAGGGGCCCAAGGCCCGCGCCAAAGCGGAAAACCCCGGCCCAGCCAAAACGATGAGCAACGCCGGGAAGAGGAATACCATCATCACGGCTGACATCTTTGCCGACATTTTCGAAACCCGTTCCTGCATCCGCGTCAGGCGCCGATCGTCCAGCAAGTCCTTGAGCGCCAGCAGCGACTTCATCGCGCCACTGCCCTGCACCAGCAACTGCTGGAGAATCACGCAGGTATCGATGAATTCGTCCACCGCCAGAACGCGTGCGGTCTTCTCCAGCTCGGGCCCCAGCGCCAGGCCCGAGTCCACCCGTTGCAGCACCTGGCGCAGCTCGTCGCTGATCTCCGGCACCAGCGCTCGGCCTTCTTGGCTGAGCACGCGCAGCGCCTGCTCGACGGCAAGGCCGGTTTCGAAGAGGATGCGCAGCAGTGGAATCAGCAGGCTCACTTCCAGAGCGATGCGTTGCTGGCGGCGCGTGGCGGCCACCGCCAGCAACCGCTTTGGCAGCAGGTAGCAGGCCCCCAGTGCGCACAACGGCCAGATCATCCAGTGCACCGCGTCACCGCCCATCACGCCTTGCTGCAAGATCAAGGTCAACAGCAGCGCCACCAGCGGCAGCCCCAGTTGCACGGCGGCGAACAGCGCGCGCTGACGGCTGCGGCGCCAGCCGACGCGGTCGAGCAAGGCCTGGGTTTCACCGTCGAGCTTCTGCAGGCGCTGCCCCAGTGGGCTGCTGCCCAGCCAGTGCAGCCAATCCCCCAGGCGTTCATTGCGTGCCAGGCGGCCCTGCAGCCGGCGGGCGATCAGGTAACGGGCGCGCAACTGGCGAGCGGCCTGCAGGCCAAGCAAGGTGGCCGCGATCAAAAGGCACAGGGCGCACAGCAGCAGGGCCATGGTCACAAGCTCCTCATCATGCGCCACAGCACCAGGCAGCCAAGCGCCTGCAGGGCGAAAGCCACCAGCAGCATCATCTGCCCGGCGCTGTCTTGCCACATGGCCAGCAGGTAGCGCGGGTTGGCCATCAGGAAGTAACCGGCCATGCACAGCGGCAAGGCGCCGAGCACCATGGCGGTGATACGGGTTTCGCCGGTCATGGC
Organism: Pseudomonas sp. NPDC012596; assembly: GCF_042902325.1. Lineage (NCBI taxonomy): Bacteria > Pseudomonadati > Pseudomonadota > Gammaproteobacteria > Pseudomonadales > Pseudomonadaceae > Pseudomonas > Pseudomonas sp. NPDC012596. Next base: position 26,747 of record NZ_JBIBEB010000023.1, on the reverse strand, counting down.
CTTGAGCTGGCGGCTGCCTTGTTCGCGCTCGCGGATCAGCTTGATCAGGTTCTCCAGCAGCTCGCTGGTGTTGCCGCCGTAGCGCCGGTTGATGCGCAACCCCAGGGCGAACAACCGCAGTTCGTCCTGGCCATACAGCTCGGCCAGTTCATTCACTGCATCATCCAGCGGTACCCCCAACTGCACGTTGCGCCGCACCCGGGCCATGGTCGAGCGCAACGGTTCGCGGGTGCTGTCGATGCCGCCGAGCACGGCGTCGTTGAGGGTGCGGCCGGCTTTGAGGCTACGCACGCTGTAATCCAGCAGTGCAGGCAATTGTTCGACCAGCTGCCGCACGCGCTGCCGGTACAGCCAGCTGAGGGTGAAATAACCGAGCAGCGGCAGGCTCACCAGCATCATCAGCGCGGCCACCCAGCCGGAGGCGAGCAGCGCCAGCAGCACCAGGCCGAACCAGGCCAGCAGCCAGCGCCGCGGTTGCCACTCGGCGGCGCCAAGCCCGGCACGCTGCAACAACGGGTCGAGCCAGTCGCGCCGTGCGTTGCCGTTGCGTACCACCTGGAAGGCTCGCCCCAGGCGCTGGAGAACCCGCTGTTCGCTGCGCTTGTACAGCCCCAGGCGAAACAGCATCAGCGATACGCCCAGCAACAGCGGCGACAGCGCCAGCAGCACGGGCCCGATCACAGCACACCTTCATTGCGCAGCTTGCTGCCAGCAGGGTTGGGCGCTTCACGCAGGAACACGTCGCCGCCGCGGCGGTCGAGGCGGAACAAGGTGTTGGTCACGTACACGTCGTCGCGTACGCCGACCACCTCCAGTACTTCACTGACGCAGCGCCGGCCATCGGGCAGGCGAGTCAGCTGGATGACCACGTCGAGCGCCGCGCAGATCATCTGCCGCAAGGTCTTTTCGGCGATCTGTCGCCCGCTCAGGCCGACCAGTGTCTCCAGGCGCAGCAGCGCATCCTGCGCGGTGTTGGCGTGCACCGTGCTCATCGAGCCATCGTGGCCGGTGTTCATCGCAGTGAGTACATCGAGTACTTCGGTGCCGCGGATCTCGCCCAGGATGATGCGGTCCGGGCGCATGCGCAGGGCGTTGCGGATCAGCTCGCTGGCCTTGATCTCGCCGTGCCCCTCGGCATTCGGCGGGCGGGTTTCCAGGCGTACCACGTGGGGGTGGTTCAGCTGCAGTTCGGCGACGTCCTCGATGGTAACCAGGCGCTCGCGCGGGGCGATCATCTGGCTGAGGATATTGAGCAAGGTGGTCTTGCCGGTGCCCGTGCCGCCGCTGACCAGGATGTTGCAGCGCCGGCCAACCGCGCGTTCGAGGAAGTCGAAGATGTGCTGGTCGATGGCGCGGGTGGCCAGCAGGTCGGCACTCTTGAGCATGTCCTGGCGGAACTTGCGGATTGACAGGCATGGGCCATCCAGCGCCACCGGCGGGATGATCGCGTTGACCCGGCTGCCATCGGGCAGGCGTGCATCGACCATCGGCGACGACTCGTCCAGGCGTCGCCCGAGCGGGGCGAGAATGCGCTGCATGACGCGCTCGACGTGGTGAGCGTCGATGAAACGAAGGTCGGTCTGCTGCAACTGCCCGGCGCGTTCCACGAATACCCGGTGCGGGCCGTTGACCAGGATTTCGGTAACGCTGGCGTCACGCAGCAGCACCTCCAGCGGCCCGAAGCCGGTCAGCTCATCGACCAGCTCTTCTGCCAGGCGCTCCATTTCGTAGCGGGACAAGGCCAGGCGCAGGCGCGCGACGTAATCGCCGACCTGCTCCAGCACGAACTGGGTCAGTGCCGGGCGTGCGCCTTCCAGCAAGTTGCGGCCACTGTCCTCGATGGCGTCGATGGCGAAGCGGTGCAGCGCGCGTTTAAGCGCATAGGGGTCGCTCGCGCTGTGCTGGTGGCCGCCGAAAGGCAGGTCGCCGTTCATTTGCTGCCCCACAGCCGGCGTAGCCAGGTGAAGGCCGGTGGCGGGAGGTTTTCCGAACGCAGCGCCAGGCGTTCACCCAGGCTGCGCAGCGCCTGGGTCAGGTTTTCCCGTGGGGCCAGTTCGAACAGGCTCAGGCCCTGGTTCTTGACGTTCAGCCGCACCTCGGGGCTGTCGGGCAAGACCTTGAGCAGCGGCAGGGCATAGCGCTTGGCCAGGCTGTCGGCGTCGGGGGCGACGTTGTTCAGGTAACGGTCGACCAGCAGGCTGGCATGCTCCAGCTTGATGCCATGGTCACGCCACAGCTCAAGCACTTCCAGGTTGCGCCGGCAATCGATGATGTTCTGGTCGGTGTAGACGATGAGCTTGTCGCAGTGGCTGACGATGGTACGCAGCGCTTCGCTGTCGGCATGCCCGGTCAGGTTCACGACAATGTGCTGGAAATGCTGACGCAGGGCACTGAGCAGCATGTACAGCTCGGCAGGGCTGGTCAGGTGCAGCGGCTCGTCGTTCACCGCGCAGGTCAGCAGGCGCAGGCCTTTCTTGTCGCGGGTGAAGGCACTGTCGATCAGCGTGGTGTCGAGCCGGCGCAGGTGGCGCAAGGCATCGCCGAAATAGAACGACGCCTCCAGCCCGAGCAGGGCCAGGCTGTCGCCGCGCGGCATGCCCAGGTCGAGCAGCAGGGTCTGTTGGCCGCTTTCCTGCACCACCCGCGCCAGGTGCGTGGTCAGCAACGCGCCATCGGCACCCGACTGCACCCCATACACCACGGTCAGCCCACCCAGGCTGGGGTTGCTGGTAACGGTCGGCATGCGCTTGCCCAGGCGCCGCACCAGCCCGGCCACTTCACTGGCGCGCGAGCCATAGGCGACGAAATCGCGGGCACCGGCGCGCATCGCATGCAGCACCAGCTGGTTGTCCAGGCCATCGCCGAGGGCGACGATCGCCAGCATCGGCTTGGCTTCCAGTACGCCCTCGATCAGCGCGCATTGGTTGACCAGTTGCTCACGGTCCAGGCCAATGAACACCAGCGTGCTGAACGTTGCGTTGACCAGCGCCAGCAGTTCGTCGAGGCTGCCGGCATTGGCGCCGATCACCTGGCCCTGGGGGGCCAGCGCGCTCTGCAGCCATTGCAGGTCTTCTTCGTTGCGGGTAATGGCCAGGAAGGTCTGGTTGAGGATCTCGTTCATTGTGATAACCCGTTGCGGCCATCGAAGTTGCCGTTTTCCAGGAAGAACAGCCGGCCCCAGCTTGGGTCATAGGTGCGCAGCCCTTCGCCCGGCAGTTGCGGCAGGCGGGCATTGGCGGCGAGGGGTTGGACCAGGTGCGGGGTGACGATCATCAGCAGCTCGGTTTCTTCGCGCACCAGTGCCGACTGCCGGAAGAACGCACCCAGAATCGGCAGGTTGCCCAGCCCTGGGAGTTTGTCCACGGCCGAGCGGGTGTTGTTGCCGACCAGGCCACTGATGATGAAGCTCTCGCCATCGGCCAGGGAAATACTGGTGTCGGTGCGCCGCACGCTCAGGCCCGGTACCCGCGTGCCGGCGATGGTCACCGCATTGGTGTAGTCGAGTTCGCTGACTTCAGGGGCGACCTTCAGGGTGATGCGGTCGCGGCTGATCACGGTCGGGGTCAGGGCCAGGCGTACGCCGAATTCCTTGTACTCGATCGAGACGTTGTCGCTGCCGGAGCTGGGAACCGGGATGGGGATTTCGCCACCGGCCAGGAAACTTGCCGTCAGGCCGCTGAGCACGGTAAGGCTGGGCCGCGCCAGGGTGTAGGCGAAGCCGCTGTTCTCCAGTGCGTTGATGGCGGCCAGGAAGCGGCTGCTGCCGCCACCCCAGACGATGTTGAAGACGCCGTCGTCGAGCGGAATCAAGGGTGGCACGATCGGCACTGCACCAGGGGTCACCGAGGTGCCCGGCACGGTGCCCGGCGAGCCGATCAGGCTGTTGTTCGAGCCGCTGAAGAACAGCCGCGCGCCGGCCTCCTTGTACTTGGTGCGGCGCACTTCGACGAAGCGGATGTCGGCCTGTACCTGGCTAGGCAACTGAGGGTCGAGCGAGGGCGGCAGGCTGTGTTCGGCCATGTCGGCACTGGCCTGGCCCTTGACGAACAGCATGGCCCGGTGCGGGTCGGGGGCGCAGGCTGTCCACAGCATGAGGGTGGTATTGCCCTGGCTCACGGCGGTCACCAGCACGGCGCGGTCACCGCTGGCCTGCACATCGGCGACCTTGGGGTCGCCGACGGCGGCCCGGGTGATCGTCAACGGCAGGCGTAGCTCCTGTTGCAGCCCTTGGTCCATTTCGATGACCGAGGGCAACTGGCTGAAGGCTTCGCAGCCTTTGCTGGCGGCATGGGCCTGTGGCAGCAGCGCCGCCGTGAGCAGGGCCAGGCAGGCAGGGCTGAAGAATCGTCTTGAACTGCAACGCTCGGAACTACGCATACTGCATCCTTGCCTTGTCAGGGTGTCTTGTTGGCGTCGGCGGCCTGCGCCCCACGAATGATCTGCATGCTCGCCACGGCAGGCGCCTGGGCGGTATTGGCCAGCGGCGACTGGGACAATTGGCTGAACCGGTAGAGTTCACGCTTGATGCTCTCTACCTGCGGTTGGCTATCTGCCTCAGCCCAGTAGCGGGCCAGGCGCTGTTCGTCGGCACTGCGCACGGCCAGGCGCAGGGAGCCCACCTGGGCCGCCAGCATCAGCCGGCTGGCCAAGGCTTCGGGCACGGCCAGGACTACGGTGCGGGTAGTGGAGCCAAGGCTGTTTGAAGTGGCCTGCTCGCGGCGGGCCTTCTGTTCTTCGGCGGTTTGCGCCGGGCGCCCGTCATTGGCCAGGCCCATCTGCTCGCCGACGCTGAGCACGCGCAGGGCAGGTAATACCACCTGGGCCGAGGACTGCGGGTTGTTGGCCTCTTCACGCAGGAACAGCAGCACGTCGACATAATCGCCCGGGTGCATTTGCCCCGCAGCACCGACCACGTCGTCCACGCCCACGGCAACCGCGCGCTCGTGCACGCGGATCATCCGCGACAGCGGCCCGCCAGCCTCGAAGCTGGACGCGTCGAGCCAGCTGCCTGCTGCCAGGGGCCGGGCGCTGGTGCGTCCCAGCACCTGTTCGATGGCCTGGAAGCCCCCGGCGGGCACCACCTGCAGGCGCTCGACTACCACGTCGTCTTCGGTCACTGGCGTATTGGCGGGGAGGGCCTTGCGCAGCACCACCAACGGGGAGCGCTGAGGCTCCGGCGGTTGCGGGGCAGGCGGTGCGATCACGGCGGTGGGTTGGTCGAGTTCGCTGGCGACGGGTACAGGCGGCGCGACAGGGCGGCTCAATACAAACCCCCAATAGCCAGCCAACAGTGCCCCCAGCAGGAATAACGCAGCCAGAACCATGGTCAAGCGACTGCTCATCTCTGGCCTCCCTGCACGGATCGAGTAGTGGCAAAAAGTTACTATTTCGCTATTGGACGGTAGCTCAACCCTTACTCTTCGCCATGAGGCCGGCGGAAATTTTTCAAGCGGTGCTGCAAACCTAATAAATACAGCCGGTTAAAGGGATTCTTCAGGACTAATACTTTCAGGCTAATACTGCACGACTAATACTTTTTTACATTTGCAGACGCCGCAGGCTTGGCGATCCTTTGATGGCAAATAGGCGTCACTTTGACACCATTAACGCCGGCGCTGTCGCCGCAAGGAGCTGGGTCATGCTGCTGAACAAGATCACTCTTCACTGCAAGAACTTCCTGCACCGCAAGGACGGGGCGTCCGGTATCGAATACGCGGTTATCGCGGCGATGGTGGCGGTAGCGCTGGCGGCGTTCGTCACCCCCATTTCGGGCAAAATTGCCACGATGTTCACCACGATTTCGGGGATTCTGTAACTCACAAGCTGACGTCCACGTAACGCCATCAACGCACCCGGTGAACAGGAGCCACCCATGCAGAACTCTTCCTCGCGTCAGGAGATTCTTTTGGTCGATGACGAGGAAGAGCACCTGCAGGAGCTGGCTGAACTGCTGGAAAACGAAGGCTACTACTGCCATACCGCAGGCTCGGTGAAAGCGGCCCTGCAAGTGCTCACCCGGCACCCGGACGTTGCCCTGGTGATCACTGACCTGCGCATGCCGGAAGAAAGCGGCATGGGCCTGATCAAGCGCCTGCGCGATCACACCTTCCGCCAGCACCTGCCAGTGATCGTCATGTCGGGGCATGCCAGCATGGATGACGTCAGCGACCTGCTGCGCCTGCAGGTGCTGGACTTCTTCCGCAAGCCCATCTACCACGCGCGGTTGCTGGAAACCCTGGAGAATCTGTTTCCACAGCCTTTGCTGCAGGCGGTCAAAAACTGACCTGGTTTATTGGCAGAGGTAGGTATTGGGGCCGCTTTGCGGCCCATCGCGACACAAGGCCGCTCCCACACCGACCGCGTCATGCCTCTGTTTACAGGGCATGCGCGGACAATGTGGAGCGGCCTTAGTGTCGTGAAGAGGCCGCAGAGCGGCCCCGGCATTCTTGAAGGAACGAAGGCTCAGGCGTCAGGATCACTCAGTTCCAGTACGCCACGCTTGCTGCGCAGTTTGCCGTAGAAGTGTTCCAGCGCATTGTTCAGTTTGCTGGCAGCACCGTCGACCGCCTGGTCCAGCGAGGTCGCGGTGTGGGTCACGGAAATCGGTTGATGGCCTTTGGGGCGAGCCTCCATCTGGCAGCGTTTGTCATGCGGCCCGGGCTTGGCGCCGTTCTCGTCGCGCAGGTGCACCTCGATGCGGGTGAGGTCTTCCTCATAACGTTCGAGTGTGGCTTCCAGCGTACTGCGGACCCACTCGTTGAGACGGATGTTGCCTTCGATATGGTTGCTGCTGTTGACCTGGATTTGCATGATTCAATCCTTATTCAGCTTGCTCGCATGGAGGCGTGCCTAGGCCCTTGAGGCCCTTGGAATTTCTTCGCCTCTTGACTCTAAGGTCAGGCAACCGAGGAACGAATTCAAGCCCTTTCTGAAAATAAATTTCTTGTAGCAAATCCACATGAAGGGCCGCGACGCGGCCCGCCATTCGATCAGAACGCTACCGACGTCTGCACATACACCGTACGCGGCTCACCCACGTACTTGCCCTTGTTGTTGTCATCGAACGAGCGCGTGTAGTACTCGCGGTTGAACAGGTTCTTCACGCCCACCGCCACCTTCAGGTTCGACAGCTGCGGCCCGAAATCATACCCGGCGCGGGTGCTCACCAGCATGTAACCGGGGATGCGCCCGGTGCTGCCGTCGGCGCTTTCGGCGCTGGTGTTGGCGTTGTCTGCATACTGGCTGCTCTGGAAGCTGCCATCCAGGGTCAGCTGCCACGGCCCTTCGGTATAACCCACCCCCAGCGTGCCCTTGTGGCGCGAAGAGAACGGCACCTGATTGCCTTTGTTCGGCCCATCTTCGCGGATGGTCGCGTCAACGAAGGCATAGCTGGCGTGCACATCGAAGCCGGCCAGCGCCGGGCTCAAACCATCCAGCGCATAGCGCACGCTGGTCTCGATGCCCTGGTGGCGCGTCTCGCCGCGGGCGATCACCGAATCGTTGGTCTGATTGCTCTCGTACTGGTTGTCGAAGTTGATCAGGAACGCGCCGATTTCGGCCTGCAGGTCACCGTTGTCGTAGCGGGTGCCGACTTCCCAGGTGCGCGCTTTCTCGGGCTTCACCTCGCCACTGGTCACACGGTTGGGCATCTGGCTGTACTGCACGCTGCCGAACGAGCCTTCGGTGTTGGCGTACAGGTTCCAGCTGTCGGTCAGGTGGTACATCACATTCAACGCTGGCAAGGCCGTGTTGTAGCTGCCCTGGTAACGCTGGCCGCTGAGCTTGTTGCTCTGCTCGGAGTCGATCATCTCGTAGCGGATGCCCGGGGTGATGGTCCAGCGGCCGATGTCGATGCGGTCATCCAGGTAGATGGCGTGGGCTTCGGTGCTGCCACGGGTGTCGCGGTCGTTGCGGCTGGCGGTGGTGGGCAGGTTGCCGTTGACCGGTTCGCGAAAGCGCAGTTCGTGGCCGGCTTCGTTGACGTAGCGGTAGCCGATGCCCAGTTCGTGCCAGCTCTCGCCCAGGGCCAGGCCTTGCGAAAAGCGCGTCTCGATGCCACGCACCCAGTACTCGCGTGGCGACAGCGAAACGAAGCTGCCCTGGTCCAGGTAACCGCTGCGCAGGGTCTTGGTGAAGAAGCTGTTGACGCTGAACTGGCGGTCGTCCTGCTTGTAGTCGTAGCCGAAGTTGAACAGCGTACGGCGGCCCCAGAACTTGTCCTTCAGGCGCGTCGACTGGTAAGGGTCGGCATCGAAGTCAGCGCTGCTCAGGCCGCCCGGCATGTCGGCCTCGCCCTCGTAGTACTGGGCCATGGCGTGCAGGCTGTTGGCTTCGTCCAGTTGCAGCTTGCCCTTGAGGATCAAGTCGTCGATCTGCGTGTCGCTGTGCTCGCGCCAGTCGCCGCCACGCACACCGGAGTACAGCAGCGCCCCGCCCAGGCCGTTGTCGTTGGTGCCACCGACCAAGAGGTTGGCGCTGTTCTTCAACCCGTCCTGGCTGGAGGATGGGCTGATCTGGTTTTGCATGGCGGCCTTGAAGGTCGCCTGCTCCGGGATGGCACGGGTGACGAAGTTGACGATGCCGCCGACGTTCTGCGGGCCATAACGCACGGCGCCGCCGCCGCGAACCACATCTACCGCGTCCATGTTGCCCATGCTGATCGGCGCCAACGACAGCTGCGGTTGGCCATACGGGGCGAAGGGCACCGGGATGCCATCCATCAGTACCGTCGAGCGCGAAGCCAGGCGCGGGTTGAGGCCTCGGATACCGAAGTTCAGGGCCAGGTCATGGCTGCCGGTGCCGTTGTTGTCCGGGGCGTTGACGCCGGGCATGCGGTTGAGTACTTCGCGTGCCGTGGTGGCGCCGCTGCGTTCGAATTGCTCCCGGCGCACCACGTCGCGGGCACCGGCGTGCTCGAAGACGTTGTCCTGCTGCGCCTCGCCCAGCCAGTCGCCCACCACGGTCAAAGCGCCGAGCTCTACGGCAGCACCCGGCTGGGCGGCATCGACGGGCTGCAGGCTGAAGGCATTTTCGGCCTCTTGCCTTGCCTGCAAGCCGCTGCCACGCAGCAGCGCGTCGAGGCCCTCGGTGACATCGTATTGGCCGTCCAGCCCTTGGCTGTTCAGGCCCTGGGTCAGCTGAGAGCCGAACGAGATCAGTGCACCGCTTTCGCGGCCGAACTGGTTCAGGGCATCTTCCAGGCTGCCGGCGGCGATGTGGTAGGTGCGCGCCTCGGCGGCGTGCAGGCCCGGCGAGGCAAGGCCGAGGCTGGTGGCGAGCAGCAGGGCGTGGACGAGGGGGCTGGGGTGCAGGGGCATGGGGCGGATCCTGTGAGAAGGGGGTCTGCCTTCTCTGTCACGCGAGGTTCAGGAAATGGCTCAGGTAATCGAAAAGTTTTTCAACTGACCCGCGGTTCGACCGTGACCCAGTAGCGGGTGAAGCGCCGCACCTTCACCGGCAAGGCCACCTCGAGCATCTGCAGAATCCGCTCACTGTCATCCAGCGGGTACGAACCGGATACCCGCAAGTCGGTCACGCGCTCACTGCAACCCAACTGGCCTTGGCGATAACGCCCAAGCTCGGCCAGAAAATCGCCAAGGCGCATCTGCGAGGCCACCAGCATGCCGTCGACCCAGGCACCGCTGTTGCTGTCCAGTGGGGCAATGGCCTGCCAGCCATCGGTACTGAACCGTGCCCGTTGCCCAGGCAGCAGCGCCTGGCCCGAGAAGCTGGCCTTGCCGCTGAACACCGACACCAGGCTGAAGCTTTCGAACTCGCGCACGTTGAAACGCCCGCTCTCCAGTTGCAGGGCACCATCGGCCGTGCGCAGCAGCAAAGGGCGAGCGTCGCGGGCCACGTCCAGCGCCAGTTCTCCTTCCAGCAGCCTTACCACGCGCTGCTGGCCATCGAAGCGCACATCGGCGGCGCTGCGGGTATTGAGTTGCAGTAGGCTGCCGTCGTCCAACTGCATCCGCCGGCGCTGGCCGACCGGGCTGCGGTAGTCGGCCATCAGGCCGGGCAACGGGTTATGCGATTGCAGGCCCAGGCCGGCGGCACTGGCCACGCCCAGCAGCAGCAGAGCCTTGAGCGCCCGGCGCCGTGCGGGGGAGGGCGGCGCCTGCAGCGTGGCGTGCACCACCGGCGAGGCGACCCCACGCAAGCGCTGGTTGACCTGCTGGATATGCGCCCAGGCGCGCTGATGCTCGTGGTCGGCCAGCAGCCAGTGTTGCAGCGCCTGTTGCTGGGTGTCGTCGAAGTCGTCGCCCTGCGATTCGATCAACCAGTGCACGGCCTGCTCGGCCACCTGGGGCGAAAACGACGTGTTCACAGGGCGAAATAACAGCGCAGCGCTGCCTTGTTCAAGTAGCGCTTGACCGTGGCCAGCGAAACCCCCAGCTCGCGGGCGATTTCGCCCTGGCCAAGGCCATCGACCTGGGCCATCAGGAAGGCGCGTTTGACCAAGGGCGGCAGGCCGTCGAGCAGGCGGTCGAGCGCCAGCAGGGTTTCGAAGATGATCGCCTTCTGTTCTTCGCTCGGCGCTACGCTTTCAGGGGTTTGCGCCAGCGCCTCAAGGTAGGCGTGCTCCAGTTCCTGGCGACGGAAGTGGTTGCACAGCACGCGCTTGGCCACGGTGGCGAGGAATGCCCGCGGCTCGACCAGTTGCGGTGCCTCGCGCGCCTGCAGCAGGCGCACGTAGGTGTCCTGGGCCAGGTCGGCAGCGCTCTGCGGGCAGCCCAGGCGACGGCGCAACCAGCTGGTCAGCCAGGTGTGGTGGGCGTGGTAAAGGCCTTCGACCGTGGAAGAGAGGGCGCTGGACACCGTGATACTCCGGCGCCAACTAGCGCAACTGGTAGTAAGAATTGTTCGCATTGTAGTGGCATGCTCATGCCTCGGCAACTGACCTTTCAGACTTTGCTTATGAGAATTGAAATCATTACTATTGCATCCCCGAATTTCCCCGGACCTCCGCCATGAAGCGCACCGCCGCCGGCCTCCCGCTCAGCTACCGCCTGGCCGTGATCTCACGCAGCCTGGCCGCGCTGCTGGGTGGTTATCTGCTGGCGTCGATGGTCAGCATCTGCGTCGCGCTGCTGGCGCCCATGCCGCAGGTCGATGCGACCCTGACCGGCTTGCTGCTGTCGTTCGTCTTCTACCTGTTGGCGTTCGTCTGGTGCTTCGCCTGCCGCAGCGCCTGGCGGGCCTGGCTCGGTGTGCTGCTGCCGAGCCTGGTACTGGCAATGGTCAATGGGCTCGCGTACTGGATGAAAAACCCATGAAGGAAGGCTTCCGCCAGGCGATGGCCTGGCTGCACACCTGGACTGGCCTGATCTTCGGCTGGCTGCTGTTCGCCATCTTCCTCAGCGGTACGCTGTCGTACTTCAAAGAAGAGATCAGCCACTGGGCACAGCCCGAAGTGCGCAGCCATGCGCTCGACCCGCTCGCCAGCCTGGGCCTGGCCCAGCGCTACCTGGAAGCCAACGCCGGGCATTCGGCGAGCTGGATGATCCGCCTGCCGAGTGAACGGGAAGCGGCATTGAGCGTGGGCTGGCGCGACCCTGAAGGCGGGCGCCGGGGGTTTGTCAGAAAAAGCCTGGACGCGCAGAGCGGCCAGCCGGTGCAGGCGCGCGACAGCCGCGGCGGCGACTTCTTCTATCGCTTTCACTTCGAGCTGCAGATGCCGTACCCCTGGGGCCGTTGGCTGTCGACATTCTGCGCCTTCATCATGCTGCTTGGGCTCGTGACCGGCATCATCACCCACAAGAAGATTTTCAAGGAATTCTTCACGTTCCGCCCGGGCAAGGGCCAGCGCTCCTGGCTGGACGGCCATAACGCCATCGGTGTGCTGGTGCTGCCGTTCCACCTGATGATCAGCTACAGCAGCCTGGTGCTGTTCATGTACATGGTCATGCCGGCCGGTATCCTTGCCAGCTACGGGGGCAACACCAATGGCTATTTCAATGACCTGTTCGGTCGCGACGAGGTGCCCAAGGTAGCCAATGTCGCCACCCCGCTGGTCCCGCTGGAGCACCTGTATGCCAAGGTTCAGGAGCAGGTGCCCGGTGCGCGCATCGGCTTCATCCAGGTGCAGAACCCAGGCGACCTCAATGCCCGCGTCACCTTCACGCAATCCGCCGCCGATCACGTCGCTTACAAGCGCAGCGCCAGCTGGACCTTCGACGGTGCCACGGGGGCGCTGCTGAAACAGGGGGCGCCGGAAAGCGCGGCGATGATGACCTCCTTCAGCTTTGCCGGCCTGCACATGGGCAACTACGCCGGCCCTTGGCTGCGTTGGTTGTACTTCGTGTTCGGCGTGGCCGGCACTGCAGTAATTGGTACGGGCCTGGTGATGTGGCTGGGTAAACGCCAGCTCAAACATGCCAAAAGCGAGCGCATCCCGGGCGAGTTGCGCCTGGTCGAGGTGCTCAATATCGCCAGCATGAGCGGCCTGCTGCTGGCCGTGGCTGCCTTCTTCTGGGCCAACCGGCTGCTGCCGGTGGGGCTGGAAGGCAGGGCCAACTGGGAGATCAACAGCTTCTTCCTGCTGTGGGCGTTGTCACTGTTGCACGCTGTGTTGCGCCCCGGGCGCAGGGCCTGGGCTGAACAGCTAGGGCTGGGCGCGCTGGCGTTCGCCTTGCTGCCGTTGCTCAATGCACTGACGACAGGGCAGGGCCTGGACCACTCCGTGGCCGTCGGTGACTGGGCCATGGCCGGCTTCGACCTCACCGCGCTTGCCACTGGGGCGTTCCTGGCCTGGGCTGCAGCGAAGATGCTGCGCGCCCCAAAGCCGGTTGCCAAGCGCGCGCCCCGGGCGCCCAAGGCAACGGTTGAAGCGGTCGAGGTGAATGGATGCTGAGTATTGCCCTGATGGGTTTTGCCGGGTTCGCTGCCTTGTGCCTGGCCATGGAAAAGCACTTCAGCGACCTGCTCGGGCGCAAGCCTGGCCGCGGCCAGTTGCGCAGCCTGCGCCTGGCAGGCTGGCTGTTGCTGGTGGTGTCGCTGGTGCTGTCGGTGCACCAGCGTGGCTGGGCCCATGGCCTGGTGGAATGGGTTGCCGTGTTGATGGCCGGGGTTACCTTGTGGGTCTTCGGTTTGCCCTACCAGCCGCGCCTGCTGCTGGGCCTTGCCGCGCTCAGCCTGGTGCTGGGCCCGTTGTTGGCCGTGTTTGCCGGGTGACGCCTTGACCGAACCCGATAGCGACAGCACGCGCGCCCGTTTCGTCCAGGTGTTCCTGGCCCAGCGTGCGCGCATGGAGGCGTTGGTCAACCGCCGAGTCGGCTGTCGCGCCACCGCATCCGACCTGGTGCAAGAGCTGTTCCTGCGCTTCTGGCGCCGCCCCGAGGTAAAGGTCGAGGCGCTGGACACCTACCTGCTGCGTTGCGCCGGCAACCTGGCCATCGACCACCTGCGCAGCCAAGGCAGCCGCGAACGCGTCGCCGAAGCGTCGTTGCCACTTGATGAATCCTGCTCGGCCCAGGCGCCGGAGCAGGCGCTTGAGGTCGACCATGATTTGCAGCGCATCGAAACCGCGCTGCGTGCCTTGCCGGAGCGTACCCGGCAGATCTTCTTGCTCAACCGCATTCACGGCTGCAAGTACGGCGAGATCGCCAAGGCCATGCAACTGTCCCAGAGCTCGGTGGAAAAGCATATGATGCGCGCCCTCGAAGCGTGCAAGGCCAGTGTTGCCGAGCCCGCGACCCCCATGCGCAGGCCAGGGAGCACCCGTCGATGAGCGATCCAGACGTGATTACCGACGACCCGTCGCAAGCAGCGCTGCAGTGGCTGAGCTGCATCAACGAGCAGCCCGAGGCGCAGCACAGCGCGGCGTTCAAGCGCTGGTTGCTGGCAGACCCAAGCCATCGCCAGGCCTATGCCCAGGCCCAGGCGCTGTGGCGCATGAGTGCGGCACCTGCCGCGCGGCTGGCTAAGGAAGAGCAGGCCAGCCTGCAGCACTACCTGGACGCCATGGCCACGGCGCCTTCCGATGGTCGCTGGCGTCGCGCCGGTGCCTGGGTGGCAGCAGCGTGCCTGGTGCTGGCCGTGAGTGTGGCGGGGGGCTGGCACCCGGGTTACTGGCTGCAGAATCTGCAAGCCGACTTCAGCAGTAGCGACATGATTCGCCAGCTGACCCTGGCCGACCAATCGCAGGTGACGCTGGATGCTGGCAGTGCCATCGCGGTCGATTTTCAGCAGGGCGAGCGCCATGTGCGGTTGTTGCATGGCGCGGCATTCTTCAAGGTTACGCACACCGGTGAGCCCTTCGTGGTAGACGCTGCGGGCGGCCAGGTACGGGTGCTGGGCACCGAATTCGAAGTGCGCGACCAGGCTGACGGCGCCCAGGTGACCGTGCGCAGCGGGCGCGTGGCTGTCACCCCGGCGCCGGGGCAAACTGCCCGCGAGCTGACGGCCAACCAGCAACTGGCCTATGCCGAAGGCCGTGCGGGCGAAACCCTGCGTGTGGACAGCGACAGCCGCCTGGCCTGGCGCCAGGGCTGGCTCAACTACTACCAGGTGCCACTTGCACAGGTGGTCGATGACCTGCGGCGCTATTACCCGGGGCGCATCGTACTGCTCGGTGATGAGCTGGGGCAGCGCAAGGTCAGTGGCAGCTTCCCGGTGCAGGAGCCGTTGGTGGCACTGGATTCGCTGGGCAAGGTGATGGGGTTTTCGCGGCAGACGATGCTGGGGCGGCTGACGGTCATCAGGTAGGTGTTTGTGCCGGCCTCATCGCCGGCAAGTCGGCTCCCACAGGTATTGCGCCGACCTTGGCTTGCCAGCGATGAGCCCGGCACTGAAAAAAATCATGAAAAGCGGATGAGGTAACAGGGCGTGGCATCCGTGTAATGAGTGGAAGTGCGATTCATTCGCAGTAATAACCCTCTCACAGGTCAGCGTCCATGAAGTTCACCCCGCGTTGCGTCCCTCTCTGGCTCGGCCTTTCTGCGCTTGCGGCCATCATTGCCGCCCCTTGTGCCGTGGCCGCCGAGCAACTTCAGCTGCACACCTTCGCTCAACCCAGCCAACCGCTGGCCCAGGCACTCAACGCCTTCAGCCGTGCCAGCGGGCAAAGCGTGGTCTACACCCTTGAACTGCCCGCCGTGCAGGCGCCGGCCCTCGACGGCAGGTTCAGTGCCGAACAGGCCCTGCAGCAGTTGCTGGGCAATTGCGGCCTGACCTGGCGCCGCGTCGACGCCCGCACCCTCACGCTGGAACCGGTTGACACCTCCGGCGCCCTCAACCTGCAGGCCACCACGGTGAACTCGCAGATGGACGCCTACAGCTACCAGCCCCCGGCCAGCGCCTCGATCATGCGGGGCCAGGGCCCGTCCCAGGACATCCCCCAGGCCATCAACGTAGTCCCGGCCCAGGTGATCCGTGACCAGGCCCCGCGCAACCTCGACGACGCATTGGCCAATGTCAGCGGCATCACCCAGGGCAACAACTTCGGCGGTACTTCCGACACTGTGATGAAGCGCGGGTTTGGCGACAACCGTGACGGTTCGATCATGCGCGATGGGATGCCGATCGTGCAGGGCCGCAGCCTCAATGCCAGCACCGAGCGGGTGGAGGTTCTCAAGGGGCCGGCCTCGCTCCTTTACGGTATCCAGGACCCGGGCGGGGTCATCAACGTGGTCAGCAAGCGCCCGCAACTGCAGCAGTACAATGCCCTGACCGTACGCGGCTCGACCTATGGCAGCGGTAAGAACGGCAGTGGCGGCGGCTTCGATAGCACCGGTGCGCTGGGCGACAGCAACTTCGCCTACCGTTTGATCGTCGATCACGAGGACGAAGACTACTGGCGCAACTACGGCGTGCATCGCGAATCGCTGGTGGCGCCGTCGCTGGCCTGGCTTGGTGAGGACACCCAGGTGGTGCTGGCCTACGAGCACCGCGAGTTTCTTTACCCGTTCGACCGCGGCACGGCGTTCGGCAGCAATGGCCACCCGTTGGACATCCCGGCCACACGCCGCCTGGATGAACCCTTCAACGACATGGAAGGGCGCTCCGACTTGTACCGCCTGGAGGTCGACCACCAGTTGGCCGACGACTGGAACGTGCATTTCGGCTACAGCTTCAACCGCGAGACCTATGACGCCAGCCAGGTCCGCGTGACAGGCGTCAACGAAGCCAAGGGCACGCTCACCCGCAGTATCGACGGCACCCACAACGCCATGAGCCGCGACCAGTTCGCCACCCTCAGCCTCAATGGCAAGGTAGCGTTGGCGGGCATGCAGCATGACCTGCTGTTCGGCATCGACCACGAGGACCGCAAGGTGTTTCGCGGCGACCTGATCCGCCAGGCTGCCACGTCTACCTTCAGCTATGTGGACCCGGTTTACGGCCAGGAAGGGGAGGGCAGCACCGTACGCGCCAGCGACAGCGACCAAACCGACAAGCTGCGCACCGACGCGCTGTTCGTGCAGGACGCACTGCACTTGGACGACCACTGGATTCTGGTGGCGGGCGCGCGCTTTCAGCAGTACGACCAGTACGCCGGCCGCGGCCGCCCGTTCACCGCCAACACCGACAGTAGCGGCCAGGCCTGGGTGCCACATGCCGGCATCGTCTACAAGGTCGATGAGCAGCTGTCGTTCTATGGCAGCTACAGCGAGTCGTTCAAGCCCAATTCCAGCATTGCCCCCCTGACCGGCGGTGTCGTGCTGGATGGTTCCGTGGCGCCCGAGGAGGGCAAGTCGTGGGAGCTGGGCGCCAAGCTGGACATACCGGGCAGCCTCACCGGCACCCTGGCGCTGTTCGACATCACCAAGCGCAACGTGCTGGTCGCCAACTTCGACAGCGGCACCGGCGAGACGGTGTACAGCAACGCCGGCGAGGTCAATTCGCGAGGGGTGGAGCTTGACCTTACCGGTCAGTTGAGCGAACGCTGGAGCCTTATCGGCAGCTACGCCTTCACCGACGCCAAGGTGACCAAGGACCCGGACCTAAAGGGCAACCGCCTGCAGAACGTTGCCAGGCACAGTGGCTCGTTGTCGGCGGTGTATGACTTCGGCAGCCTGTTCGGTGGCGATCGCCTGCGCCTGGGGGCCGGGGCGCGCTATGTGGGCGAGCGGTCGGGCAATGCCACCAATACCTTCGACCTGCCGAGCTACACCGTCGCCGATGCCTTTGCCAGCTACGAAACCAAGTTCGACGAACACAACGTGCGCCTGCAGTTGAACGTCAAGAACCTGTTCAACAAGGTCTACTACAGCTCGGCGGTGAACCAGTATTTCGTTGCCATTGGCGATGCGCGGCAGGTGAGCCTGTCGAGCACCTTCGAGTTCTGAATTGCAGGGGCTGCTGCGCAGCCCTTTCGCCGGCAAGCCGGCTCCCACTGAGATTGCAGCGCTGCAGACTTTCTGGAAGTTGGCGCAATTCCTGTGGGAGCCGGCTTGCCGGCGAAAGGGCCGCAAAGCGGCCCCCATCAACCCTGGAATGCTGCGCGATAGTCGCCGGGTGTCGCCCCGAGCGCCTGGCGGAAGCGGTTGCTGAAATGGCTGGCACTGGCAAACCCGCACAGCAAGGCAACCTCGCCCAGCGGCAGCTGCCCCAGGCGCAGCAGCTGGCAAGCCCGGTGCAGCCGCCGAGCCAGCAGGTACTGGTGCGGCGGCAGGCCAAAGCTGGTGCGGAACATGCGCGCGAAGTGGTATTCGGAGAGGTTGCAGCGCACCGCCAGCTCACCCAGGGTGATGGGCTGGTCCAGGTGGGCCTCGATGTACTCCGCCAATTGCCGACGCAGGTTCGGCGCCAGGCCGCCTTTCAAGCGCAACCCGTGGCGCAGGCCGACCTGGCTGAGCACGGCGTGGTCGACGATTTCGTGCGCCAGGCTGCTGGCCAGCAGCCGCTCGCCGGGTTCATCCCAGTCGAGGGTGATCAGCTGACGAAAGCGCACCGACTGCTGCGGGTCATCGACGAACGTCGCCTCCTGCAGCTGCAATTCCCGCGGTTCGCGGTCGAGCAGGCGCACGCAGCCCAGGGCGAATTGCGCCTCGCTGATGTAGAGATGCGCCAGGCGGATCGCGCCATTGACCACCCAGTTCGACTCATGGCCGGCCGGCATGATGCAAAGCTTGTTCGGCGCGCCCTTGTCGGCCGGGCGCTGGCGGCGAAAGGTGCCAGTGCCGTCGGCAATGTAGCAAGACAAAGTGTGATGGCTGGGCGCCTGATAGTCGCGGGCATCATCGCGGTTGCGCCACAATGCCGCCGCCAGGCCATCGCCCAGCTGCGCGCTCAGCTCCAGCCGCGCGTGGGGCGAGGCGTGCATGGCGTTGAACACTTGCAACTGGCTGAGTGGGGTCATGGGCGGCTCCTCTGGGGGCCATCGTACTGCGCTTGTGGGGCGGTGACAGCTAGCTGAGATGGAAAAGCGCAAGTTTGTGCAAGTGCGCCGTTGTGGCTTGGGCAGACACTGATGGCACTGGCGAGGGCTGCGCCCTCGATCGCCGGCAAGCCAGCTCCTACAGATACAGCGCCCTCCTCGAGGTTTGCGCAGTACCAGATACGGCGCCGCCCTTGAGGTTTGCGCGGTACGTGTGGGAGCTGGCTTGCCAGCGATGGGCCGCAAGGCGGCCCCATGATCGAACCCTCTGGAGCCAACCGCATGAACCTGTCCCTGTACCTGCTCACCGTCCTGATCTGGGGCACCACCTGGATTGCCCTCAAACTGCAACTGGGCGTGGTCGCCATCCCGGTTTCGATCGTCTACCGCTTTGCGCTGGCCGGCCTGATCCTGTTCGCCATCCTGCTGCTCACTCGCCGCCTGCAACCGATGAACCGCCGCGGTCACCTGATCTGCCTGGCCCAGGGCCTGTGCCTGTTCTGCGTCAACTTCATGTGCTTCCTCACCGCCAGCCAGTGGATCGCCAGTGGCCTGATCGCCGTGGTGTTCTCTACGGCGACACTGTGGAATGCGCTGAACGCACGGGTCTTTTTCGGCCAAAGGATCGCCAGCAATGTGCTCGGGGGTGGCGCGCTCGGCCTGCTGGGCCTGGGCCTGCTGTTCTGGCCGGAGCTTTCACACCATGCGGCCAGCCGCGAAACCCTGTATGGCCTGGGCCTGGCCCTGCTCGGTACGCTGTGTTTCTCGGCGGGCAACATGCTGTCGAGCATGCAGCAGAAGGCCGGGCTCAAACCGATGACCACCAATGCCTGGGGCATGGCCTATGGTGCTGCGATGCTGGCTGGGTATTGCCTGGCCAGCGGTATTCCTTTCGCCATGGAATGGAACACGCGCTACATCGGTTCGCTGATGTACCTGGTCATTCCAGGCTCGGTGATCGGCTTTACCGCTTACCTGACCCTGGTCGGGCGCATGGGGCCCGAGCGGGCGGCGTATTGCACGGTGTTGTTCCCGCTGGTGGCGCTGAACGTTTCGGCGTTTGCCGAGGGCTACCAATGGACTGCCCCAGCGTTGCTGGGGCTGGTCGCGGTGATGGCGGGCAATGTGCTGGTGTTTCGCAAGCCGAAGGTCAAGCCGGCAATGGTGTTGGCGCGCTAGGCAGGGGCTCAGCCTTTCCACACCTGCGGGTTCACCAGGTCCTGCGGCCGCTCACCCAGCAGCGCCGCGCGCAGGTTGCCCATCGCCCGGTTGGCCATGGCCTCGCGGGTTTCGGCGGTGGCCGAGCCGATGTGTGGAAGGGTCAGTGCATTGGGCAGCTTGAACAGCGGCGAGTCACTCAGCGGCTCTTTCTCGTACACATCCAGCCCGGCACCGCGAATGGTGCCGTTTTGCAATGCCTCGACCAGCGCCGCTTCGTCGACCACCGGGCCACGGGCGATGTTGATCAGGAAGGCGCTTGGTTTCATCAGCTTCAGTTCGCGAGCACCGATCAGTTTGCGGGTTGCGTCAGACAGCGGCACCACGATGCAGACGAAATCGGACTCGGCCAACAGCTGCTCAAGGCTGCGGTACTGCGCGCCCAGTTCTTGCTCCAGCGCCGCCTTGCGGCTGTTGCCGGCATACAGCACCGACATGTTGAAACCGAAGCGGCCACGGCGGGCGACGGCCGCGCCGATGTTGCCCAGGCCGACGATGCCCAGGGTCTTGCCGTGCACATCGCTGCCGAAATGCGCCGGGCCGACCGTGGCTTGCCACTGGCCGGCCTTGGTCCAGGCGTCCAGCTCGGCGGTGCGGCGGGCGCAGCCCATGATCAGCGAGAAGCCCAGGTCGGCGGTGCTCTCGGTTAGCACGTCGGGGGTGTTGGTCAGGGCAATGCCGCGTTCGTTGAAGTAGTCGACGTCGTAGTTGTCGTAGCCGACCGACACGCTCGATACCACTTCCAGCTTCGCCGCGCCTTCAAGCTGGGCGCGGCCAAGCTTGCGCCCCGCGCCGATCAGGCCGTGGGCTTCGGGCAATGCTTCATTGAACTGGGCGCTGATGTCGCCGAGCTTGGGGTTCGGCACGATCACGTTGAAGTCTTGCTGCAGGCGCTCGGCCATGGCCGGGGTGATACGGCTGAAGGCCAGGACGGTCTTTTTCATCGGGCTACTTCTCAGGGCGGTGGTGGGTCAGTTAAGGCCTCTTCGCGGGGCAAGCCCGCTCCCACAGGTACACTGCTAAAACCTGTGGGAGCGGGCTTGCCCCGCGAAAGGGCCGGCATTGATTAGCAACCTACCATTGTCCACCCGCGCACTGCAGCAGCTTTTTCAGGTGGCGATCAGCAACTCGTGGGTTTTCAGGTCCGCCTCATGGGCGGCGAGAATTTCTGGCAACGAGTTGCGCAGGTACTCGACCCAGGTCTTGATCTTGGCATCCAGGTACTGGCGCGACGGGTAGATCGCATACAGGTTCAGCTCCTGCAGCCGGTAGTCCGGCATCACCCGCACCAGGCTGCCATCACGCAAGCCATCGATGGCCGAGTAGATCGGCAGCACACCCATGCCCATGCCGCAGCGGATCGCCGTTTTCATCGCGTCGGCCGAGTTGACCTGGAACGGCGAGCTGGTGATGTTGACCAGTTCCTGGCCCTCCGGGCCGTCGAACAGCCACTTTTCCAGCGGGATCACCGGGCTGACCATGCGCAGGCAGGCATGCTTGAGCAGGTCGATCGGCTTGTGCGCGAAACCATGCTTGGCCACGTACTCCGGGGAGGCGCAGACGATGCTGTAGGTGATGCCCAGCCGCTGTGACACAAAGCCTGAGTCCGGCAGCTCGGTGGCGAGCACGATGGACACGTCGTAGCCCTCGTCGAGCAGGTCCGGTACGCGGTTGGCCATGGTCAGGTCGAACGTCACGTCCGGGTGCGACTCGCGGTAACGGGCGATGGCGTCGACCACAAAATGCTGGCCGACCCCGGTCATCGAGTGCACCTTCAACTGCCCGGCAGGCCGGGCATGGGCGTCGCTGGCCTCGGCCTCGGCTTCTTCGACGTAGGTAAGAATCTGTTCGCAGCGCATCAGGTAACGCTTGCCCGCCTCAGTCAGGGCGATGCGCCGGGTAGTACGGTTGAGCAGCCGGGTTTGCAGATGGGCTTCCAGGTTGGAGACCGCCCGCGACACGTTCGCGGTGGTCGTGTCCAGTTGCGCCGCGGCGGCAGTGAAACTGCCGAGCTGGGCTACGCAACTGAAAGCACGCATGTTTTGCAGGGTGTCCATGGGTCACTCTCAAGGTAGAGGACGAAATTGTGTCACGAAGTAACTTAAATGTGCCTTCGACCAAAGCCGGATTATCGCTGTTTCGGTAACAAAGATTCGCAGGAATCTGCGCTTATCGCCAGTGCGGCGGCCCCCTAGAATTGCTCGGCCCCTCCACCTCATCCTCGGGAAATCGCAGCTGTGCCGCGTCGCATCATCAGAACGCTTCAAGCGTTCAGTGCCTGTGCCCTTAGCCTCACCTTGAGCGGCTGTATCGGAACCTGGGGTATTGCCCCGCAAAGCAAGACGCTGCCAGCCAATACCTTGACCACCGACGCGGCCATTCGCGAAGCCGCCAGCGACGCCCGCTGGCCCGCCCAGCAGTGGTGGCACGCTTATGGCGACCCGCAACTGGACCGGTGGCTTGCCCTGGCCGTGGCCGGCAGCCCAAGCCTGGCCATGGCGGCGGCAAGGGTGCGCGAGGCCAAGGCCATGGCCGGTGTGGTCGAGTCGGCAGAAAAACTCCAGGCCAACGGCCAGGCAACGCTAAAGCGCCACAACTGGCCAGAAGATCAGTTCTACGGCCCTGGCGCGCTGTCGGGTGCCAACACCTGGGACAACAACGCCGCCATTGGTTTCAGCTATGCCCTCGACCTCTGGGGCCGCGAGCGTAACGCCAGCGAACAGGCCGTGGACCAGGCGCACATGAGCGTCGCCGAAGCCCGCCAGGCGCAGCTCGAGCTGCAGAACAACGTGGTGCGCGCCTACATTCAGTTGAGCCTGCACTTCGCCCAGCGTGACATCGTCAAGGCAGAGCTTGAGCAGCAGGAACAGATCCTGGCATTGGCCAAGCGCCGCCTCGACGGCGGCATCGGCACCCATTTCGAGGTCAGCCAGGCCGAAGCGCCACTGCCTGAAACCCACCGCCAGCTCGACAGCCTCGATGAAGAAATCGCCCTGACCCGCAACCAACTGGCGGCGCTGGCGGGCAAGGGGCCAGGGGAGGGCGCTCAGATCCAGCGCCCAAGCCTGGCACTTGCAGCGCCGCTGAAACTGCCGTCGGCCATGCCCGCCGAACTGGTCGGCCAGCGCCCCGACGTGGTCGCCAGCCGCTGGCAGGTGGCTGCCCAGGCGCGGGGCATCGACGTCGCTCACGCCGGCTTCTTCCCCAACGTCGACCTGGTCGGCAGCCTCGGCTTCATGGCCACCGGCGGCGGGCCGCTGGAATTCCTCACCGGGCGCAAGTTCAACTACAACGTCGGCCCGGCCATCAGCCTGCCGATCTTCGACGGTGGCCGGCTGCGCTCGCAACTGGGCGTGGCCGCGGCTGGCTATGACGTGGCCGTGGCGCGGTACAACCAGACCGTGATCGGCGCATTGAAAAACATCTCCGACCAGTTGATCCGCCGCGAGTCGATGAAGCAGCAGGCGCATTTCGCCGCCGAATCGGTGGCCGCCGCGCAAAAAACCTACGACATCGCCACCGTCGCCTTCCAGCGCGGGCTCACCGATTACCTCAACGTGCTCAACGCACAGACCTTGCTGTTCCGCCAGCAGCAGGTGCAACAGCAAGTGCAGGCCGCGCGCCTGATTGCCCACGCCGAGCTGGTGACCGCACTGGGTGGCGGCCTGCAGGCCGGCAAGGATGTGCCTGAGGACGGGCGCCAGGCCGCGCCGAAAACCCCGGCCACCCTGGCCATCTTCGACCGCAAGGCGGACCACGCCCAATGAGCACATCGAGCCTGCCGCTGCGCTGGCTGCACAGCCTGGAATGGCGCCGGGGCTTCTTTGCATGGGCGCGCACCGACGGGGTGACCTGGGTCTACATCTTCAAGGTGCTGGCCGCCGCGTTCATCACCCTGTGGCTGGCCATGCGCCTGGAGCTGCCGCAACCGCGCACGGCGATGATCACCGTGTTCATCGTCATGCAGCCGCAAAGCGGCCACGTGTTCGCCAAGAGCTTCTACCGGGTGCTCGGCACCCTGGCCGGCTCGGCGATGATGGTTGCGCTGATTGCGCTCTTTCCGCAGAACACCGAGCTGTTCCTGCCCAGCCTGGCGTTGTGGGTGGGCCTGTGCTCGGCGGGCGCCATGCGCTACCGCACGTTCCGCGCCTACGGCTTCGTGCTGGCCGGTTACACCGCGGCGATGATCGGCCTGCCGGTGCTGCAACACCCTGATCAGGCGTTCATGGCGGCGGTATGGCGGGTGCTGGAGATTGCTTTGGGCATTCTGGTCTCGACCTTCGTCAGTGCTGCCATCCTGCCGCAATCGGCCAGTGCGGCCATGCGCAACGCCTTGTACCAGCGCTTTGGCATATTTGCCGGGGTGGTGGTCGAAGCCTTGCGCGGCGACAGCCAGCGCGACCGCTTCGAAACCAGCAACGTGCGTTTCGTTGCCGAGGCCGTTGGCCTTGAAAGCCTGCGCAACGTGACGGCGTTCGAAGACCCGCACATGCGCCGGCGCTCCGGCCGCCTGGTGCGCATGAACAGCGAGTTCATGGCCATCACCACGCGCTTCAACGCCTTGCACCGCTTGCTGGAACGCCTGCGCGCCCGTGGCCCGCTGCAGATCGTCGGGGCCATCGAGCCGGGGCTCAATACCTTGGTCGAGCTGCTGCAGCCGTATGTCGGGCGGGCACTCACCGATGCCGACGCGTTGCGCCTCACGCTGGAACTGGCTGCCTACAAAGAGGGCCTGCAATCGCAGGTGCGCGGCCTGCGCAACGCGTACCTGCAAACCGCGCCCAGCGAGGCCGACCTGCTCGACTTCCATACCGCCTTCGAGCTGCTTTATCGCTTCGTCGACGAGATGTACAGCTACGCCGAAACCCATGCCTCGCTGGCCGCACACAAGCACGAACGCGAGCAGTGGGACGAGCCTTACGTGGCCCAGACCAGCTGGCTGGTGTCGCTGGCCGCCGGTGTGCGCGCCTCGGCGGTATTGTTGCTGCTGGGCAGCTACTGGCTACTCAGCGACTGGCCAAGTGGCGCGATGATGACCTTGATCGCCACCGTCACCGTAGGCCTGTCGGCGGCCTCGCCGAACCCCAAGCGCATGTCGTTCCAGATGGCGTGCGGCACGGCCATCGGCGCCTTCATCGGGTTTTTCGAAACCTTCTTCGTGTTCCCCTGGATCGACGGCTTCCCGCTGCTGTGCATGGTGCTGGCGCCGGTGTTCGTGCTGGGCGCGTTCCTGTCTTCGCGGCCGGCTTACGCGGGTTACGGTATTGGCCTGCTGGTGTTCTTCGCCATCGGTTCGGTGCCCAACAACCTGACGGTCTACGACCCCTACACCTTTATCAACGACTACATCGGCATGGTCATCGGCATGTTCGTCTGCGCCGCAGCCGGGGCGATCATCCTGCCGCCCAACAGCCGCTGGCTGTGGAGCCGCCTGGAGCAGGCGCTGCGCGAACAGGTGCTGTTCGCCATCAGCGGGCGCCTGCGTGGCCTGGGCTCGGCCTTCGAAAGCCGCACCCGCGACCTGCTGCACCAGGCCTATGGCCTGGCCGCCGGCAAGCCACAGGTGCAGAGCGAACTGATGGGCTGGATGTTCACCGTGCTGGAAATCGGCCACGCGATCATCGAGCTGCGCAAGGAGCAGGCCCGAGCCCCGGTGCACCCGGCCTATGCCGAGTCGCAGCCTTGGCGCCAGGCCATCCGCGTCATGGGCCGTGCCTTGGCGCGGCTGTTCCTGCAGCCCAGCGCCAGCAACCATGAGCGCGCGCTGGTGGCGGTGGACCACGCCATCAGCCGCGTGCAGGCCACCGACGAACCCTTCGCCCGGCACTTCGACACCTCGGTGCTGCGCCGCGCGCAAAGCTACCTGCACTTCATCCGTTCCTCCCTGCTCGACCCACAGTCGCCGCTGGCACCGGCGAAAGGACTGCACCATGCCCCGTGAGATCGCCTTCCATGGCGTGTACATGCCCACCATGACGCTGATGTTCCTGTTCGCCCTGGGCCTGGCCTGGGGGTTGGACCGGTTCATCGCCAGCCATGATGGCTATCGCTTCTTCTGGCACCCGGCGCTGTTGCGCCTTTCCCTGTTCGTCTGCCTGTTCGGCGCCTTGGCGCTGTCGCTCTACTGGTGAGAATCCTTCGATGAAAAAGTTCTTCAGCCTGATCGCCACTTTGCTGGTGCTGACCGCTGCCGTGGTGATCGGCCGCCAGTTGTGGCTGCATTACATGACCACGCCGTGGACCCGTGACGGCCGGGTGCGGGCCGACATCATCAACGTTGCCGCCGACGTACCCGGTTATGTGGTGGACGTACCGGTCAAGGACAACCAGCGGGTGAAGAAGGGCGACCTGCTGATCCAGATCGACCCCGAGCATTACCAATTGGCGGTCAACCAGGCCAAGGCGCTGGTCGCCTCGCGCAAGGCCACCTGGGAAATGCGCAAGGTCAACGCCCGGCGCCGCGCCGACATGGACAACCTGGTGATCTCCAAGGAGAACCGCGACGACGCCAGCAACATCGCCAACGCTGCGCTGGCCGATTACCAACAGGCCCAGGCCGAACTGGCGGCGGCCGAGCTGAACCTCAAACGCACCCATATCGTCGCCACCGTCGATGGCTATGTGACCAACCTGAACATCCACAAGGGCGACTATGCCCGCACCGGTGAGGCAGTGATGGCTGTAGTCGACGAGCATTCGTTCTGGGTGTACGGCTTCTTCGAGGAGACCAAGTTGCCCCACGTGAAGGTGGGTGACCAGGCCGAGCTGCAGATGATGAGCGGCGAGCGCATCAAGGGGCATGTGGAGAGCATTGCCCGCGGCATCTACGACCGCGACAACCCGCAAAGCCGCGAGCTGATTGCCGATGTGAACCCGACCTTCAACTGGGTGCGGTTGGCGCAGCGGGTGCCGGTGCGCATTCACATTGATGAAGTGCCGGACGGGTTTTTGCTGGCGGCGGGGACGACTTGTACGGTGGTGGTGACGCCTGGCGAGGGGTGAGTTGGGGGGCTTGGGGTTGCGTTGGGGCTGGCGGAGCATGTCGTGAGGGGTGTGGCGCCCTTGAGATCGAGCGCCGCCCGCGCGGCGCATCGCGAAGCGCTTGCCTTGGGATCTTCAGCGCCTTTGAGACCGAGCGCCGCCCGCGCGGCGCTTCGCGGGGCAAGCCCGCTCCCACATTTGTTGCAACGTGCCATTCCAGTCAGGCCATGGT
>NZ_JBIBEB010000022.1:0-117826 GCF_042902325.1 Pseudomonas sp. NPDC012596 | reverse complement strand
ATGAGTACATTCACTACTACAACCATGATCGCATCAAGCTGAGGCTCAATGGCCTGAGCCCTGTGGAGTACAGGGCTCAGGCTGCAGCTTAGAACAGTCCAACTTTTGGGGGGCAGTCCAGAACTTACTGATTTGGCGGGGATCTTGTAGGAGCGGCTTCAGCCGCGAACACCGGCGAAGCCGGTGCCATCCACCGCGGCGCCTGCTTCGCGGCTGAAGCCGCTCCCACAGGTTCAGCAGCGCTACCGGCCCTTGGAGCGGGCTTGCCCGCGATAGGGCCGGTGCAGGCCGGCAATCAACCCCGGGCAAACCGCAGCAGCTTGTCGCCATCCAGCCGATACCGCACCCACTCATCCTGCGCTTGGGCCCCCAGCGATTCATAGAACCCGATCGCCGGCGCGTTCCAGTCCAGCACACTCCACTCCAACCGCCCACAGCGGTTCTCCACCGCCTCACGGGCAATGTGCCGCAGCAAATCCCGGCCAGCGCCACCGCCGCGTTGTTCCGGGGTGATGTAGAGGTCCTCCAGGTAAATCCCGTTACGCCCCAGCCAGGTCGAATAACTGTAGAAATACACGGCAAAGCCGATGGCCCGCCCATCGCGCTCGCAGATCAGGCTGTGTACCGTGCTGCCCTCATCAAACAGGCTACGTTCGATATCGGCAACGCTGGCGATCACTTCATGCCGCGCCCGCTCGTACTCGGCCAGCTCGGTGATGAAGGCGAGAATCTGCGTGGCGTCGGTGCGAACGGCAGGGCGAATGGTCAAACTCATCTGGGCTTCCCTTCTTCGTGCGTCGTGGACGATACAGTCATGTGTATCTGCTTAATTTAATGTAACTGTACCGGTCGCAATGCAGTGCGACTCCAGTAGTGTGACAGCACCTATAACGCTTCTGGAATCCGCACCATGCTTGCCTCTGCCGACCTGCTTACCGCCTTCGTGCTGTTTGCCTTTGTTTCTTCGATCACACCAGGGCCTAACAACACCATGTTGCTGGCCTCGGGCGTGAACTTCGGCGTGCGCCGCTCGATCCCCCATGCACTGGGTATCAGCATCGGCTTCATGGTCATGGTGCTGGCCGTCGGCCTGGGCCTGGGCGAGGTGTTCAAGGCGTGGCCTGCGCTGTACACCGTGCTGCGCTATGTGGGCGCTGCCTATTTGCTGTACCTCGCTTGGAAGATCGCCACCTCCGGGCCAATCGGCGCCGATTCGCCCGATGCCCGCAAGCCGATGGGCTTCTGGGGCGCGGCGGCGTTTCAGTGGGTCAACCCCAAGGCCTGGGTGATGGCGGTAGGGGCAATCACCACGTACACGCCGGCCCAAGGCTATGTGATGAACGTGATCGTGGTCGCCGCGGTGTTCGCCCTGGTCAACCTGCCCAGCGTCGGTGTGTGGGTGATGTGCGGCAGCGCGCTGCGCAACCTGCTGCAGAACCCCCGTTGGCTGATGCTGTTCAATGTCCTGATGGCCTTGCTGCTGGTGATTTCCCTGTACCCGTTGCTGTTTGTAGAATCGTCGTTTTCGTAACGCGTCGAGTACCGCAAGCCCATGCAGTTGATCCCCTGGTCCCACCTATGCTCCGAAGGCTTCACCTTGCGCGGCTGGCGCTCGCCGGCAAGCGGCAAGCCACTGCTGCATTTTTTGCACGGCAACGGCTTCTGCTGCCTGGCCTACGAGCCGATGCTGATGCGCCTGGGCGAGCATTTCGACCTGTGGCTGTGCGATGTCCAGGGGCATGGCGACAGTGACCACGGTGGCGCATTCCGCGGCTGGAACCGGACCGCCGCCCTGGCGGTGGAGGCCTTCGAGGCGGGGCGTGGCGAGTATGGCGAGGTGCCGCGCTACGCGGTGGGGCACAGTTTCGGTGGCGTACTGACGGGCTTGATCCTGGCCAGCGCGCCACGCCTGTTCGAACGTGCGGTACTGCTCGACCCGGTGCTGTTCAGCCGGCGCATGATCGGCATGATGGGGGCCGCTGCGCTGGTCGGCCTGCACCGCCGGCATACCCTGGCGCGCAAGGCTGCCGGCCGCCGCAGCCACTGGCCGGACCGCGAGGCAGCACTGGCCTCGCTGCAGGGGCGGGGGATTTTCAAAGGCTGGAAGGACGCCGCGCTGCACGCCTATATTGAACACGCCATCGGCGATTGCGGTGAAGGTGTGGTGCTCAAATGCCGGCCCAGCCGCGAAGTGGAGATCTTCAGTTCGTTCCCCACGCGCATGTGGGCGCACCTCGCGGCCATTCAGGCGCCGACCCTGGTGCTTCATGGCGAGCACACCTATCCCTTTGTGCCGCACTCGGCCCAGCGCTTGGCGACCCTCAACGTCCATGTAGAGGCTCGCCAGATCGCCGGTGGGCATTGTTTCATGCAAGAGGAACCGGCCACGGCGGCGCAACAGGTGGTGGATTTCCTGCAGGCCTGAGCAACTGTTCCATTAATGGGACGCTCAAGGCCATTTTCGCTGGCTACCGGTCGATTGGTCTCATTGGTAAGGTTAACCCAGCCTTAGAGAGGAGACTTCTCATGAAAAAGATCCTGGGTATCCACCGCAGCCCGCACGCCCACTGGGTAGGCGATGGCTTCCCGGTGCGCAGCTTGTTCACCTACGATAACCTGGCCAGCCAGATCAGCCCGTTCCTGCTGCTCGATTACGCCGGGCCGCACATCTTTACCCCAACCACCGAACGGCGCGGCGTCGGCCAGCACCCTCACCGTGGTTTCGAGACAGTGACCATCGTTTACCAGGGCGAGCTGGAGCACCGTGACTCCACCGGCGCCGGTGGCTTCATCGGCCCGGGGGATGTGCAGTGGATGACTGCCGCCAACGGCATCATCCATGAAGAGTTCCATTCACCGGCGTTCGCCCGCAGTGGCGGCATGCTCGAGATGGTGCAGCTGTGGGTCAACCTGCCCGCGCGGGACAAACGAGCGGCGGCTGGCTACCAGACGTTGCTGGCAACAGACATCCATGAGGTGGCGCTGGACGGTGGCGCAGGCAGCCTTCGGGTCATTGCAGGTGGTTACCAAGGCCATCAGGGGCCGGCGCGGACCTTCACCCCGATGGACGTATGGGACATGCGCCTGCAGGCAGGTTCGCACCTGCAACTGCCCGTCGCCGCTGGCCGCAATGCGGCGCTGGTCGTGCTGCGTGGCATGGTGCGGGTCAACGGTGAGCGTGACGCCGGCCCGGCCAGCCTGGTACTGCTGGAGCGTACTGGCGAAGACGTATTGATCGAGGCGCGAGAAGGCGCCAGCGTACTGTTGCTCAGCGGTGAGCCAATCGATGAGCCCATCGTCGGCTATGGTCCGTTCGTGATGAACAGCCAGGCGGAAATCGCCGAGTCGTTCGACGATTTCCATGCCGGACGGTTTGGGCAGATGGAGGGTCAAGCGCACTGACCTCTATGCCCTCTGGCGGCAGGCTGACCGCCTGTCGCCAGGTGCCATCATTGGATCGAACGGTCATGGCCCTTCGCCGTTCTTCCACTAAGGTGCTAGATGATCTTCCGCATTATCATTGCCTTGGCGCATGGACGGCCGCTTGGGCATGCGCATTATCAATTGGCACCCTGCCTGCCAAGGGCGTACTCACATAGCTTCAGGCCATCCATAAGAAGAGAGGGTCGTGACATGTCGTTGATTGGAGTTTCGATGCTTGAAATGCGCCAAATGATCGAACAGGCCTGCCTGCCTGACCGCTGCGAAGTCAGTTGCACCGACGGTACCAGCCTGACCATCCGGCTGGGCCAAGGGCAAAGCCTGGAGGAGGGCGTGACCCTCACCGGGGTGCCATTGCAGCAGCTGAACAGCTGCCGCGACGTGGTGAACCTGGTCGGCCAGTTGCATGCGCTGCGTGCCAGCCACCCAGCGCCGATGCGGGCGATCGCCTGACCGCCCCTCGCGTGCCGGTCAGCCCAGGCTGGCCGGCCGCACGTACTCCGGCATCAAGCCGTTGGTCCAGAACAGGATCATCGACACCAGGATGGTCACCAACAGCAATAACCCCACGCCCCAGACACAGGTCGCGAACAGCATCGCCTGTTCCTTGCGCAAGCGCAGAAAGGTCTGCAGCCCGCCATACAACAGCACCGTGGCGTAGGCGGAAGCCGCTACCAGCACGATAAGCGCCAGCCAGCGGATCGGCACCAGGCCAATTACCCCGGCAAAGAACCACGGCGAGGCACAGTAGGCGGCAAAGCCAATGCACTGGCCCAGTGTGGGTTGCACGTCGAAGCCGCGTGACATCCAGCGGATCATCACGCCCATCAGCATGACCCCGACCACCGTGGTGGCATACAGCAACCCGGCCAGCTGCGCCGCGCTGCCCATACTCAGGCGCACCCGCTCCTCGGCGGCCAGGCTCCAGCCGAAGGTGGTGGTGCCAACGAACAGGCACAGTGCGGGGATGAGTGCCAATACCAGCAGGCGCGGAAGGTATTGCTGAGGGTGGTCTTCTTCGGCGCGGCGGATGTCCACCCAGGCGTCGGAAGGGTGAGTGAAGAGCTTGAGCAACGGACTGTTCATGGCGTTCTCCTCAAGGCGCAGGCCTTTAATTATGGAGACGCGCTGTTTGCGGCAGGTTCAGCCAGGTTCGCCGCCGTTGATCGGCTTATTGCAGCTCAACCAGTAGATTCAAGCCGCCATCACCACATTTGCCCTGATCGCGGACTACGCCATGGTAACTACGCCCGTCCCATACGAACGCCACGCTGTGGGCGCGTTCGACTTTATCGGGCAGCGGAGGGCAAATGTGCAGCCGCAGGGCAGGGCGGCCCTGCAGGTTGAGGGCGGCGAGCTGGCACTGGCATTCAACGCTTTGGGCTATCGGGCCGAACAGCGTATCCCGCACGTAGTCGAGCTGCAGGTTGGCATTGGGCGAACGGCCGGGCATCTTCATTGCTGCTGGGCTCCTGCAAAAGGACCTATATCGTTTTTTGGAAAGCACACATACGCAGACGTTCAACTTTTTTGCAGGAGGCCAATCGCCTGCAAATGACAATGCATATCGTCCCCGGATGTGGGGAATTCTTGCGGGGGATCCTCCCCAAACTGATTCGATTGCTAACATAACGTATTGATTAAACACGGTATTTTGTTCTGGCATACACCTTGCTGAACCTCTCGCAGAGTTTCTGTGTCCCGGAGGTGCAGCATGTCCATCCCGAACAAAGGCCCCGTCCTGACATCACTTGTCCTCGCCCTGATGGCCTGGGCAGCGACCAGCGAAGCGGCGGTTCAATGCCAGCGTACCTTGGTGGCCAACGTGGTAGCCCTGGACCAGCCACTAATGTTCAACCGCCTGGGCGCGCAGAACGCCAATGGCATGATGTTCGCCCTGCGTGAAGATGTGGTGGACGACAAGCAGGTGCCGCTGAGCGTGGGCGGGGCTGCGGTGCCGGGCAAGGTGACCCTGCGCCCAGACAAGCGCCCGCGCCCCATCGTGCTGCGCGTAGCGGCTGGCGAATGCCTGACGGTCAACCTCACCAACCTGCTCGACTACCGCGCCAACCCCAACAAGCATGGCATCGAAGCCGAGGAACCCGAGGGTGAGGAAGGCGAAGAAGGGCCCGAAACCGAAGTCGATAACGAAAGCGGCGAAGGCCTGGTGGCAGACGAGCAGGTTGCCGAGCGCCTGGTCGGTTTCCAGGTCAACGGCATGCAGGCGGTCAACAGCATTGCCGACATTTCCGCCAACACCGGCCGCAATGGCAATTTCCTGGTAAGCCCGGGCAGCACCCGCAGCTATACCCTCTACGCCGAACGCGAAGGGGCCTTCGCCGCCACCAGCAAGGCGGCCACCTTCGGCGGCGAGGGCACCGCGGGCAACGTCGCCAATGGCCTGTTCGGCCAGGTGGTGGTGGTGCCCAAAGGTGGGCGTGCCTACCGCAACACGTTGACCGAAGAAGAAATGCGCCTGGCCACCACCGGGCGCACGCCGACCGGGCAGCCGGTGGTCAACTACGAAGCCCGCTACCCACAGCAGGAGCCCTGGATCACCGAAGGCAAGGCGGGCAAGCCGATCATCGCCATGGTTGACGGCAACCAGATCCTCAACAGCGAAACCGATGCCATCGTCATGGGCCCCAACCCCGATGGCAGTTTCCCCAAGTCCACCTACCCGCTGGAAAGCATCGGCAAACGCAACCCGGCGCTGCCCAACCGCCTGGATGCGTTCCGCGACTTTGCCGCGCAGTTCGCCGACGAGGTCGCCGGCACCCAGGCCTTCCCTGGGTACTGGGCTGACCCGGTGATGGGGCATGTGCTGGAACCGGCGCGTGACTCGTTCATGATCAACTACGCCTCGGGTGGCATGGGCGCCGAAGTGGTGGCCAACCGGCTGGGTGTCGGCCCTATGCATGACTGCCTGTCATGCGCCTATGAAGAGTTTTTCCTCAGCGCCCATACCGTGGGTGATATCGGCACCTTGGTGGATGTGCCGGCCAACGTAGGCCTGGAGCATATCCGCCCCGGCGAAGTACCACCGGCCAGTGCCACCGGGGTCAAGGCCAGCATGGCGCTGTACCCGGCCGAGCCTGCCAACGTGCACCACAGCTACATCGGTGACTTCACCAAGTTCCGCAACACCCACAACGGCCACGAGCAACACATCTTCCATTTGCACGGGCACCAGTGGCTGTTCAACCCCAATGACGACAATTCCGACTACATCGACGCCCAAGGCATCGGTGCGGGTGTCGGCTATACCTACGAAATCGCCAACGGCGGCTCCGGCAACCGTAACCGGGTAGCTGGCGATGCCATCTACCACTGCCACTTCTACCCGCACTTCGCCCAGGGCATGTGGGCCATGTGGCGGGTGCACGACGTGTTTGAAGAGGGCACCCGCTTGGAGGTAAGCGGGCAGGGCGCCAACGGCTTCCACACCACCCCGTTTGCCCTGCGCAGCGGCAAACCGGCAGCAGGCGCGCGCGCCTTGCCAGACGGCGAGATCGTTGCCGGCACGCCGATCCCGGCCATCGTGCCGCTACCCGGCAAAGCCATGGCACCGATGCCGGGCAAAGTGGTGGTGGTGCCCAAACTGTCCGAAACCCTGGTCGCCGCCCAGGACGATGATGACGAGGAGGAGGGTGACGATGACCACGGCCATGAGCCTGCAGCACCCAAGGCCATCGGCTCCCTGGCGCTGGTCGACCGCAGCGAGAGCAACCGCAACGCCGACGGCACCCTGAAAAACCCAGGCTACCCGTTCTGGATCGGCGGCATGGAAAGCAGCGTCGGCAACCGCCCGCCAACCCCGCCACTGGACATGCTTGACCCGGCTCTGGCCCGGCAACTGAAAGACAGCGGCAAGGCCCTGTGGGCCAACCTTGACCCCAACCAGGTCGATGGCTGGGACGGTGGCCTGGGCCGCCATGCCCTGGACGGCGTGTCTGCAGGCGGCGAAGCCGTGACCACCACCACCAAGCTGGACTTCTCCAAGGTGGTGCACAAGGCCAAGCCGATCTACATGCCCGAAGAAGGCACCGATGTCGAGCAGGCCGCCATGCAGTTCCATGCCCAGGCCGAGCACGCCAGCTATGCGTTGATCCCCGGCAGCCAGCCGGTGGCCAAGGCGTTTCGTACCAACGGCGCGCTGCCCACCGCAGGCGCACCGTTCTACGAACCGTGCATGGATGACCGCGGCAAGCGCCTCACGCAGTCTTCGGGTGTGGGCGAGTTCTTCAGCGGCGAAAGCCCCACGGGCCTGAACTTCCGTGGCGCGTCCACCTTCACCGCCGACCGCCCGCGCATTTACAAGGGCGCCAACATTCAGTTCGACGCGGTGTACAACAAGGTCGGCTACCACTTCCCGCAGGCGCGCATCATCGCGCTGTGGGAAGACGCCTGGCCGGTGATCACCAAGCAGCGCCCGCCAGAGCCGCTGGTGATGCGCATGAACACCTTCGACTGCACCATGTACCAGCACACCAACCTGATCCCGTCGTTCTACGAGATGGACGACTACCAGGTGCGCACCCCGACCGACGTGATCGGCCAGCATATCCACCTGCCCAAGTGGGACCTGACTGCCGCCGACGGCTCGGCCAACGGCTGGAACTACGAGGACGGCATTCTCTCGCCCGGCAGTGTGGTCGAGCGCGTGCATGCCATCCGCGCCTTCAACAACTGCAGCGAAGGCGACAGCCGTGACGGCACCGCCGCTTGCCCGAAAGCCAAACAGCACCCGTACTTTGGCCGCTTCGGCCGCGCCGACTGGCTGGGTGCACGCACCGCCATGCAGCGCTGGTTCGCCGACCCGTTGGTCAACGTGCATAACGTCGACCGGGGCCTGGGCACCATCTTCACCCACGACCACCTTGGCCCATCGACCCACCAGCAATTGGGCCTGTACGCCACCGTGCTGGCCGAACCTGCCGGTTCCACCTGGTACCACGCCGAAACCGGCGAGCAACTGTACAACCCGGCCACCCGCCAGGACGGTGGCCCAACGTCATGGCAGGCGGTGATCCAGACCGGCGACCACGATGGCGATGGCAAGAACGACAGCTACCGCGAGTTCTTCCTCGAATACAGCGACTTCCAGCACGCCTATGAAGCCGGCGTGTATGTGGGCGCAGGCCCAGACGGTGTGCCTAACGGCCAGGCCTACCCTGCAACCGCCGACAGCTTCCGCTACGCCATCAACCCACCCGTGCGCGGCAAGGCGTCGAACCTGCTGGAGGCCATCGTCGAGGAGCGCGGCGGCATCAACCCTGGCTGCCCGAGCCGGCCGTGCCCGCAGGCGATTTCGGTGGATGACCCGGGCATGTTCGTCGTCAACTACCGCAACGAGCCGCTGGCCCTGCGCGTATTCGACCCGAACAAAGTCGGCCCGGATGGCAAGCGCGGCATGCAGGCCGACGGCCTGGGCGGTGACCTGAGCTATGCCTTGCAGACCCGTACCGACCGTGCCATCCCGGCCATGAACCTGGCGCCTTCGGCGATCACCTCGGCGGTCGGCCCCACCGGCGGCACCACGCTGTTCCCACCCCACATCAACAAGGCCGGCAGCGAACCGGGCGACCCGTTCACGCCGATGCTGCGCACCTACTCCGGTGACAACGTGCGCCTGCGCATGCACGCCGGTGGCCATGAAGAGGAGCACAACATCACATTGCACGGCGTGAAGTGGCTGCAGAACGGCACGGGCTTTGGCAACAGCTCCAACTCGGGCTGGAAGTCGTCGCAGATGATCGGCATCTCCGAGCAGCTGGGCTTCATGGCGCCGGTGTCGATGATCTCCAGCTCCGCCGCCACCAACGGTGACTACCTGTACTCGCTGGACGCGGCCCTGGAAGGGTACTGGAACGGGATCTGGGGCGTCATGCGCAACTACACCGCGCAACGTGCCGACCTGTTCCCGCTGCCCAACAACCCGCAGCCGGTGGCCATGCGCAACACCGTGAACTTCGACGGTATTTGCCCGAAAACCACGGCCAACCCCAACGGCATCGGTACCCGCACCACGGTCAAGCGCAGCTACGAGATCGTCGCCGCGCTGGCCAACGACATCCTCGAGAACCGCAACGGGGTCAGCATCAACGACCCGGCCGGGCTCGGCCAGCATGTCGGCGGCCCGCTCAAGGCCAATGGCGGCACGCTGGTGTTCAACAGCCGCAAGACCAGCATCGCGCAGGTCAGCGGCGTCGACCCCGAGGATGGCGAGCCCTTCACCATTGGTGGCCACAGCGCCCCGCTGCACGACCCGACCGCGGTGCTGTACGTACGCAAGGCCGACCTCGACGCCAGTACCGGCAAGCTCAAACCGGGCGTGCCCGTGGAGCCGCTGATCCTGCGTGCCAACGCCGGTGACTGCATCAGCATCACCCTGGAGAACCGCCTGCCGCTGGTGATGCCAGACCTGCCGACCACCGCGGTGATGCACAACGTGGTCAAGCGCGACCGGTTCGACAGCGAAGGGGCCACGGCGTTTGCCAACAACCTGATGCGCCCGTCCAGCCACGTGGGCCTGCATGCCCAACTGCTGGCCTATGACATCACCAAGTCCGACGGTGCCAACATCGGCCTCAACCCGGTGCAGACCGTGCCACCCCGCGCCGGCACCAGCGGCGCCTACCCCAGCAAGGTGTACCAGTACTACGCGGGGCACCTGGAGCGTGAAGGCAAACCCGTGCTGCAACTGGGTCGCACGGTAGACAACATTAACACCACGGCGATCGAATTCGGCGGCTTTAACCTGACCCCGTCGGACTTCATCAAACAGCCGCAGAAAGGCCTGGTCGGCGCCATGAGCGTCCTGCCGCAGACCGCCACCTGGGCCGAGGACACCGCCAGCCGTGCCCAGGCCACCGTTAAGGTCACCGGCCAGCCAGACTACCGCGACTTCGTCACCGTCTGGCAGCGCGCGCTGAACATGCGCTGGGCCGATGGCCGCCCGGTGGAAGGCATCAATACCGAAGGCAACGGCGCTGCGGGCGACCCGCAGGACAACGGCAACATGGCGGTCAACTACAAGACCGAACCGCTGTGGCTGCGCTTCGCCATGGCGCCCGACTCGCCGTTCGGCCGCGCCGATGGCCTGGGCTTCGGGGATGTCCCCAATGCCCACATGGCCTATGCCAACGCCCTGATCGGTGGCGACCCGCAAACCCCGGTGCTGTACGCCAAGCCGGGCCAGCCGGTGCGCAACCACATCGTCATGCCCAGCGGTGGCAGCCGTGGCATGACCTACCAGCTCGATGGCCACCTGTGGCCGCTGCACAACTACCAGGCCGAGAAGAATGACCTCGACGGCTACCCGATGAACCTGCCTGGTATCGGCTCCGTGCGCTTCGGCTACAACCCGATGGCCATGTACATCGGCGCCCAGGAGAGCGTGCTGCCGGCAGCGCACTTCAGCTTCATGCTGCCGAGCGCCGGGGGGGCCAACGCAGTGCCGGGGGACTACCTGTTCCGCGACTATGCCGCCTACGGCAACCTCTCGGGGTTGTGGGGGATTCTGCGGGTTACCAACGATGCACCGCCAGCAACGGCACCGGCACAATAAGAAAAGGGGCGGACCACCATGTATAACAAGAAAACTCGCCCTGCCATGCTGGGGGTATTGATAGGCGCGGCGCTGATCGGCTTGGGCGTGGCCTACGAAACGCTCTGGTGCGACCCGCGCGAGCTGCTGCAGGAACCTGCCGACCCGCAGGCCCGGCACCGGCTCAGCCGCGACGGTTTGACGGTGGAGTTCGAGGCGCGGCCACTGGCGGGCGGTGAACTGCGCGAGGGAGCCTTCGCCAACATCCGCTTCAAGGTCACCGACCAGGCCAGCGGCCAGCCGCTGTCGGGCATGGCACCGGGGGCGTGGATCGACCCGGCCCAGGCGGCCCCGCTGGAAACCACCCGTGAGCAGAGCTGCAAAGCCCGTGTCGCGCTGTTTCTCAAGAGCAGCATCGGTGCAAGGCCGCTGCTGGACCTGAACAGCTACTTCCTGCTGGTGCTGAACAAGGACGCCAGCCTGACGGTAATCGACCCGACGGTTTCGGTGGGCGGTATCACCAGCACCCTGGCGCGCATCGAGCTGCCGGGCCGGCCCATGGACTGGGTGGCCACTGGTGATGACAAGCAGGTGTTCGTGTCGATCCCCGAGCGCGGCCAGGTTGCGGTGATCGACACCGAAACCTTCACCCGCGTGGCGACCCTGGAGGCCGGCGAGATGCCCTTGCGTGTGGCGCTGCAACCCGACCAGCACCGGCTGTGGGTCGGCAACAACAGCGACGACCCGGCCAAGGGCGGGGTAACGGTGATCGATGTACCGGGCCGCAGCACGCTCAAGAGCTTCGCCACAGGGTCGGGG
Organism: Pseudomonas sp. NPDC012596; assembly: GCF_042902325.1. Classification (NCBI taxonomy): domain Bacteria; kingdom Pseudomonadati; phylum Pseudomonadota; class Gammaproteobacteria; order Pseudomonadales; family Pseudomonadaceae; genus Pseudomonas; species Pseudomonas sp. NPDC012596. Next base: position 106,017 of record NZ_JBIBEB010000022.1, on the reverse strand, counting down.
CACCACGAAATCGCCTTCAGCACCGACTCGCGCTACGCCTTTGTCAGCAACCGCGACGGCGGCACCCTGAGCATCATCGACATCGCCGAAATGCGCCTGGTAAAAACCCTGGAGGTCGGCCCACACCCCTTGGCGGTGGCCTATTCGGCGCTGTCCCAGGCGGTGTACGTGAGCGATGGCTCGGAGGGCACGGTGCGTGTCTACGATGCCCGCACCCACCAATTGCGCCACACGGTACAGGCCGAGCAGGGCCTGGGGCCGATGCGCTTCAGCAGCGATGGGCGCTACGGCATCGTGCTCAACACCCTGGAAAACCAGGCCTTGGTGATCGACGCCAGCACCGACAAGCTGATCCACCGCATCCCGGTCGCGGCCGAGCCCTACCAGCTGACCTTCACCAAAGGCTATGCCTACGTGCGCGGCCTGGCCTCGTCCAGGGTCAGCATGATCAACCTGAGCAGCCTGGGCGAAGGGCGTCAGCCCATCGTCCAAGGCTTCGAAGCCGGCCCTGCTGCGCCGCGCCAGGCCGGTGACCTGCCGCTGGCCCAGGGGCTGTCGGTGTCACGCGATGACAACTCGGTGTTCGTGGTCAACCCGGTGGACAACACCACCTACTTCTACGCCGAGGGCATGAATGCGCCGATGTCCGGCTACAACAACCGTGGCCACCAGGCCCGCGCGGCCATCGTCATCGACCGCAGCCTGCGCGAGCTGGCACCGGGGGTGTATGGCTCGACGGTGAAAATGCCGGCGGCGGGCAAGTTCGACGTGGCGTTCCTGCTCAACCAGCCGCAGATCATCCACTGCTTCAGCACCGATGTGGCCGCTGCGCCCGACGCCAGCAAGCGCAAGGGCGCACACGCCGAGTTCATCGGCCTCGACCAGCCCCTCCCGCAGCACAGCGCCTTCACCGCCAAGGTGCGCATCGTCGGCGACGATGGCCGCCCGCGCGTCGGCCTGGACGACCTGACCTTGCGCTACTTCCTGGCACCGTCGTCGATGCCGCGCAACCTGCGCCTGGAAGAAGTGGGCGAGGGCGTGTACCAGGCCGCGCTGCAGCTGCCCGAGGCCGGTGCCTGGTACCTGCATGTGCAGTCGCCGTCGCTCGGGCGCAAGTTCACCGAAGAAAACTACACCAGCCTGCGCGTCCTGCCGGCCGCAGCGTCTGCCGCTTCCCAGACTGAAGTGAGGAATGTGCAATGAACGCCAAGCATTCTTGCAAGCTGCTTGCCCTGAGCCTGGCCCTGGCCGGCTTCAGCAACCTGGCCCTGGCCCATGCCGGCCATGACCACAACGCGCCTGCCGAACCACAGGCAGCGGCGCGCCAGGAAAAGGCCAGCGTGCGCTTTGCCGATGTGTCGCTGCTGGACCAGAACGGCATGCCGGTGCGCCTGGAGAAGGACCTGGTTGGCGAGCACTTGGTGGTCATGGGCTTCATCTACACCAGCTGCACCACCGTGTGCCCGGTGGTGTCGTCGATCATGGGCAAGGTCCAGCAGCAATTGGGCGGCAGGGTTGGCGAGGAAATCCGCCTGGTGTCGATCAGCGTCGACCCGCAGCGTGACGATTCCAGGCGCTTGCAGAACTATGCCAAGGCCTTCCAGCACGGCCCGGGCTGGAGCTGGCTGACTGGCTCGCCATACGCCATTACCGAAACCCTGAAAGGCCTGGGCAGTTTCAGCGCCGACCTGCGCCAGCACCCGCCGTTGATCCTGGTGGGTGACGGGCGCAGCGGCCACTGGACACGCTACTACGGCTTCACCGACCCGGCCGTGCTGATTGGCGAAATCAACCGCCTCAGCGCCCGTCGTGTGCACGCCAAGAGCACGGCCATCGCCGAACATCAGGAGGTGCAACCATGAGCACTCACGCCCCCCGCCATGGCGCCATGCGCAGCTTCGACTGGCTGGTCCTGGCCGCTTGCCTGTGGATTTTCGCCTCGATGGCCATGGCCCACGAAGGCCATGCGCCCCAGGCCCCCAGCCCGCAACCGGCGCCACCGACGATGGCCAGCGGCGGCGGCACCCGCGATGCCCAGGCGTGGTTCACCGACACCGTGCTGCAGGACCAGAACGGCCGTTCGCTGCGTTTCTACAGTGACGTGCTCAAGGACAAGGTGGTGATGCTCAACGTGATCTTCACCCACTGCACCGACGCCTGCCCGCTGATTACCCGCAAGCTGCGTGAGGTCCGCGAGGCCATGGGCCCGGCGCTGGCCAGCCAGGTGACCTTCGTGTCGATCAGCAGCGACCCGCTCAACGACACCCCGGCAGCGCTCAAGGCGTTTGCCCAGAAGCAGGGCGTGGACAGTGCCAACTGGCTGTTCCTGACCGGCGACAAGGCCAGTGTCGATCTGGTGCTGGGCCGCATCGGCCAGTTCCTGCCCAGCCCCGAACAGCACTCGACCCAGCTGATAGCCGGTGACGTGGCCGGCAAACGCTGGAGCAAGATCCGCCCCGATGCGCCGCCAGCGGCCATCGCCCAGCGCATGCAGCTGCTGGCCCAGCCTTTGGCCGGGCGGTAAATGGCACTTGACCATGGAGCCGTTAGTGTTCCTGTGGGCCTCATCGCCGGCAAGCCGGCCCCCACAGGGTATGCAGCGCGGCGCCCAACAGTGTGGGAGCCGGCTTGCCGGCGATGAGGCCAGAATGAACAGAGCTGGATTCATGGTGATGCTTGGCTTGGCTGTCTGTGCTCCAGCCTTGGCGTTGGAGCTTACTGCCAGCGAACAAGCCGGCAAGCATCTCTACCGCGAAGGCCTGTCCAGCAGCGACGCCCAACTCACCGCCCGCGTCGGCGCCAGCAACATGACTGTCCCCGCCAGCGTGCTGCCCTGCGCCAGTTGCCACGGCACGGACGGCCAGGGCCGCGCCGAAGGGGGTGTGCGCCCACCAAGCCTTGACTGGCAACGCCTGGCCCTCGGCCAAGGCCCACGCCAGAGCAATGGGCGTAGCTATCCAGCCTACACCGACGCCACCCTGGCCCGGGCCATCCAGCACGGCGTAGACCCTGCCGGCAATCGCCTCGACCCGGCCATGCCGCGCTTCGAGCTGACCCTGGCCGACCAGCGCAACCTCAGCGCTTACCTGAAACGCCTGGCAGAAGACCGCGACCCGGGTGTAGAGGCGGGGGTATTACGCCTGGGCACCTTGATACCCGCCAAGGGGCCATTGGCCGGCGCCGGCCATGTGGTGCGCGCTGTGCTTGAAGACGGCGTAGCACAACTCAACCAGCAGGGCGGCATTCATGGCCGGCGCCTGGAACTGCTGGTGGCCGACCCCGGGGTCGATCAGGCCAGCGCCGAGCAAGCCCTGCAGCGGTTGCTCGGTAAAGAGCAGGCCTTTGCCCTGGTCAGCCCGCTGGCGCCGATGCTCGACCAGCGCCTGGCCACGCTGCTAGAACAGCAAGGCGTGCCCTTGATAGGCAGCACGCCGCGCAGTGGCGGCAGTGTGCAGATATTCGACCCGCTGCCGGGCATCGACACACAATTGCTGAGCCTGGCCGCCCATGCCCGCGCCAACCTTGGCCTGGCACCGGGCGCCCTGCGCGTGGTGTACGCCGGCACCGATCAGGCAGCGTTGGCCGAGCTTGTGCGCGAGCGCTTGCAGCAGCAGGGTTGGCAGCCAGCACCGATCGAGGCCTTCAGCGGCCAGGCCGTGCAGGGGCAGGGGGTAGTCTTCATTGGCCGCGCGCAGGCCTTTGCCGAACTGGCTGCGGCATTGCAGGCGGCAGGCCGAGCACCCTACCTGTTCGCCACCTCCAGCCAAGTGGCCGGCGCCGTGGCCGCGCTGCCTGCGTACTGGTCGCAAAGGGTGTTCCTGGCCTATCCGTTCGTGCCTGGCGACTGGACCGAGCAGGGTATGGCGAGCTTGGCCGGCCTGCAGCAGCGCCAAAACCTCGACCCGCGCCAGGCGTCGCTGCAGGTCAACACCCTGTGCGCCCTGCGCCTGCTGACCGAGGCCCTCAAACAAAGTGGCCGCGACCTCAGCCGCGAGCGCCTGGTGGCGGCCCTGGAGGGCCTGCATGACATCGACACTGGCCTGACCCCTGCGCTCGGCTTCGGCCCAGGCCGGCGCCAGGGCATGGCCGGTGCCCACGTGGTCGCGGTGGCCCTGCCCGGGCCGCGCTTCACATCTGTCGCCCCGTACCGGCCGGTGCCGGTCAGCCCTTGAGCGGAGGTTGCCATGCGTACCCTGTTGCTGTGCCTGTTGCTGGTGGTCGCCAAGGCGAGCTGGGCCGATATGCCTGCCGCGCGGGTCAATGGTGTGGACATCGGCGTGCTGCGCCTGGAGCGCTATTTCAGCGAATACCTCGAGGCCCAGGGCCGTGCGCTCAGCAGTATCCGCAACCCGACGTTGTACAAGCGCCTGCGCAGTCAGGCCCTGGATGAGCTGATCGACAAGGAGTTGCTGTGGCAGGAAGCGCAACGCCGCGGCATCGCCATCAGCGACGAACAGGTAGCGGCGCAGGTGGGTGAGGTGGAGGCGGCATTCGGCAGCCCGGCGCTGTTCGAAAGGCGCCTGGCCGATGCAGGTTTCGACCGGGCAGCTTACGCTGAGTACATGCGCCACGAGCTGGCTTCGCAGCAGGTATATGCCCAGCTCAGCGCGGTGCCGGCGCCCACCCAGGCCGAGGTAGAGGCGTTCTACCAGGCCAATAGCAAAACACTGCAAGGCGTGCAGAACCAAAGTGATAACCCTTCGGTCATACGCGAACAGGGCCTGGTGCTGGCCAGGGGCGCGCTCATCGCGCAATTGCAGACGCAGGCACGGCAAACCGTGCGCCAACGTTTGCGCGAATCCGCTAAAGTGGAACTCGCTGACTGACGGCCCCTCCAGCGTTTCCCCAAAGCTGGGGAATAAAGGCTTGGCAAAGTGCCATCAGGTGCCCCGGATGTGGGGCACCGCGCCTGCGGCTGTTTGTGGTGGCATTAAAAATACTAGCCAGATCAATGGCTTACAGTGGTGCGACATGACTATTCACGCCTGGCACGAAGCCTGCTCAAGCCTTACCAAGGCCGCACTTCGCAGACCGGGGAACCGGGCAGTTCTTGGGAGTCGACCTTGGTGAACAGAGTATTGGTAGTCGATGACGAACAGACACTTGCGCAGAACCTGCAGGCGTATTTGCAGGCGCAAGGCCTGGAAGTCCATGTTGCCCACGACGGTGCCAGTGGTATCGGCCTGGCTGAGAGCCTGGCACCGGGTGTGATTGTGCTGGATTACCGCTTGCCCGACATGGAGGGGTTTCAGGTCCTGGAGACCGTGCGCAAGAACAGGCAGTGCCATTTCGTGCTGATTACCGCCCACCCGACCGCCGAGGTCCGTGAGCGCGCTGCCGAACTTGGCGTGACCCATGTCCTGTTCAAGCCGTTCCCACTGGTGGAACTGGCCCGCGCGATCTTCGACCTGATGGGCATAGAGCGCCGGCGCAGGGCCACGGACAACCCGGCAGACGGGTTCGTCGAACGACGCCAGACCAGGAACGAATTGTTCCCCCTGCAGTTGTACGATGGTAGCTGGGTCCTGGCAGACCGCCGCCGTAATGGCGGCAACCCCCCCGGGCCTGACGACGACCAACTGCTCACAGGGGAATAGCGGCGCCCGCAGCCCTCACCGAGCCTGCGACGCGCCCCCTGAGCGGAGTCGCAGGCCATGTCCGATGCATTCGATGTAGGAGCGGATTTATCCGCGATAGGGCGCAACCAGGCCTGCATGCCAGCGGGCTACCCCCGGGAGCTCCTGGCCCAGGCCCGCCTGCAGGCCAGCGATGAGCGCCTGCTCAACTGCCTGGAACGTCTTGCCTGCGACACCCCCGACACCTTCGTCCGCCGCCTGGGCGCCACCCTGCATTACCCGGTGCTGTGCAGCCAGGCGTTGCTGGCCAGCACCCCGCGCTTCGACAAGGCCAGCCTGGCCCAGTGCCTGAAGCGCGAATTCGTGCTGATAGAGCAGGGCGGCAACCTGTGTGGCGTGTTCGCCGACCCCTTCGACCACAGCCGCCTGGCCTGGATCGACGACGTGCTGCAAGGCGCGCCGCTGTACCTGGCCCACGCCGCCGACCTTGCCACCTTCCTGGCGCGCCACGAAGAAAGCTTCCACGCCGTCGATGCCCTCGACCACGACGCCGAGGCCAGCAGCGAAAGCGACCCGCTGCAGCGGTTGTCGCTGACCAGCATCAGCGAAGACCAGAGCAAGGTGGTCAAGCTGGTCAACTCGACCCTCTACGACGCCCTCAAGCAGCATGCCAGCGATATCCACCTGGGCATGACCGGCCAGGGCCTGACCATCAAGTACCGCATCGACGGCGTGCTCAACGGCGCCGGCAAGGCCAGCGGCAGCGCCTTCGCCGACCAGGTCATCTCGCGCATCAAGGTGATGGCCGAGCTCGACATCGGCGAGAAGCGGGTGCCCCAGGACGGCCGCTTCAAGGTCGCCGTGGGTGACCGCCAGATCGACTTTCGCGTGTCGATCATGCCGAGCATCTTCGGTGAAGACGCGGTGCTGCGGGTGCTCGACAAGCAGGACTTGTCCGACCGGGTCAGCGGCGTGCAGCTGCAGGCCCTGGGCTTTGCCGACGAAACCCTGCGCGCCTTGCGCCGCCTGGCTGCCGAACCCTACGGCATGATCCTGGTCACCGGGCCCACCGGCAGCGGCAAGACCACCACCCTGTACGCCATGATCAGCGAGATCAACCACGGCGTGGACAAGATCATCACCATCGAAGACCCGGTCGAATACCAACTGCCCGGCGTGCTGCAGATCCCGGTCAACGAGAAGAAGGGCCTGACCTTCGCCCGCGGCCTGCGCTCGATCCTGCGCCACGACCCGGACAAGATCCTGGTCGGCGAGATCCGCGACCCCGACACCGCGCAGATCGCCGTGCAGTCGGCGCTCACCGGCCACCTGGTGTTCACCACCATCCACGCCAACAACGTCTTCGATGTAATCGGCCGCTTCAGCCAGATGCAGGTCGACCCCTACAGCTTCGTTTCTGCGCTCAATGCCGTGCTGGCCCAGCGCCTGATCCGCCTGGCCTGCCCGCACTGCTGCAGCCCCTGCGAGGCCGATGATGAAATCCTCGCCGCTTCCGGGCTGACCCGCGACGCCGTGCACGGCTGGCAGTTCGTCCGCGCCCAGGGCTGTGGCCAATGCCGCGGCAGTGGCTACCGCGGCCGCAGCGCCATCGCCGAATTGCTGCACCTGGACGACGACCTGCGGCAGATGATCGTCGAACGCCGGCCGCTCGCGCAGATCAAGGCGCTGGCCTGCCAACGCGGCCTGCGCCTGCTGCGCGCATCCGCCCTGGACCTGGTCCGCGAGGGCCGCACCACACTTGAGGAGATCAACCGTGTCACATTCATTGCGTGATCATGCCTCCCAAAAATACTGCGCCGTGCTCGGTGCAGAAGGTGTCGGCCTGGGCCGCTGGCACGCTAACCAGCACCAGTGGCTGGGCAGCCGCGAGTTCACCTGCGACGCTGCGCAACCGGCCTGGGAAGCCGCCTTGCAGGTGCTCGCCGCACTGCTGGCCGAACACACCGTGCGTGGCGGCCAGTTGCAGGTGCTGCTGTCGGCCCGCTTCAGCCGCTTCTGCCTGGTGCCCTGGAGCGATGCCATCAGCCACCCGCGCGAGCTGGACGCCTACGCCCGTGCCTGCTTCGAGAACCTGTATGCGCAGCCGCTGGACGACTGGCGTATCGTTCTGTCGCCAGAGCCGGCTGGCGCTGCGCGCATCGCCACCGCGCTGCCCCAGGCCTTGCTGCAAGGCCTGCAAGCGCTGGGGCGGGACAGCCACTTGCGGCTGCGCTCGGTGCAGCCGTACCTAATGGCCGCGTACAACCGCTGCTCGGCACAACTGCAGCAGGGCGACTTCCTGTTCGTGCTCGCCGAACCCCGCCGCAGTGTGCTGCTGCTGGCCGCAGGCGGCGCCTGGCAGCAGGTGTTGGCGCAAGGCTGCGCCGACAGCGACCAGGCTTTGCAGGCACTGATCGAGCGCACCTGCGAGCTGTACGGCGAGCAGATGCCACGGGTCTACCTGCACGCCCCGGGCCGGGGTGACGTGCCGCAACTGGCGGCGGTGCAGCTGTGCCAACCGGCCAGCGAAGCCGACCCACTGTGCGCCATGTGGCGAGCGGTGGCCTGAGATGCGCCGCCTCGACCTGGAATTCCAACCCCGGCGCAGCAGCCCGCTGGCCTGGTCGCTGCTGGTGCTCGGCGGCGCCATAGTGGCCGTGCTGGTACTGCTGCAACAGCACCTGCAAACCGAACAGGTGGCCCTGGAAACCCGCGTGCATGGCCTTGAGTTGCAACTGGGCCGCCGCCCGGCCACGGCTGCACCGCAGAGCAGCGCCGCCAGCCGCGAACAAGCGGAAAACCTGGCACAGATGCGCAGCGTCTCGCAGCAACTGCAACGGCCCTGGCAGCAACTGTTCGCCATGCTCGAAGCGCAGCCCCAGGAAGACGTCGCCCTGCTCAGCATCACCCCCGATGCGCGCAAGGGCCAGGTCCGCATTGCCGCCGAAGCGCGCAACCTCGAAGCGATGCTGCAGTACCACCACCGCCTGGAGCAGAGCGCTGAGTTAAGTGATGTGTCGCTGCTCAACCATGAGGTGCTGGCGCGCCAGCCCGAGCACCCGGTGCGCTTCACCCTCACTGCCACCTGGGAGACCGGCCATGCGCGCCCCTGACTCCATAAGCAGCCTGATCCTCCACGAGCAGCTGCGCCGCGTTGGCCCGGTCGGCCTGGCTGGCGCCGCGGTCGCGGCACTGGCGCTGGGCATTGCGCTGGCCGGTGTACTGCCGCAGTGGCAAACCCTGCGCGAACTGCGCGCCACCGAGGCCGATGCCAGCGCCCAGGTCGAGCGGGTAAAGCGCGGCGAACTGAAGATTGCCGTCAAGCCCGAGCAGCAAGCGCTGGACACCCTGCGTCAGCAGCTGCCGGGGCAACCCGAGGCCAGCGAGCTGATCGAGCGCCTGTACCACCTGGCCAGCGCCGAGCACATCAGCCTGGCGCGGGGTGAGTACGCCCTGGGCGTCGATCCGAGGACCCAGCTGGCGCGCTACCAGATCGTCCTGCCGGTACGCGGCAGCTACCCGCAGATCCGCGGCTTCCTGCGCGGGCTGCTGGGCCAATTGCCCACCCTGGTGCTTGAAGACCTCGAGCTGCAACGCAAACGCATCGGCGACAGCGAGCTCAACGGCCGCCTGCGCATGACCCTTTACCTGTCGAGGTCGTGATGAACACTCAGCGCGCAGTGATGTGGGTGGGGTTTCTGGGGGTAGCCGGGGCATTGGCCTGGGCGCCAGGGCACTGGTTTGATCAGGAAGGTGAGGTGGCCCCCATCGCCAGCAAGCCGTCGCTTACAACACCGACCTCTGTGGGAGCCGGCTTGCCGGCGATGAGGCCGGAACAGGCCTCCAGAGACCTCTTCCCCCGCCAGCAATGGACCGCCCCGCAAACCCTGGCCACGGTCACCGAACAACCTGTAATCGCCACGCCGGTAGTGGCGGCTGCCCCCACGGCGCCGGCGCTGCCCTTCCAGTTCATCGGCCGCATCGGCGACCGCGACGACCTGCAGATCTTCCTGCAGAGCGGCGAAAAGCTCTACGTCGTGCGCCAGGGCGACGTGATCGAAGACACCTACCGCCTTGACCGGGTCTCGGCCAACGAGCTGGACCTGGTCTACCTGCCCTTGCATCAGTCGCAGACTCTGTCTGTCGGGAGCGCACCATGAAGCCGTCCAAGTTGTGCAAGCCTGCTCCGTTCATGCTCCTGGCGCTCTGCGTGGCCATTGCCGGCTGCGGTTCGAGCGGGGTGCGCAAGGACAGCCAGGAGCTGATGCAGGAAGGCCAGTACGAGGCCGGCATCGCGCGCCTGGAAGAGGCCCTGCGCGAAGACCCGCGTGACACCGACCTGAACATCGCCCTGGCTCACGGCCGCCAGCAAGCGGTCGAGGCGCTGCTTGCCCAGGCCGACAGCGACCGTGCCCGCCACGACTTCGCCGGCGCGCGCATGGGCTATGGCCGCGTGCTCACCTTCGAGCCGAACAACCGCCGCGCCCAGGAAGGCATCCGCCAGATCGAGCTGATGCGCACCCTCGATGACCGCGTGGCGCTGGGCCAGGCCGCCCTGCGCCAGGGCGACCTGTTCGGCGCCGAGCGCTACATGCGCGAAGTGCTGCGCCTGGACCCGCAAAACCAGAAGGGCATCATGTTGCGCAGCGACATCGAGAACGTCCAGGCGCGCACCGCGCAGCCGTTCCCGCAATTGCGCAGCAAGCTGGAGCGCCCGGTCACCCTGGAGTTTCGCGACGCCGCGGTGAAGACCATTTTCGAAGTGCTGTCGCAGGTGGCGGGCATCAACTTCATCTTCGACAAGGACCTGCGCCCGGACATGAAAGCCACCATCTTCGTGCGTGATGTGCGCATCGAAGATGCCGTGGCGCTGCTGCTGGAGCAGAACCAGCTGCACCAGAAGATCGTCAACGACAACACCCTGCTGATCTACCCCGACTCGCCGCAGAAGACCAAGGACTACCAGGAACTGGTCATGCGCACCTTCTACCTGACCAGCATCGACGCCAACACAGCGCTGAACATGGTCAAGACCATGCTCAAGACCCGCGACGTGTTCGTCGACGAGCGCCTCAACACGCTGACCATGCGCGACACCCCGGATGCCGTGCGCATGGCCGAGAAGCTGCTGCAGTCCCAGGACCAGTCCAACCCCGAGGTGGTGCTGGAAGTGGAGGTTATGGAAGTGGCCCGCTCGCGCATCCTCGACCTCGGCCTGCAATGGCCCAACACCTTCGGCGTGCTGAGCGACGACGGCAACCCGGTCAGCGTGCTCGACCAGCTGCGCGGCATCAATTCCGGCCGCATCAGCATCTCCCCGGCGCCGCAGGCCAAGATCAACGCGCAGGACAAGGACATCAACACCCTGGCCAGCCCGGTGATCCGCGTCAGCAACCGTGAGCAGGCGCGCATCCACATCGGCCAGCGCGTGCCGATCATCAGCGCCACCTCGGTGCCTTCGACCCAAGGCCCGGTGATCACCGAAAGCGTCACCTACCTGGACGTCGGCTTGAAGCTTGAAGTGCAGCCTACCGTGCACCTGAACAACGAAGTGGCGATCAAGGTGGCGCTGGAAGTCAGCAACGCCACCCCGCTGGAGCCGACCCGCCAGGGCACCATTCCGGTCCAGGTGGACACCCGCAACGCCCAGACCAGCCTGCGCCTGCACGACGGCGAAACCCAGGTGCTGGCAGGCCTGGTGCGCAACGACAAGACCTCCAGCGGCAACAAGATCCCAGGCCTTGGCGACATCCCGGGCCTGGGCCGGCTGTTTGGCAGCAACCGCGACGACATGAGCAAGTCCGAACTGGTGCTGGCCATCACCCCACGCATTGTGCGCAACCTGCCGTACCAAAGCCCATCGGACATGGAGTTCGCCACCGGCACCGAATCGAGCCTGCAGGTGCGCCAGCTGGCCCAGCCGCTGCCGGCCGGTGCGTTGCCGGCCGACACGCCCAACGCCGAGCCGGGTGAGGCACCGGTGGTCGAAAGCCAGATGGCGGTGGTGCCGGCAACTCGGAGCCCACGTCCATGAAACGCCGCCAGCAAGGCTTCAGCCTGATCGAGGTAGTGCTGACCCTGGCACTGCTCGGGCTGCTCGCCAGCATGGCCGCACCGCTGACCGAAACGGTGGTGCGCCGCGGCAAGGAGCAGCAACTGCGCGAGGCGCTGTACCAGATCCGCGATGCAATCGACGCCTACAAGCGCGCTTTCGACGCAGGCTTCATCGAAAAACGCCTGGACGCCAGCGGCTACCCACCAAACCTGCAGGTGCTGGTCGATGGCGTGCGCGATGTGCGCAGCGCCAAAGGCGCCAAGTTCTACTTCCTGCGGCGCATCCCGCACGACCCGCTGCTGGCGGCCAAGGGCGAAGACGGCGGTGGCTGGGGCGTACGCGCCTACGACAGCAGCCCGGACAACCCGCGGGAGGGCCAGGACGTCTTCGACGTGTACTCCAAAGCCCGCGGCAAAGGGCTCAACAATATCCCCTACGGGCAATGGTGACGGCCATGAAACGCAGCCAAGGCTTCACCCTGATCGAACTGCTGGTGGTAATGGCGATCATCGCCACGCTGATGACCATCGCCATGCCGCGCTACTTCAACAGCCTGGAGAGCGCCCGCGAGGCCAGCCTGCGCCAGAGCCTGGCGGTGCTGCGCGAATCGCTCGATCACTTCTACGGCGACACCGGGCACTACCCCGATTCGCTGGAGCAACTGGTCGAGCTGCGTTACCTGCGCAACACCCCGGTGGACCCTATCACCGAACGCAGCGATGCCTGGCAGTTGGTGCCACCGCCGGAAGGCGTGGCAGGCGGTGTGGCCGATATCAAGAGCGGTGCAACAGGGAGGGCGCGTGATGGCAGCCTCTTCGCTGAGTGGTAAGGCCTGCACCGGCTTCACCTACCTGGGCGTGCTGCTGCTGATTGCGGTCAGTAGCGTGGCCCTGGCGGCCACCGGCACGGTGTGGTCGAGCGCTGCCCAGCGCGATCACGAGCGCCAGTTGCTGTGGGTGGGCAGCCAGTATGCCCAGGCCCTGCGCAGCTACTACCGCGCCTCGCCGGGCCTGGCCCAGTACCCGCAGGCGCTGGCCGACCTGCTTGACGACAACCGCTTCCCCGAGCCCCGGCATCACATCCGCCGGCTGTACCCGGACCCGATCACCGGCAGTGACGAATGGGGCCTGCTGCGTTCGGTCGATGGGCGTATCACCGGCGTGCACAGCCGCTCAGACGCCACCCCGTTCAAGCGCAGCGGCTTCGACACCCAGTGGTCGGGCTTCGAAGGCCTTGAGCATTACAGCGACTGGCAGTTCGTTGGCGAACAAGCCTTCAACGAAAGCGCCAGCGGCGCGCAAACCCATACCGCGGGTTCCGGAGACACGCCATGAAAGGCCTCAATGTGTTTTGCCTGAGCCTTGGCCTGCTGCTGGCCGCTGGGGTGCCTGGTGTGGCCCGGGCCGAAGCCGAAGACGAGATGAAGGGTTTTATCGTCGACAACACCATCTCGCACATCGGCCACGACTTTTACTACTACTTCGCCGACCGCCTGCGCGCCACCAGCCGCCTGGATTTCAACCTGGTGGTGCGCGAACGCCCGGATGCCCGCTGGGGCAGCCTGGTGACGGTGGAGTTCGAGCGCGACGTGCTGTACCGGCGCTTTCTGCCGCCCAACGTCACCCAATTGAAAGAAGAGGCCGTCGCGGCCGCCGACCTGGTCAAGCAGGAGGTGATTCAGCGCAAGCTGCAACGCCTGCTCCAGGACACCACTGATCTGGAGAGGGATGAGCTATGAACACCCGCATTGCGCACTGCATCGCAGCCAGCCTGCTGGCCGGCGCCTTCGCCGCCCAGGCCACGGAGCTGGTGTACACCCCGGTCAACCCGGCCTTCGGCGGCAACCCGCTCAACGGCACCTGGCTGCTGAACAACGCCCAGGCGCAAAACGACTACGACGACCCCGACCTCAAGGACCGCACCGCTGCCTTTGGCGGCACCTCGGCCCTGGAGCGCTTCAGCAACCAGTTGGAGTCGCGGATGTTGTCGCAGCTGCTGGACAACATCAGCAACGGCCAGACCGGCAGCATGGCCACCGACGCTTTCCTGATCGATGTGCTCGACGACTCTGGTGCCCTGAGCATCCAGGTCACCGACCGCGCCACGGGAGAAATTTCGATCATCGAGGTCAGCGGCCTGAACCCCTGAGAGGGAAGGGCTTTTAGTTGGGGAGAGAACACCATGAAACGTCTGTTGAGCACTTTGCTGATCCTCGCCGCGCTGCAAGGCCTTCAGGGTTGCAGCCTGCGCGAACCGATGTCGGCCGAACAGGACTCGGAAACCCCGACCCTGACCCCGCGCGCCTCGACCTACTACGACCTGATCAACATGCCGCGCCCCAGAGGCCGGCTGATGGCGGTGGTCTACGGCTTTCGCGACCAGACGGGCCAATACAAACCCACCCCGGCCAGCTCGTTCTCCACCAGCGTCACCCAGGGTGCCGCGAGCATGCTGATGGATGCCCTGAGTGCCAGCGGCTGGTTCGTGGTGCTGGAGCGCGAAGGCCTGCAGAACCTGCTGACCGAACGCAAGATCATCCGCGCCTCGCAGAAAAAGCCCGACGTGGCGGAAAACATCATGGCCGAGCTGCCCCCCCTGCAAGCTGCCAACCTGATGCTCGAAGGCGGCATCATCGCCTACGACACCAACGTGCGCAGCGGCGGGGAAGGTGCGCGCTACTTAGGGATCGACATCTCCCGCGAATACCGGGTGGACCAGGTGACGGTCAACCTGCGCGCGGTGGATGTGCGCACCGGGCAGGTGCTGGCCAACGTGATGACTAGCAAGACCATCTATTCGGTGGGGCGTAGTGCCGGGGTGTTCAAGTTCATCGAGTTCAAGAAGCTGCTGGAGGCGGAGGTGGGGTACACCACCAACGAGCCGGCGCAGTTGTGTGTGCTGTCGGCGATCGAGGCGGCGGTGGGGCATTTGCTGGCGCAGGGCATCGAACGGCGCTTGTGGCAGGTGGCGGGGGATGCGGGGGAGGGCAAAGCCGGGGTGGACAAGTACCTGAGCCAGTCGCAACAGCAATGAGGTCTCAATGCGGACACCCATGGCCTGTCAGAATGCGGCACGTTGCAACAAACCGTAGGAGCGGATTCATCCGCGATGCGCCGCGCGGGCGGCGCTCGATTTCCGACGCCCTGCAGGAATCAAGGCAGGCGCCCGTCAATGTCAACACGGTCTCAGGCCGGGCAGATTCTGTTCGCGCTGTTTTCTAAAGGCCACGCCTTGAATTCTGCAGCGTCGCGCAAATCGAGCGCCGCCCGCGCGGCGCATCGCGGATGAATCCGCTCCTACGGTTTGTTGCAACGTGCCGTTCCAGTCAGGCCATGGTTGGTCGCCTTGGCGCATGGCTGAAGGCTGGTGGGGCGCCGGCAGCGCCAACGGAAAAATCGCGTCATGCCAACAAGGCTGGCAACTGTGGCCTCACAGGCCATGGCACGTTGCAACAAATGTAGGAGCGGATTCATCCGCGATGCGCCGCGCGGGCGGCGCTCGATTTGCGCAACGCTGCAAAATTCAAGGCATGCGCCTCGGATAACACCGCGAACAGAATCGGCCGAGGTTTGAGGCCGTATTGATATTGACAGGCGCCTGCCTTGCCTCCTGCAGGGCGTCGGATATCGAGCGCCGCCCGCGCGGCGCATCGCGGATGAATCCGCTCCTACGGTTTGTTAGCCCGCCTTGCGCAACGTCAAATTGATCCGCCGCTCCCCCATCCGCGGATGCACACCCGGCTTGATTGGCAACACCCCATGAAAGCGCAACCGGTCCTCGCCGCCCCACACCAGCACATCGCCATGGCTCAACGGTATCCGCTGGGTTCGGTCCGAACGCTGTAGCCCGCCGAACAGGAAAACCGCCGGCAAACCCAGTGAAATCGACACGATCGGCTGGCCGAAATCTGCTTCTTCGCGGTCCTGGTGCAGGCTCAAGCGGGTGCCGGGGAGGTAGTGGTTGACCAGGCAGGCATCTGGCACAAACCCGTCGAAGCCCGCCGCCGCAGCCGCGCGACCCGCGAGGTCGAGCAAGACCTGGGGCAGGGCAGGCCACGCTCTGCCGCTGACCGGGTCGGTCGGGCTGTAGCGATAGCCCTTGCTGTCACTCACCCAGCCCAGCGAACCGCAATTGGTCAGCGCCACTGCCATGCTTAGGCCGCCCGGCGTCTGCATGTGCCGGAACGGTGCGGCGCGCAGTACCGGGCGCAGTGCATCGAGCAGCGGTTCGACTTCGGCCAGGGCGAAGCCGGGCAGCAGCACGGTGTGGCTGGCAAGGCGTTGCGGCTGGGGGCCGAACAGGTCGAGGTCGGACTGGATCATGGTGGTGGTACGGGCATGGGGTAAGGCCATTGTAACGCTGTTGGCGATACTGGCCTATGCGGCACTCCCAGGCTTACACAGACCTGTTAAATCTACCAGTTGCGCAGTCTTGAGAATAAATCAATCGTAACGCTCTCTAACTAATTCCGGGAGACGGGACGATGCGAAAATATTTCTATATAGGTAAGCGGCTGGCGCTTGAGCTCAACGGAGCTCAAACGCGGAGCATCCTTTACGGTATGGAATGCGTGCTGAGCGAACTGGATAGAAACACATTGTCGACGAGTACATTGTTGCTGGCTGCGAATCGGGAAAACTCTGTGCTAAAAGCAAATATAACGCGTTCCTATAGCGCCTATGGATTCGATGATTTGACATCCAGAGAATCGCTGATTGGCTTTAACGGAGAAGCCCGGGATGGTGTCGTCGGGTGCGATCTGCTAGGGCGCGGCAGACGTGCCTATAGCCCAGTTTTGATGCGTTTTTTGTCGCCCGATATCATGAGTCCATTCGATAAGGGTGGTTTGAATGCCTATATGTATTGTGAGGGCGATCCTATCAACTACTCTGATCCTAGTGCGATGGGTAAGCATTCAATCATCCCGAAGAGTGAAAAGCCAGTTCCTAGGGTGAAAACTGTATCCTCAAGCTCAAGGAGTACCGCTAAGGGCGGAAGTTCTTCAGGCGGAACGAGTTCTAAATCAGGTGCTTCGTCAAATGTTGAGCATGAGAAGGTGGGCCCTGCAAATCCCCTAGATCCTGTGGAAGCGTCGGGCCAGGCTGTCACGCCTCTCAGTCCTGAAGCTTCTCTTGTTCAAAAGGCATCGAACCTCCTTGAGAGTTATTTGTCCGATCAAGGAGCGAATGAGAAATCAACTCTTAGCAAGCGTGAGATGATTGGTGGGCTTGCTATGGAGTTAGCTAAAGATATGGGGGTGAAAGGTTCTCTCTACGATGTGGCTATCGCGCTGAATCCTGGATTAAGTGGGAGAAACCTTGGCACGAAGGTAGACCAGCTTAGGAGGTTTGTGCAAAAAGTTCCGAAACAATAAGACGCCACTAGCTGGATTCGAGAAGAACACAGCGCAGTGGAGCACTAGGCTCTGTACGAAAAGTCTTGAGGGTTGGGCTATAGGCTCTATAGCCCAACCCCAATAGGTAGAGGCCATTAAGTAACAGCTCGCCGTTGTAAAGAAGGTGGGTTGCATCGGTTTTACGGGTGTTCACATATCCATAGGCGTTATAGCTTATAGCCCTTGGTTCATTGTGGCTGATTGTCGTGCCGATGACGGTTATGCTACGCATATTTTGCTACTCCTCCGTTCAACATCATCGTAGGGCTCCATTTAATCGGGAGCTTCGGCAAGGCGTCTACTGGAAAAAATTACAGCTAACGAGGTGCCGGAAAGTCTCTAGATCACACGATTGGTGTGGGGGCGGGCTTGCCCGCGAAAGGGCATGCCCTGGCAACACAAGTGTTTCTGAACGTGCCCCGCCCTTGAAACCCTTCCCCGGCAGCGGTAGTCTCTGCGCGCTGCTGTAAATCCAGCGGCCGGGTTTGGTAGCCCGCGATCAATCAAGGCGCACAAGCGCCCGCTCTGCGATACAGTTGGCGTTTTTTTTGCCCGGCTGTTTCGTTTTATGGCGGCTGTGCGTAGGGCGCCTCCGTGCGCGCCGGTTTCCTTGATTCCCGGTCTACCAACCTGCGTACAGCCGTCACCCTTTCGTTTGGTAGCGATTTGTGGCGGCTCCATTGAATCAAGGAGCGACACAATGACAAAAGGCTTACCCGACCCTCCAACCCGCGCCACCACGGCGTCTTCCGATTTCGGCAATTGTGAATGCAGCCACCCGGCTTTGTTTGCGGTGCGCTCGGGTGTGGACTTCGAAGATGCGCTGGTGCATCTGTCGACGCTGCTCAAAGGGGCGTTTGCGACCAACCTCAAGGCCATGGAAGTTGCCACCGGCACCTGCCGGGATCTGTTGCTGAGCAACGATCACGCACTGGACTCGGCTAAAGCGGTGGTCGAGGCGTTGCTCGATGGGGTGGAACTGCAGCAGGTGACAGTGCAAAGCAAGGCTGCCCAGGTACGCACGGCCTGAGGCATCCCCAGCGCCATTACCGGCCCTATCGCCGGCAAGCCGGCTCCCACAGTAACCTCAGCAATGCCGTACCCTGTGGGAGCCGGCTTGCCGGCGATTGGGCCGGTACAGCCAAAGCTGTTACCCCGCCTTGCGCAACGTCAAATTGATCCGCCGCTCCCCCATCCTCGGATGCACACCCGGCTTGATTGGCAACACCCCATGAAAGCGCAACCGGTCCTCGCCACCCCACACCAGCACATCGCCATGGCTCAACGGTATCCGCTGGGTTCGGTCCGAACGCTGTAGCCCACCAAACAGAAAAACCGCAGGCAAACCCAGTGAAATCGACACGATCGGCTGGCCGAAATCTGCTTCTTCGCGGTCCTGGTGCAGGCTCAAGCGGGTGCCGGGGAGGTAGTGGTTGACCAGGCAGGCATCTGGCACAAACCCGTCGAAGCCCGCCGCCGCAGCCGCGCGACCCGCGAGGTCGAGCAAGACCTGGGGCAGGGCAGGCCACGCTCTGCCGCTGACCGGGTCGGTCGGGCTGTAGCGATAGCCCTTGCTGTCACTCACCCAGCCCAGCGAACCGCAATTGGTCAGCGCCACTGCCATGCTTAGGCCGCCCGGCGTCTGCATGTGGCGGAACGGTGCGGCGCGCAGTACCGGGCGCAGTGCATCGAGCAGCGGTTCGACTTCGGCCAGGGCGAAGCCGGGCAGCAGCACGGTGTGGCTGGCCAGGCGTTGCGGCTGGGGGCCGAACAGGTCGAGGTCGGACTGGATCATGGTGGTGGCGCTGGTGTGGGGAATCGCCATTCTAGCGCTGTTATCCTGTCTGGCCTATCGCCGGCAAGCCGGCTCCCACAGGTACTGCGCAGGTATCAAAAGCTGTGATGGTCTTGTGGGAGCCGGCTTGCCGGCGATAGGGCCCGTACAGACTAGTCAAGACCGAGGCATGAAAAAGGAACCGCGGCCGCCAGGGAGAGTAGACGGCGCGGTTCAAGGGGGGAGCCTTCAACGCTGAGTAGCGGTAGCCGTGTTGCCGTTGCCCATCTGGGTGATGGTGGCGCTCTGGTTGGCGCCGGCCTGGTCGACGATGGCCTTGTTGTTGTTGCCGCCCTGGGTCACGTAGGCGACGTTGGCGGTGTCGGTCTGCTTGATGTTGGCGTTGTTGCCACTGCCGTACAGCTGCGTGGTGTAGCTCTGGTTGGCGTAGCCGGACTGGTCGAGGGTGATGGTGCTGCCGGTACCGGTGGTGTCGCCGGTGGCGTAGTTGTCGGTGCCGCGCTGGTCGGCGACCAGGATGTTGTCGGTGCCGTTCTGCTCGAAGTACAGCTCGTTGTTGCTGTCGGCCTGCTTGGTTTCCATCGAGTTGTTGGTGCCTTTCTGGCCCAGGTTGGCCAGCTGCAGGTTGCCGTTCTGGGTCAGGTTGACGGCGTTGCCGGTGCCTTTCTGGTTGATCACGGCGGTCTGGTCGCTGCCGAACTGGCCACCGAGTTTCTCGCCTTTCCAGTTGCTGGCCATGACCTTGTTGCCCGTGCCTTGGGTGTTGATGGTCAGGCTCTGGTTGTCACCGTTCTGGTAGGTGAAATGCAGGTTGCTGGTGCCGGCCTGGGAAACCCTGGTGTTCGAGTGGGTGGTTTCGAACTGATCCGACCAGCTGGCGTTGGACTTGCCTTGTTGGTACAGGCTGGCGGTGTTGTCATTGCCCAGGCTTTGGTCGATGTAGCCTTCGTTGAGCTGGCCGTTCTGGTTGACGGTGGCCTGGCTGCCGGTTTGCGTGTCCTGCCAGACTTCCATCGAGTTGCCGGTACCGTTCTGGTCGATGGCGATGATGCCGCCAGTGCCGTCACGCTGGTCGCCGTAGGCCCAGTTCTGCTTGCCTTGCTGGTAGATCTGGATGTTGCCGTCGTTGTGCGTCAGGTGCTCGGCCGCGGCGTAGTTGTCTTGGCCGTCCTGGTTCACCAAACTTTTGTTGTTGCTGCCGCCGAACAGTTGCTCGACGAACGCTTCGTTGCGCTGGCCGCTTTGCCGGGTGGTGGCCTGGCTCCCCAGTTGGCTGTCCTGCCACACCGTCGAACGGTTCTCTGCGCCTTGCTGCACTTGCAGCGCCTCATTGTTTTCGCCCAACGACTGGCTGGCGAAGGCGTCGTTGTAGGTGCCGGCCGCCTGCTGGGTGATCTGGCTGGCGTTCTCGATCAGTTGCTCACCGTAGCCGGCGTTGTACGAGCCCGTGGCGCTCTGGTCGATGTAGCTGGTGCTGGTGTCCTGCACCGCCAGGTGGTTATGGCCCTTGCCGGACTGGGTCTGGGTGGCTGCGGCGAAGGGCGCGACGGTCTGTTTGACTTCGGCGACGTTCTGGTTACCGGTCTGCGACTGGGTCGAGGTGCTGTCGTCCGCCATGACCTGGCCGGCGAGGGCCAGGACGATAGCGGCGCTTAACGGAGCGAGCTTGAACATGGTGGTGCCTCCAGGTCTATCGGTATTGGGTGATCTGCACATGCTGGCCATTGCCGGCCTGGGTCACGGAACTGCTCAGGCCCGAGCCGGCTTGCACGATGCTGGCGCTGTTGTCGTTGCCGATCTGCTCGATGCTGGCGTTATTGCTGGTGCCGCTCTGGCGGATCGACGCGCTGTTGCCATTTCCCTGTTGGCTGATGCTGGCCATCAGGTCACTCCCTTCTTGCAGGATGTACGCCTCCTGCGCGCCCCCGGCCTGGACGATGCGGCCCAGCAGGGCCTGGCCGTTCTGGTCGAGGGCGGCGCGGTTGCCCGCCCCCTGCTGCTCGATCACCGCTACTTGGCCAGCACCGGCCGGCAGCAGGCGGATGATCACCGGGTCACCGAGGTCGTTGCCGGCGGCAAGGTCGGCGTTGTCCATCAGGTCGTCGGCTTGTGCCTGGCCGGCAAGTGCCAGGCACAACAGCAGTGGGTACAGACGGTTCATGGCGTTCTCCCGGCCTCACTGCACGGTCACGTTGACAGTGCGGGTGGTGCCTTGGCTGGTGGTAACGGTCGCCGTCGGGGCCGCTGTCGGGATCACCGTCGTGCTGTTGCTCACCACCAGGCGCCAGCGGCCGGTCAGTGGTACCGTGGTGGTGCCCAAGGTCTGCACACCGGTGGTGGTCGTGACGCGCACGGTGATGGTGTTACCGGTGGTCACCGAGGACGTGCCGCTGATGTCCCAGTTGTACCGGTTGTTGGAGCGTGCCTGGACCGTTGCGGCCGTGACCGCGAAGGTCTCGGCGGCGGGGCGTGGTGACACGTTGACGGTGACGGTGCCGGGGTTGGACAGCGCCCCGAGCGAGTCACGTACCTGGAAGGTGAACGTGGTGCTGAACGCCGCAGTGACCGTGGCCGGTGGGGTGTAGGTGACCGTGCTGCCGTCGGTGCTGACCGTGCCGCGACCGGCAGCGGGCTGCGTGACGGCAGCGACCACCAGCGGGTTGTTGCCTTCAGGGTCGGCGGCGCCTGCCAGCACGTTGATGGTCAGCGGTACACCCAGTGTCGCGACGGTTTGGGCAGCCACGGTTGGCGGCTGGTTGGGGGCAACGTTGACGGTCACGGTAGCCGGTGTCGACTTCAGCCCTTTGGCATCCACCGCCTGATAGCTGAAGGTGGCCACCAAAGGTTGCGTGGCGCCCGCTGGCGGGGTGTAGGTGACCGAGGTAGTGCCGTTGAGCACGACGCCGCCCAGCCCCGTACCCGGTTGAGTGAGGTCACTGATAGTCAGTGGCACGTTGCCGTCCGGGTCGCTGTCGTTCTGCAGCAGGTTGAGGGTCAGTGGCACCCCGACGCTGGTGCTGCCGGTGTCGGCCTGGGCCAGCGGCGGCTGGTTGGCGGCTTCGACCGGCGCGTTGCCCACCACGATCACGGGTTCCACATCGCTGCCGCCATGGGCGGATTTGATGGTAACGGTAGCCGGTGGTTGAGCCAGGTCGTTGACCGTCAGGCTTTGCACGGTGCCGGACTTGGACAGCCGACCATAGCCTTGAGCGACCAGGTCGGGGATCACCACTTCGTCGCTGGAGTGCGCTTCGATCACCAGGCGCTTGTTGGCCCAGTCGTAGCGTGCGGTGTTCACCTTAACCACGTCGCTCAACTTGCTCGACAGCGCGGTCGGGCGGGTGGCGCCGGCCGTCGTGCTGGCGGTGACCACCACCACCGGCGGCGGTGCAACCTGGCTGAGCTGCTGGCTGAAGAACAGGCCGTTGTTATCCGAGAGCAGGCTGAACTGGCAGGGCGAGGGCGGCGTGCCCACCAGCGCCAGGCCATTGCGCATGCACACGCTGGCGTCGTTCGGGGCCTTGGCGAAGACCTCGACGCGGGTGCCGGTGCCGTTGCGCGAGTACGTGGCCCGTTCCAACGTCACAGGGGTTTGCGCACGTTGGTCGAGTACCTTGCCCGATACCGTGAACACGTTGGTCTGGATAGCTCCGGCTGGGCCTTCGATGCGCACGAAGTTGGTGTTGAACGGGCTGCCGGTGACCGCCTCGGTGATGTTCGGGTCGCCGACGAATGTTTCGCTGGCGCCGGTGTCCGGGTTGACCTCGGTGTAGGGCCCGCCGGCGCCACGCAGCCATGGGCCGAGGTTGCCGTTGAGCGCGCCGGTGAAGTTGCCGGGGGCGCCGATGCCGATGTCGCGGGTGATGTTGATCGCCCGGCGACCCGCCGTGGTCACGTTGACCGTTTCCACACCATAGGGGTGCGTAATGGTGTAGGTACCGGTGCGGGGCACCGAGGCGCGGATACGGATACGGGCAAAGCTCTGCTGGTCGCCGTCTACCGGGTTTTCCGCCGCGAAGGCGGCTTCCAGCCCCGCCACATAGACTTCCAGCTCGTAGCCGCTGTTGCCTACCTGCGGGATTGCGGTTTCGGCCAGGAACCAGAACATCTCCGGTGGCCAGTTGTCGGGGAACACCAGGGGCAGGGCGTCGTCATACACGCCCGGCTCTGGCAGCAGGGTGCACATGTACGCCGGTGCACCCGGTGCGCCAGGCGCTCGGGTGCTGGTGGCGCGCGACTGGCACAGCTCCAGTGAAAGGTCGTTGGCGTCCTTGTACCACATCGGGTAACCACCCGTGGCGAAGGTGTAGGGGCCCGGGTCGACATCGGACAGTGCGGCCCAGGCCGCGCTGCTGACAGTGAGGGAGAAACCGGCGGCCAACAGCGCGCGGCGTTGCCAAGTGTTCATGCTGCCTCCTTGAAGGCGGAGCCTTTGTCTGTTCATGGCACCAGCACCACGTCTTCGCTGTCGCTACCGCCATTGGCGCTGGTGACCTGCACCTTGGCCGGCGGGATGGGCGAGAGGGAGGTGCTTAGCGTCTTCACCGCACCGTTACCCGCCAGGTTGCCGATGAAGGTGCCGTTGCCGCTCCGCGCCGAAAGTACCGGCGGGCTGGTCTCATCACTGGTGCTTGCCACCAGGGTCAGCTGGCCGCTGGCCAGGCTGAATTCGGCGCGGGTGATGGTCACCAGGTCGGTAAGTGGCAGGTTGGCGGTGGCCGGGCTGCTGGTAGGGATCGCCACACTGTTGTCGGCGGTCAGCACCAACGTGGCCGGGACGATCGGGTTGAGCACCGACTGGGCATACCAGGCGCCGGTACTGTTGGCTTCGGTCAGGTTCAGGTTTGGCGTCTGGCTGGTCAGGGTGACGGCGGCCGGCGGTGGCGGGGCCATCACGAACACATCCTGCTGGGCACGCAGGTCGCCGTTTTCAGTGTGCCGTGAGTAGGTGCTGCGCAGTGGCATCAACGGGGTCGGCCTGGCCACATCGGAAAGCTTGCCCGAAATCGAGAACAGCTCGGTACGCAGGTCAATACCGCCAGGGCCTTCGATGCGCACGAAGTTGGTATTGAACGGGCTGCCGGTGACGCGCTCTTCCAGGTTAGGGTCGCCGATGAAACGTTCGCTGCCCTCGGTGTAAGGGCCGTTGACGCTGCGCAGGAACGGCCCGACATCACCCTTGAGCGCGCCGCTGAAATCGCCGGCGCCAGCGATGCCGATGTCGCGGGTCATGTTGATCGCCCGCCGGCCTGCGGCGGGTACGTCGAACACTTCGACGCCGTACGGGTGGGTGACCACGTAGGTGCCGGCAGTGGGCACATCGACGCGGATGCGCACCCGGGCGAAGCTCACCTGATCGCCTTCTACCGGCTCTTCGGCGGCGAAGGCCGCTTCGATTGCCGTGCCGTAGCTGAGGTCGATGCCGCGGGCCGCGTCGACGATGGCAGCGTCGGCGGTGAACCAGAAGGCCTCGTCGGGGAAGTTGCTGGGGAAAACGATGGGTTGGGTGTCATCGAACACCCCCGGTGTTGGCAGCAGCGTGCACATGTAGGCCGGGGACCCAGGCGCGCCGGCGACACGTGAGCTGACAGCCTTGGTCAGGCACAGGTCCAGGGTTCGCCCGTGGGTGTCCTGATACCAGGCGGCAAAGCCGCCATTGGCGGGGTTGTAGGGACCGGTGTCGACGGCAAACAGCGCTGCCTGTGCCGGGAGCTGGAGCATGCTGGCGAAAATCGCCACGGCCAGCGGGTTGGGTATCGGTCGGTGCATGAGTCTATTCCTCCTGCAAACGGGCCCATGGACTTGGGGCGTCTGGCAGGGGAGCGGCAACAGCCGTGCCAAGTGGCTGGAAATGGGCTGGAGGGCTTGTGGGGCGGGGGGTGGGGGGGGTGGGCGGGTGTGTTTGTGCAGGTTGAATTTGGGGGGTGTTCCCCAGGGTTGGGGGTTGGGAATGGTGGTGGGGGTGGGGTGTAGGGCTTAAGGCTTGCGGTGCGGCGTAGATCGAGCGCCGCCCGCGCGGCGCATCGCGGCTGAAGCCGCTCCTACATTTGTTGCAACGCGCCGTTCCAGGCAGGCCATGGTTGTCCGCCTTGGAGCATGGCTGAAGGCAGGTGGTGCGCCGGCAGCGCCAGCCACAAAATCGCGGCGTGCCAAGTGGGTTGATCGCCTGAAAGCGTTGAAGGCGTTTGGGTTTTGTCTGGCCACGTCGCTTCGATTGCAGGCGCGCGCTGTTGCACACCGAGACGGTGTGAGACGTTGGTGAAACAGTGGGAGCCCAGCTAAAAATGATTGGTAACCGTGTCATGACCTGTGCGTGTTATGACCTGGTAAATCTACTAGTGGCGTCGGAGGGGGCGGTGTGTTTATGTATGAGGCAGATTGAAATTGGCACGGCTATGTGGGTTTTATTCCTTGTGATTGGCCATAAGTTGCAGTTTTTTGAGAGCGGCAAAATGTGAAAGCTTTAGGACAAAATGGGTTGGGTTCGCAATGGCGAAGCTGCTTGGCCGTCAAATGCTACTGAGTGGATGCCTGGGGGGTGGTTTCATGAGATATACTGTCTATGGCTTTTCTGGTGAGCGTACGCATCGTGTTGCTTTAGCATTCAATGGGCAAGCGCTTGACACATTGACCGGATGCTATTTGTTAGGGAACGGGCGGCGAGTGTTCAATCCGAGAATGATGCGCTTTCTCTCGCCTGACCCGTACAGCCCTTTTGGTTTAGGTGGGCTGAATTGTTATGCGTATTGTGGTTGTGATCCGGTCAATCACACGGATCCGAGCGGAAATATAAAGGCCAGACTTTGGGAAGAACGCATTGCAAAACGGTATGTGATTCCGACCGTTGGTTCATCTCGCAACCGCAGCGGAGCAACTCGACATACACCGCCGCCATCACCGCCAGCTGCTAGGGCCGATGCATCCCTCAATTCCAATCCAACAAGTAACTCGAACTCGGTGCCCGGGCCAGCCGGCTCGACAAATTCCGCAGGATCCAGTCAGGCGAGCCAAGTACCTCAGGGTGCTACGAATGAACAAAGTTCTGAAAAACTTAGTTTTTCTAAAGAACTCTGGGACAGCGCTGAGCTTCGTGTCGATATTTATAGAGATGCACATCCTCTTGGTGCCACTCGTGATCACGTGTCGCACCACATAGCGGCTCTACTTATTAGCGACTATCCGAAGAGTGCAGGGAATCCTTTTACTTACCAGAGCTATACGCACCTGGTGATAGGTACTGCTAAATCCAAGGAAGCAAAAAAGTTTATCAACAGGCTCGTCGGTGGTGTTTCGCACTTGCGCAAATGGGAGGAGTTGCAAAAATTGTTAGGAGCTAAAAAGAGGAATTAGCTCCCGGTTTTATGTGGAATTTCATAGCCAACATACAAAAACGCTACTCTCGCCTGTGCTGCACGACCGAGAGTAGCGTGAATCGCTCTACTTCTTTCTCTTCAAAATGACTCTGGATTTCCGACTCGCTGAGCAAAGTGTGGCAATTAGTGCTGCGGTGCTGACGCTTCAGTCGGCCGGCGAACAGACAGGTCGTCCCGTGCCGATTTTAATCGGGCGTGCGAGTGGTAGGGTTGACTGATAATGGTCCCCCAGCGAAACCGATGGCGTGCGCTACGCCACGGAGCGTAGCCTTAATACCGTCGAGCAATTCGACCCGATCATCGGCGAAATCTGCGGCCGTTGCCCATGTCGCTCTGCAGCGCCAGCCCGCCCAGGAATGGAGCGTTTGGTCAACTTCCACCTCAGCCAGTGGCCATCGCTGGAATACCAGGACCAGGCACGCGACCGCGACTGGCTGCACATCGCCCTCAAGCCGGTGGGGCCGGAGCTCGCCAAGCGCTTCCCGCTGGAAAACGCGGCCTGGGCTGACTGGCAGAAAGCCAAACCCACGGCCGATGCTTTACCGGGGCAATGGGACTTGCAGGTAGGGACCTGTTTCAATGCCGCCGCATGGAAAATGTAGTCCACCCCGACCACGGCAGCACCCTGATCTACCCCAACGATGCTTTCGACCCGCTGGCCACGCTACGCGCCGTGGCTGAAGAAAAGGCCACCGCCCTGTATGGCGTGCCGACCATGTTCATCGCTGAACTGGACCACCCACAGCGCGGCGCTTTCGACCTGTCGAGCCTGCGCACCGGCATCATGGCCGGCGCCACCTGCCCGATCGAGGTGATGCGCCGGGTGATCGACGAGATGCACATGGCCGAAGTGCAGATCGCCGACGGCATGACCGAAACCAGCCCGGTGTCATTGCAGACCGGCGTCAATGACGACCTGGAGCGGCGCGTCACCAGTGTCGGCCGCACCCGGCCACGGCTGGAGAACAAGGTGATCGATGCCGACGGCAACAGCGTGCCGCGCGGCGAAATCGGCGAGCTGTGCACCCGGGGTTACAGCGTGATGCTGGGCTACTGGAACAACCCCAAGGCCACCGCTGAAAGCATTGACGATGAAGGCTGGATGCACACCGGTGACCTGGCGGTGATGGACGAGCAGGGGTATGTGCGCATTGTCGGGCGCAGCAAGGACATGATCATCCGCGGTGGCGAGAACATCTACCCGCGGGAGCTTGAGGAATTCTTCTTCACCCACCCGGCGGTGGCCGATGTGCAGGTGATCGGCGTGCCGTGCAGCAAGTATGGCGAGGTGATCGTCGCCTGGGTGCGGCTGCACCCCGGGCATCCCGTCACTGAGGAGCTACTGCGCGAGTGGGCGAGGGCGCGCATCGCGCATTTCAAGGTGCCCCGGCATTTCCGCTTTGTCGATGAGTTCCCGATGACGGTGACGGGCAAGGTGCAGAAGTTCAGGATGCGCGAGATCAGTGTCGAGGAGCTGGCGGGCGGTTGATGTATTGCCGGTGCTGGCCTCTTCGCGGGGCAAGCCCGCTCCCACAGGTCCACCGCCATGTTCGATACAGCGCTGAGCCTGTGGGAGCGGGCTTGCCCCGCGTAGGGGCCGGTGGCATCAACTACAGCTCAACCCTGCAGCAAGTCGGGGCTATTGAAATTGCTCAATCGCTGATCATCCTCGGCACACTCCAAACCTTGCACCGGCTCAAGCAACAGCGCCTTTTGCAAACTCCGCTCACCCGCCGCCCAGGCCTGCTCAAGCACCGGCAGCAACCTGCGCGGCAGCACGCTGAACATCGGCTGCCAATACCCACCCTGGCGCACCATGGCAGCACTGTCATTAGCTACCGCCAGCTGCAGCAAACTCTCGATCAAACCTAGCTCAATCAGTGGTGCATCACAGGCCAGCACCACCACCCACTCATGCCGGGCTACCGTCAGTCCTGCAATTACACCGGCCAACGGCCCCGGGGAGTCCGCTTCGGGATCGGACACCAACTGATTGGCAAACGGGCGATAAAGGTCCTGGTTGCGGTTGCAGGAAATCACCACATCATCGCTCAGCGCCCGCACCACCTGTTGCACATGTGCCACCAGGGGTTCGCCCCGCCATGGCACCAAACCTTTGTCACGCCCACCCATGCGCTGGCCGCGGCCACCGGCGAGGATCAGTGCAGAGAAGGGGGGCAGGGAGCTGGTCATCGTGTCGGTTCCTGATGTTCAAGGACCGCACCCTCCCACGCTGCAGCGCAATTGTCCAGGCTGTCCGGCAAGGGTTGACCTGACATTTTTGCCAGTTGTGTCGATTGGCCGATCCCCCTTCAAATGGGGTGTCGCTCCGGCACCTGTACCGGCGCATTGATGTACGACAAGGAGACTTGGATTGAACAAGCAAGAATTGATAGATGCCGTCGCAGCTAAAACCGAAGTGACCAAGATGGCGGCTCGAATAGCCGTCGATGCCTTTTTAGAGGCTGTTTCTACATCACTGGCCGGAGGTAAGAAAATCTCACTGGTGGGGTTTGGGAATTTCAAGCCCGCGCAACGTCCAGCGCGCATGGGCCGACATCCACGAACCGGCGCCCCCATGGAGATTGCTGCTGCCACTCAGGTCAAGTTCACACCCGGCAAAGGTTTGAAAGAGGCTGTACGGGACGGCGAGATGGAAAGCAAAGCACCCAAATCGCGTAAGTGATGGAGCAATGGGGCTGCCAGGCAGCCCCACTGGCTGTATCAGACGCCTGCGTTTTGAGCGTCGACCGCGTCCGGTTTGCGGCGGCGCTCAGCCAAACGCATCACCACCACAAAGAACACCGGCACGAACACCACCGCCAAGGTGGCGCTGAGCATCCCGCCGATTACCCCGGTACCGATCGCCTGCTGGCTTGCCGAGCTGGCACCAGTGGCGATGGCCAATGGCACCACGCCGAGGATGAACGCCAGCGAAGTCATGACAATCGGCCGTAGGCGCAGGCGGGCAGCCTGGATGGCGGCGTCGACCGCGTCCACACCTTGGTCCACCAGGCTCTTGGCGAACTCGATGATGAGGATGGCGTTCTTCGCCGACAGGCCGATCAGGGTGATCAGGCCGACCTTGAAGAACACGTCGTTGGGCATGCCGCGCAGGGTTACCGCCAGCACCGCACCCAGCACGCCAAGCGGCACCACCAGCAGCACGGCGGTGGGGATCGACCAGCTTTCGTACAGCGCCGCCAGGCATAGGAACACCACTAGCAGCGACAACGCCATCAGCAGCGGCGCCTGGCTGCCGGACAGGCGTTCCTGCAGCGACAGGCCCGTCCATTCCAGGCCAGCGCCGGCCGGTAACTGCGCGACCAGGCGTTCAACCTCGGCCATGGCGTCGCCCGAGCTGTAGCCGGCCGCCGGCTCGCCGGAAATCGACACGGCCGGGTAGCCGTTGTAGCGGGTCAGCTGCACCGGGCCGCTGACCCACTTGGCCTGGACGAAGGCAGCCAGCGGGACCATCTTGCCGCTGCTGTTGCGCACGTGGATTTTCAGCAAGTCCTCGACCTGGCTGCGCTGGTCGCCTTCGGCCTGCACCACCACCCGCTGCATGCGGCCCTGGTTGGGGAAGTCGTTGACGTAGTTGGAGCCCACCGCGGTGTCCAGCACCGCGCCGATATCGGCAAACGAGATGCCCAGCGCGTTGGCCTGGCGGCGGTCGATCTCCAGCTGCACCTGCGGGCTTTCGGCCAGCGATGACTCGCGCACATTGACCAGTATCTTGCTCTTGCGGGCACCGGCCAGCAGTTCGTCGCGGGCGGCCATCAGCGCGGCATGGCCCATGCCGCCGCGGTCCTGCAGGCGGAACTCGAACCCGGTGGATTCACCCAGGCCGTCGATGGGCGGCGGCAGCACCGAGAACGCCACCGCATCCTTGATCTGCGAGAACGCTGCGCTGGCGCGGTCGGCAATCGATTGGGCACTGTCGTCGGCGCCGCGTTCGGACCAGTCCTTCAGGGTGGTGAAGGTCAGTGCGGCGTTCTGCCCACTGCCCGAGAAGCTGAACCCGAGGATCACCGTGGTGTTGCCAACGCCAGGCTCTTCGGCGTTATGCGCCTCGATCTGCGCGGCCACCTGCTCGGTGCGCATGCGGCTGGCACCCGGCGGCAGCTGGATGTCGGTGATGGTGTAGCCCTGGTCCTCGGTGGGCAGGAACGCCGTGGGCAGTTGGCTGAAGCCATAACCCAGCACGGCCAGTAGCACGCCGTACACCAGCAGGTAACGACCGCTGCGCTTGAGGGCGTTGACGACCCAGCGCTCGTAGCCGTTGCTCATGGCCTCGAAACGCCGGTTGAACCAGCCAAAGAACCCTGTGCGCTCGTGGTGCTCGCCCTTGGCCAGGGGCTTGAGCAGGGTAGCGCACAGGGCCGGCGTCAGGCTCAGGGCCAGGAACGCCGAGAACAGGATCGACACCGCCATCGACAGCGAGAACTGTTGGTAGATGACGCCCACCGAACCCTTCATGAACGCCATGGGCAGGAACACCGCCACCAGCACCAGGGTGATGCCGACAATGGCGCCGCTGATCTGGCCCATGGCCTTGCGCGTGGCCTCCTTGGGCGGCAGGCCTTCTTCGGCCATGATCCGCTCGACGTTTTCCACCACCACGATGGCGTCGTCCACCAGGATGCCGATGGCCAGCACCATGCCGAACAGGGTCAGCACGTTGACCGAGAAGCCCAGCGCCAGCATGACGGCGAAGGTGCCCATCAGCGCCACCGGCACCACCAGGGTCGGGATCAGCGTGTAGCGCAGGTTCTGCAAGAACAGGAACATCACCGCGAACACCAGCAGCATGGCTTCGAACAAGGTACTGATGACCTGCTGGATCGACACCTTGACGAACGGCGAGGTGTCGTAAGGGATGTCGTACTTGACCCCTTCGGGGAAGTAGCGCGTCAGCTCCTGCATCTTCGCCCGCACCAGCGTGGCGGTTTCCATGGCGTTGGCGCCCGGCGCCAGCTGCACGCTGAAGGCACTGGCCGGCTTGCCGTTCAGGCGCGTGCCGTACTGGTATTCCTGGGCGCCGATCTCGACCCGGGCAACATCGCCGATGGTCACCGTCGAGCCGTCCTGGTTCGCCCGCAGCACGATCGCGGCAAACTCCTCAGGGGTGCTCAGCTGGCCTTTGACCACCACGTTGGCGGTGATCTCCTGGGTGCTGCGGGCGGGGAGGTCGCCGATGCTGCCGGGTGCGACCTGGGCGTTCTGCGCAGCGATGGCCTCGGCCACGTCATTGGGCGTCAGGTTGAAACCGATCAGCCTGGCCGGGTCGATCCAGATACGCATGGCCCGCTCGGAACCGTACAGCTGAGCCTTGCCGACGCCCTTGAGGCGGCGGATTTCGTTCATCACATTGCGCGCCAGAATGTCCGACAGCGCGGTTTCGTCGAGCGTGCCGTCCTCGGACGTCAGGGTGCCAAGCAGCAGGAAGCCGGTGGAGACCTTTTCCACCTGCAGGCCCTGCTGGGTGACCGGGCGCGGCAGGCGCGACTCGACCACCTTGAGACGGTTCTGAACATCGACCTGGGCCAGGTCGGGGTGGGTACCCGGTTCGAAGGTGGCGGTGATGGTGGCGCTACCCAGGCTGCTCTGCGACTCGAAGTACAGCAGGTTGTCGGCGCCGTTGAGCTCCTGCTCGATCAGGCTGACCACGCTCTCGTCCATGGTCGCCGCCGAGGCGCCCGGGTACACGGCATAGATTTCCACCTGCGGCGGCGCCACGTTGGGGTACTGGGCCACCGGCAACTGCGGGATGGCCAGCGCGCCGGCCAGCAGGATGAAAAACGCGACCACCCAGGCGAACACCGGGCGGTCGATGAAGAATTGCGGCATGGGTCAGGCCCTCATTGGCCGTTGTGCTGGGCGATGGGCTGGGTGTTCTGGCTGGCGTCGACCTGCACCTGGTCACCGGCCTTGACGTGCTGCAGGCCTTCGACCACCACGCGGTCACCGGCTGCAAGGCCTTCGCTGACGATCCAGCGGTCGCCCTGGGCGTTGCCGAGGACCACCTGGCGTTCGCTGATGCGCGCCTGCACGTCGACCACCAGCACCTTCGGTACACCAGCGCTGTCGCGCAGGATTGCGCGCTGCGGCACGCTGATGCCCTTGGGCTGCACGGCCTGCTCCAGGCGTACGCGCACATAGCTGCCGGGCAGCAGGTCGAGGTTCGGGTTGGGGAACTCGCTGCGCAGGGTGATCTGGTTGGTGCTCGGGTCGACGCTGATGTCGGAGAACAACAACTTGCCGGGCAACGGGTAGGCACTGCCGTCATCCTGGATCAACGTGGCGCGCGCCTCGCCGTTGCCGGCCTGCTGCAGTTCGCCCGCGCGCAAGGCGCGGCGCAGGGTGTTGAGCTCGCGGGTCGACTGGGTGACGTCGGCATGGATCGGGTCCAGTTGCTGGATGGTGGCCAGCGGCGTGGTCTCGTTCTGCCCCACCAGGGCACCTTCGGTGACCAGCGCGCGGCCGATGCGCCCGGCGATCGGCGCCGTGACGGTGGCGTAGCCCAGGTTCAGGCGAGCCCGCTCCAGTGCAGCCTTGGCCTCGGCCACTTCGGCGTCAGCCTGAAGGAAGGCGGCCCGGGCGTTGTCGTATTCCTGGCGGCTGACGGCCTTGTCATCGACCAGGTCGCGGTAGCGCTGTTCCTGCAGGCGCGCCTGGTACAGGTTGGCCTGGGCCTTGGCCAGGGTGGCCCGGGCGCTGTCGTGGTCGGCTTTGAACGGCGCCGGGTCGATGAGGAACAGCACGTCGCCTTGCTTGACGTCGCTGCCCTCGCGGTAAACACGCTTGAGCACCACGCCGGCGACCCGCGCACGCACTTCGGCCGTGCGCGGGGCCAGAATGCGCCCGCTCAGCTCGGCGCTGATCGCCAGCGGCTGCAACTGCAGGGTTTCTACCCCGACGTGGGGCGTGGGTGCCTGCTCGTCCTGCTCGGCGTCGTCGCCACAACCGGCCAGGGACAGGGTAAGCAGTGCCAGAAGCGCCAAAGGGCGCAGGCGATGGGTAAATATGATAGGCATACGGATCTTCCGATGATGACCGTGCGTATGCTAAGGCAGAGGTTGCCTGAGCGCCTGTTAAGCTGTGTAGGGCGAGTGTGAAAAAGTGTGAAGAACAATCCTGTCTGCGGGCGGGATTCTATATCCTGCCGGTCTTTCCCCTTGTGTCCAAGCGCTTATGCCAAACCTTCTTCTGGTCGAAGACGACAGTGCCCTGTCCGAGCTGATTGCCAGCTACCTGCAACGCAATGACTTCCATGTGCGGGTGATCGCCCGGGGCGATCATGTGCTGGAGGCGTTCCGCCAGGACAAACCGGACCTGGTCATCCTCGACCTGATGCTGCCGGGCATCGACGGCCTGCAGGTTTGCCGCCTGCTGCGCCAGGAATCACAAAGCCTGCCGATCCTGATGCTCACGGCCCGCGACGACAGCCACGACCAGGTGCTGGGCCTGGAGATGGGCGCCGACGATTACGTGACCAAGCCCTGCGAGCCGCGGGTGCTGCTGGCACGTGTACGCACCTTGCTGCGCCGCAGCAGCGTGCACGAGCCGCGCCTGGATAGCGAACAGATCCTGGTCGGCGGTTTGCGTATCGACCTGGCCGAGCGCGTGGTCAGCTGGCGCGGCGAAGAGGTGGAACTGTCCAGCGGCGAGTACAACCTGCTGGTGGTGCTGGCCCGCAATGCCGGCGAAGTGCTCAGCCGCGACCGCATCCTCCAGCAATTGCGTGGCATCGAGTTCAACGGCACCGACCGCTCGGTGGACGTGGCCATCTCCAAGCTGCGCCGCAAGTTCGACGACAGCGCCGGCGAGGCGCGCAAGATCAAGACCGTGTGGGGCAAGGGCTACTTGTTCAGCCGCGTCGAATGGGAGTGCTGATACCGCATGCTGAAGATTCTGGTGCGCCTGTACCTGGTGATCATCGTCGCTTACGCCGGTGCGCTGCTGTTGATCCCGGACACCATCGTCGGCCTGTTCCATGACCGCTTCATGGCCTACAACCTGGACCAGGCCAAGGGTGTGCAATCGCTGATCGTCCGCCAGTTCCGCCAGGCCCCGCGCGAGCAGTGGCCTGCGGTCGAGCAGGACCTGGCCAAGGTATTCGCGCCGCTGCAGGTGACGCTGCTGCGCACCGACCAGGCCGGTTTGAGCCCGCAGGAGCAGGCACGCCTGGAGCACGGCCTGTACGCAGTGCGCATCGGCGACTGGGGTTATTACCAAACCGTGCTGGCCCCGCTGGAACAAGGCTGGCTGGTGAGCCTGCACGCGCCGCCAGACCCCCTGGACATCAATGTGCTGTCGTGGGGCGTGACGGTGCTGATCGGCGCCGCCATGCTCGGCTGCCTGCTGCTGTGGGTATGGCCGCACTGGCGTGACCTGGAGCGCCTCAAGGAAACCGCCAGGCGCCTGGGCCAGGGGCAGATGGCCGAGCGCACGCATATCTCGCCGCATTCGAACATCGGTGAGCTGGCCGGGGTATTCGACACCATGGCCAGCGACCTGGAGCGCCACGTCAACCAGCAGCGCGAGCTGCTCAATGCGGTGTCCCATGAACTGCGCACGCCGCTCACGCGGCTGGATTTCGGCCTGGTGCTGTTGTTTGACGAAGTGCCGCCCAGCAGCCGCAAGCGCCTGCTGGAGCTGGTCGGGCATGTGCGTGAGCTGGACGAACTGGTGCTCGAGCTGCTGTCATACAGCCGGCTGTACAACGCCGACCAGGCCCGCGAGCGGGTGGAGGTGTCATTGCTGGAACTGGTCGACAGCGTGCTCGGCGGCTTTGCCGAAGAACTCGACAGCCGTGGCATCCAGTGGGAGGTGCGCGCCGAAGGCGATCTGCCACGCTTCGTGCTCGACCCACGGCTGACCGCCCGCGCGGTGCAGAACCTGGTGCGCAACGGCATGCGCTATTGCGACCAGAGCCTGCTGCTGCGCTTGCGCCTGGAAGCGGACGGCGCCTGCCTGCTGACCGTCGAGGACGACGGCATCGGCATCCCGGTGCAGGAGCGCGAGCGGATCTTCCAGCCGTTCTACCGCCTGGACCGCAGCCGCGACCGCAATACCGGCGGCTTCGGCCTGGGCCTGGCGATCAGCCGGCGGGCCATCGAGGGCCAGGGCGGAACGCTCACCGTGGCGCAGTCAGCGCTGGGTGGGGCGCAGTTCAGGATTCGGCTGCCAGCCGGCTAGTCCACAGCACAAAGCGGTCCTTGCCGGTGTGCTTGGCCTCGTACAGCGCCTGGTCGGCCTTGACCAGCGCCATGGTCAGGGTATCTGCGCTGCCCAGCTCGGCCAGCCCGATGCTGATCGTCACCGGGTGCGCACCCAGGTCTTCGCGCACCCGCTTGCACAACGATTCAACCTGCCGCTCGGCGGCTTGCTGATCCAGCCCGTGGAGGAAGATCGCAAATTCCTCGCCGCCGAGCCTTGCGAACTCATGGCCCGCCATCGATGCTTTTATGTGCACGGCCACACGCTTGAGCACTTCATCGCCGACATCATGCCCGAAGCGGTCGTTGACCTTCTTGAAATTGTCGATGTCGATCATCGCTAGCCACTGCCCAGGTGGTGCCTGCTGTAATTGGCGTTGAGCCTTGGCCATGAACGAGCGGCGGTTGGGGATTTCGGTGAGCACATCGACGTAGGCCTGTTCCAGCAGCAACTTGGACATGTAGAAATTGTGCAGCTTGGCCTGGCGGATGCGCAGGTAGCTGTAGATCACCAGGCCGCTGAGGAACACCGCGTAGCTCAGCAACATGGCTGCCTCGAGGTCGTCCAGGTCGATGTTGGTGTCGTAGAACGGATTCAGCATCGCCCAGGTGATGGCCATGGCGCAGAAGAACGACCAGCGCCGTACCGGCAGTACCGAGACGCTGTACAGCACGGTGGAGGTGCCGAGCACCAGCCAGACCGGGCGAAGGGCGATCGGGATGCCTTCGATGACCAGGCGCATGCCCAAGGTGATGACGGCTATGAACAGCAGGTTGAGCACGTCGAAGTGGTGGGTCTTGCGGGTAAAACCCAGGACCACGGTGAGGCAGCACATCAGCGCCAGAAACAGGCCTGAAAGCCAGGTGAAACCTTGGTTGCCCAGGTAGCTGACCATCAGGTCGAAGAGCAACCACACAGCGATGCTAAGGCAGAAGATCAGTTGGCAGAAGCGTCGAGCGGTGTCGTATTCATGCTGGCGAAATTCGGCGCGCAGGGCTGCGGGGGCCACTTGCTGGCGCACATATTCCTCGATGGTCTTGAACATTCATCTGGCCCTGTTGAGGAGTGCTTTGGCGTGCTGGCCTCATCGCGGGCAAGCCCGCTCCTACGGGATAATTGCTGACCTAAGGGCGGTGGTCGACCTGTAGGAGCGGGCTTGCCCGCGATGAGGCCCGAACAGGCGACTCAATTCTGCGGCAGGATACCCCGAGCCCACGGCCGGTAGCGCAGGGCAAACACCGCTTCGGCATGGCACCCACCCGTCAGCCTGGGAGTGGCCGGCTCGGCCCGAAACGCCTGCCCTGGCGCGCTTACCTGGCGAAACGCCTCACGCACCACCCCGACCCTGCACGGCAAGGCCTGTTCGTACCCCTGGCGCACCAAAGGCGGCAACCGCCCGGTCCCGGCACCGTCCTGCCACCACACAGTCAAACCCAACCCCACCAGTTGTTCCAACCACGCGGCGTTGACCCGCGGTGCCAGCGTGCCGGCACTGAACGCACTGATGTGCAGCGGCTTGTCCAACTGCCGGTTGAACGCCTGCAACTGGCCGTACAGTGCTTCACGGCGTGTGTGGTCACGAAAGTGCAGATCGTCCAGCTCCATCGGCAGGTACCAGCCGGCTACCTCCAGGTTCCATTCCTTGCGCACCTGCTGGTACTGGCTCAGTGAGCGGCCCAGCTGCGCTTTCCAGTAGCTGTCCAGGCCATCTCCATCGAGCGCTTCGAGGCGCTGGTAATAGGCCGGGTCCATGTACAAGCCGAGCACCAGCTCCAACCCCTGCGCGCGGGCTTCGCGCAGGCTGTTGGCCAGCCAGCCCTGGGCGCCGCCGAAATCGCTGTCACCGTAGGCGCTCCACTGCACGATCAGGGTCTTGCCGCCGTGCGCTGCGGTGGCGCGCCACAGTTGCTGCCACTGGGCTGGGCTGACCGCGGCGTCGCGGTTCAGGGGTTGGTAGAACAGCCGCTGGTCGGCCATGGCCGGCAGGCACAGGGCAAGCATGCAGATTGCCAGGAAGGTACGCATCAGAAGGTCATCTCCGCGCCCACCAGCACGCCGTTGGCGCGCTCGTAGAGGTTGCCACCCAGCGACTGCTGGTACTCGGCGCGCACTTTCAGCGAGCCGCGGTAGGCGTTGTAACGGTCGTCGTCGAACCACCATTGCCAACGCACACCCACGCCTGCCCGGGCGTCCTGGCGCCAGTCATTGCTCGGGTCCTGGCTGGCAAATTCGAGGAAGCCATAAGGCATCAGGGTTTGCGGCGAGGTGCCAGGCAGCTTCCAGGCATGCCCCTGCTGGTAGCGCGACAACCAGGCATGGTCGCCGGCGCGGGTCCACCAGGCGGCGTCCAGGTACAGAAAGCGCTCGTTCCAGTCGTCCTCGTCAACACGCCAGTCGTTACGCCAGTCGCCTTGGTCGAGGAATGAGGCCGTCGCGCGCAACAGCAAGTCGTTGCTCGATTCGGCGTTGTGGCGCAAATCGCCCCAATTGCTACCGACCTTGGCCGGGCTCAGCAGCTCGCCAAGGCTCAGCCCGCTGTAATGCTCGGCGTCGATCTGGCGTTGGTGATACAGCTCGGCATACAGGTTGAGGTTGGCCTGGCCCAGCGGCTTGTAGCGCAGGCCGACGCCAGTGCCCATGCTTTGCGCGTAGTCGGTGCGGCTCTGGCCGCCGAAAAGCACGCGGCCGTACACCGACAAGGTGCTGCCATTGCGGCTGGGCTCCTCGCCCAGTGCGTGGTCCCACATGGCCAACTGCACGTTCTGCGACTGTGCCCGGCGAGCACTGCCGCTGCGCTGGCCGGTATCGAGGAATTTGTCGTTGGTCGAGGTGCCGGCTGGCGACCAGGTGCTGGCCAGGGTGACGCTGTCGCGCCGCGACAGGGTTTCGTGAGCGCGTCGCTGGCGGTACTTGCGCGCATCGAGGCTGCCATATTCATCGTCACCGTCGACCAGGTGCTGCTCTACGTCGATGATCCGGCGCAGCTCGCGGCGGGCAGAGGCGCTGTCTTCGGCTTCGTCGTAACGCAGGGCGAGGGTTTCGCCGAGGCGGTAGTCCTCCGGAAAATCGCGCGTGGCGCTTTGCAGGTAAGGGATCGACTGGCGGCGCTGGGCCTTGTCGGGCGAACCGGCCAAACGCATGCCGTAGTCGGCGCGGTAGCGGGGCTGGTCCGGCGCCAGGCGTACCGCCTCGGCCAGCCAGGCCGTGCCCTGGGCGCTGTCGCCGGCCAGTTGCGCGGTGCTGGCGGCTGCGTAGTAGTGGTCGGCGCGCGGGTTGTGCGCCAGGGCCTGACGCTGGAAGCCAAGCGCTGCCTGCAGGTCGCCCTGGCGCTGGGCGATGGCGGCGCCTAGGGCCCAGTCGTCGGCGTTGTTGTGCGCAGCGGCGTCCCAGTAGCGGCGCGCGGCCTGTGGGTCGCCTGCGTGCAAGGCGCCAGCGGCGGCCGTCAGGCGGGCGTTGTCGGTCCAGGCGCTGTCGGGCAGGCTGCGCCAGATCGGCAGGGCGGCTGTGGAGTCGCCGGCGGCCTCCAGGGCGTAGGCCAGCGGTAGGCGGTTGCCGCTGTCGCCCAGGCGTTCAGCGGCCTGGTAGTAGACCACTGCTGCACCGGGCTGCTCGGGCATGGCGCAACGGCCCAGGGCGCGGTACTGCCCGGCTTCGCTTGGGTTGGCAGGGACAGCCTGGTGTACGGCGTTGCACTGGCCGGCTTCGGCCAGGCGCCCGAGCAGTTGGGCGCGTGTTTGGGTATCGACGCGTGGGATCAGGCCCAACATCCGTTGGCTGTCCAGCGGCCCGTCGTTACGCGCGTAAAAATTGCCCAGGCGCTGCAGCAGCGAGGGCGTCAGCCGGCCCTGACGGCGATCGTAGGCCTGCTCAAGAAGGCTTCGTGCACGTTCGCTGTGGCCCTGCTGTACCAGCAGGAAGGTTGCCTGTTCAAGTGCGGCCAGGTCACCGCTCTGGCGGTAGCGTTGCTCCCACTCGGCGGCCGTGCGTGGTTGTGGCGGTTGCACGGGGTCGCCGTAAAGGCGCTGCTTGAGTATGGCGTAGGCGCGCGGGTCGCTGGCGGCGGGGCAGCCTTTGAACTGGTCGCGGGCGACCTCCGGGTCATGCCGAGACAGCCAGTCCACCGTTTCCAGGCACGGGCGCTGCAGTTCGTTGCTCAGGCGCCGCAGCAACGTCGCATCGTCGCCTTCACGGGCCAGTTCCCACAGTTGCTGGCGTTGTTCGGGCTGTTGCAGCTGCTCGGCAGGGAGGGTTTGCAGCCAGCGTTGCGCCTGCTGGTTATGGCCCACGGCGATGGCCCGGTTGGCCATGGCCAGCCGTGTCTGGTTGGCGACTTCAGGGGAGGGCGCGCTTTGCAGCAACCGTGTCAGGCCCTTTTCATCCACTTGCTGGACATACGCATTGGCCAGGCGCTGCCAGTCTTCAGCCGGCAGCTGGCCTTTTTCGGCCAAGGGCTGGAGCTGTTCGATGGTCTCTTTCCAGTTGCGCAACTGTTCGGCGAAATTGGCCCGGGCCAGGCGCAGCACCTGGCCATCGTCACGGGGTGGTAACTGGCTGAGCCATTGCAGGGCTTTGCCGGCACCGCCGAACTTGGCCAGGCTCAGGCTGTAGGCCTGCCATAGCCGTACCCGCTGCATGCCGTCGGCCGTAGCCAGCCAGCTTTCCACCTGGCTGGCGGGCGGTGGGTCCTGTTCGATCCAGGTCAGGCGCAGCTGCAGCAGGGCATCGGTGTGCTCGGGGCCATCGAGTTGCTCGGCCAGGGCTTGTGCCTCTTTGTAGCGGCGTTGGTGGGCCAGCGCCTCCACCAGCAAGGCGCGCGCCTCGTCATTGTTCGGCACGCGGCCCAGCACATGGCGGGTGAGGCGTTCGACCTCGGCCCAGTTGTCCTTTTTCGCTTCGCGGTAACTGCGCTCCATGAACGGGTAGCTGGTGAAACGCTGAAAGTCCGTCATGGGCGCGGCCAGGGTGGGCAGGGCGGTGGAGCACAGCAACAGGCCGGTGAAGGTGAGGGTGAAACGCGGCTTCATGCCACCTCCCTGATCAGGTCAAAGGCGGCCTGCTGTTCGCTGGCCTGCTCGGCGAGCGCCTGCTGCAGCACGTGCTCGGTGATGATGCCGCGCGCGATCAGGTGCTCGCCAAGGCTCTGCTGCTCGGGGTCGAAGTCGATCAGTGCCTGGTTGAACAAGGTCGGCGGAACCATGCCGCGCACCTGCAGCAGGGTACCGAGCATGACCTGGTGAGTGCTGACCTGTTCGATCAGCTCGGCATTGTCCTGGTGGAGTTCGAGCACCTTGAGCATCTGCTGGGTCTCGGCGTGCTGCCAAGGGCTGGGGTAGTGCAAGCGCAGCCCTAGGGTGACGCGGCCCTGGGGCGCCAGGCGGCAACGGACGGGCCGTTTGAGCTGGCGGCTGATCACCCCCAGCGACACCTGGCTGACCGGGCTCTCGCTGGCCAGCACCAGCGTACTGCCGTCTTGCGCCACCGGCAGCACGCCGTAATGGGTGGCCAGGCGGCGCGGCAGTTGGGCGATCAGCTCTGCGTCGAGCTTGAAGGGGTTGAGCGGCGCCCAAGGCATGTCCAGTTGCTCGGCCAGGGTCTGCACCAGCTGCTCGCTGGTCAGCCAGCCGCGCAGCAACAGCTCGCGGCCCAGGCGCCGGCGCACCGGGCTGATGATGGCCTGCTCAAGCTGTTGTTCGCTGATGTAGCCTTTCTCGACCAGGCGGTGGCCCAGTGGCGTGCGGGCCGGCGAGGCGAGGGCGGGGAACTCGTGGGTGGTCTTGTCCCAGGCTACCCGGCGCGAGTCGCCCATCTCCATGACCTGGCGCAGCGCGCGCAGGTTGGCGAAGAAATTGACGAAGTTGCTCCACATCATGCGCGGTGCCGACAGCAGCCCCTCGCCGATGCCGTAATAGCGAGTAACGAACCAGCCGCGCTGGAACAGCCGGTTGATCAGCATCAGGCCGTTGAGCCAGAGCAGGGTGGTGAGCAGCCAGCTGTCACTGAGGATCGACATGAAACGCCAGGACTGCGGCGCGATCACCGTCACCAGCCACATGGCCAGCAACACCAGCAGCAACAGGTTGACGAGAAAACTCAGCAGGTAGGCGAACAGGCCGCGCCGGTCCCGCCAGAGGAAGTAGTTGAGTGCGCCCGTGCGGCTCCAGCCGAGGTTGCTGGTGCCCTGGAACACAATGCCGACGATCCACCGCGACTTCTGCCGAATGGCGTGCTGCCAGTCGCGCGGGAAGTGCTCGCGCACGCAGATCACCTGGGAGAACTCGCGGCTCATCCCCCAGCGCCAGTCGTGCTTGAGCGCCAGCGCCGGGTCGGTCACCGAATAGCGGGCGAAGATGCACTTCATGCCTTTTTGCTTCAGGCGAAAACCGATGTCGTAGTCTTCGGTGAGGCTCTGCACGTCGAAGGCGATGCCGTCGCCGTCTTCGAGCAGTGCGCTGATGGCGCGGCGGCTGAAGCAAGTGCCGACGCCTGCGCTGGGCACCTGGCCGGTGAGGGCTTCGCGCACGATCACGTCCTTGCCATGGTTTTCGGCGAATTCGTCCACATAGTGCCCCGCGGTGAAGCCTTTCCATTCCGGCGC
Organism: Pseudomonas sp. NPDC012596; assembly: GCF_042902325.1. Classification (NCBI taxonomy): domain Bacteria; kingdom Pseudomonadati; phylum Pseudomonadota; class Gammaproteobacteria; order Pseudomonadales; family Pseudomonadaceae; genus Pseudomonas; species Pseudomonas sp. NPDC012596. The sequence continues at coordinate 64,006 of NZ_JBIBEB010000022.1, read as the reverse complement.
ATAGGGGTACACCGGGATCTGGATCATGTCCTTGGCCGGCAGCAGGTAGTTGAACAGCCGCAACTCCATGGGCGAGATAACGTCCTCGGCGTCGTGCAGGATGAACCCCGCGAACTCGATGCGTGCGTCGTCCTGGAAACGCAGGATGGCATCGATGATGTTGTTCAGGCAGTCGGCTTTGCTGGTCGGGCCGGGGCGCGCGCAGACCACCTTGTGCACGTTGGGGTAGTGCAGGCACACGGCGTCGACGTCGGCCTGGGTTTGCGGGTCGTTGGGGTAGGTGCCGACAAAGATCTGGTAGTTCTCGTAGTCGATGGTCGAGGCCGCCAGGCGCGCCATTTCGCCGACCACACCCACTTCGTTCCAGGCCGGGACCATGATCGCCAGCGGTTTTTCCGGCACTTCGAACAGGCGTTTTTCGTCAGCCTTTTCGTACTTGTCGTAGATGCGCACTTGCCGCACCACCTTGCGGCACCAGTAGCACAGGTCGATGAACAGGTCATCGAGGCCGAGCAGGAACATCAAGGTGGCAAGGATGATGGCCAGGATCTTCAGGCCGAACAGCACATAGGTGAGGAAGTCGACGAAAGCCAGGCTCATGCGTCACCCTGTTGACGGGTGGTTTCGTCGAACCAGAGGCTCAAGCGTTCGGCGATGATCTCGCTGGCGTGGCCCTCGCCGAACGGCGTGAATACCCGGGCCATGCGCGTGTAGGCTTGTTCATCGTCAAGCAGCTGGCTGGTTTCCTTGACGATACGCTCGGCCTGGGTGCCGACCAGCTTGACCGTGCCGCCTTCGAGCACCGACGGGCGCTCGGTCACCTTGCGCAGTACCAGCACGGGCTTGCCCAGCGCGGGGGCTTCTTCCTGCACGCCACCGGAGTCGGTGAGGATGATGTAGGCGCGGTTCATCAGCCAGACAAAATGCTGATAATCCTGCGGCGCCACCAAATGGATGTTGTCACGGCCGGAAAGCAGGCCGTAGACGGCCTTCTGTACCTGCGGGTTGAGGTGCACGGGGTAGACGAACTGCACGTCGGGGTAGCGCAGGGCCAATTCGGCCAGGGCCAGGCAGATGCGTTCGAAGCCGGCGCCGAAGTTTTCCCGGCGATGGCCCGTGATCAGCACCATGCGCTGGTCGTCGCGCAGGGTGTGCAGGGGTGAGTCGGCCGAGGGGTGCCAGGCTGTTTGGGCCAGGTATTCGCGCATCCACAGCAGGGCATCGATAACGGTATTGCCGGTGACTTCGATGTGCTTCAGCGGTACGCCTTCACGCAGCAGGTTGTCGCGGGCTTTGCGGGTGGGGGCGAAGTGCAGGTCGGCGATCACCCCGGTCAGGCGCCGGTTGGCCTCCTCGGGCCAGGGTTGCTGCAGGTTACCGGTGCGCAACCCCGCTTCGACGTGGCCGATGGGGATGTGCCGGTGGAAGGCTGCAAGGCCTGCAATGAAGCTGGTGGTGGTGTCGCCGTGCACCAGCACGATATCCGGGTTGACCTTCTCGAACGCCTTGTCGATCTTGTCCAGCAGGTCACGGGCCAGCCCGTTGAGGGTCTGGTTCTGGGTCATCACCTTGAGGTCCTGATCGACGCTCAGGCCGAACGCGGTGAGCACCTGCTCGAGCATCTCGCGGTGCTGGCCGGTGGAGCAGATATGCAGGTCGATGTCCGGCCATTCGCGCAATACCCTGGCCAGAGGGGCCATCTTGATCGCTTCTGGGCGGGTACCGAATATCATCATGACGGTGTTTGCCATCGTCTTGCTCCTCGTACGATTCCCTGGACGAAGTTGTACGAATTCGCGTTGCTTGCAAGGGATAGATACAAGCAGCCGGGGGAGGGGTTGTCCAATGTGGGGGGCTGGAATCGGTGTGAGGTTCGGGAGACGCCTGGCTTGGGTGTGGAGGTGATGCGCAGATCGAGCGCCGCCCGCGCGGCGCATCGCGGGCAAGCCCGCTCCTACATTTGTTGCAACGTGCCATGGCCTGATAGGTCATAGTTGCCAGCCTTGTTAGCATGACGGGGTTTATCGGCTGGCGCGGCCGGCCCCACACAAGGCTTCAGCCATGCACCAAGGCGAACAACGATGGCCTTACAGGCCATGGTACGTTGCAACAAATGTAGGAGCGGCTTCAGCCGCGATGCGCCGCGCGGGCGGCGCTCGATCTCAAAAACGATGAAAATGCCATGGCAAGCACATACAGGAGACCCAACCATGCAAGGCAAGGCCCGCAAGATCGTCCAGGCCATCCTCTACGAGGCCATCGCCGTGGCCTGCGTGGCGCCGGCGCTGGAGCTGGCGTTCGGTGCCGGCATGGCGCAATCGGCGGTGCTGTCGATTCTGATGTCGGGCATCGCCATGAGCTGGAACATGGCCTTCAACTGGGCCTTCGAGCGCTGGGAAGCCCGCCAGCAACAACGTGAACGCACCTTTATGCGCAGGCTGTTGCACGCGCTGGGTTTCGAAGGCGGGCTGGTGGTGCTGCTGTTGCCGCTGGTGGCGTACTGGCTGGATGTCAGCCTGTGGGCGGCGCTGCTGACCAACCTGGCACTGTTCGTGTTCTTCTTCGTCTATGCCTTCGTGTTCCAGTGGGGCTTCGACAAGGTGTTCGATGTGCCGCTGTCTGCCCAACAGGCCAAGTGTTGACACGCCCGCCCGTAGCGGGATAAGTTCCCACCCCATGAACACTTTCCTGCACGTGAACGCCATTATTATTACCGCCATTATCAGTTTGGCGGGCTAGCGCGTACGTGCACCAAACCCGCCCTGGAGGCGGGTTTTTACTCTTCGACTCCTGGGCAACGCGAAAACAGCCAAGGAGTTGCACCGATGACCAGCCTCAACGTCAGCCCACGTACCCCGCTCAGCCCGCAGCAACTGTTGTCGGAGCAGGTGCGGCGCATCTTGTCTGCGCCGGTGTACGACCTGGCCATCGAGACGCCCCTGCAAGCAGCACCGGCACTGTCTGCCAGCCTTGGCAACCAGGTGCTGCTCAAGCGCGAAGACCTGCAACCCACGTTCTCGTTCAAGATCCGCGGTGCCTACACCCGGCTGTCGCGGCTGACCACGGCCCAGCGCGAGCGGGGTGTGATTACCGCATCGGCGGGCAACCATGCTCAAGGCGTGGCCCTGGCGGCTTCGCATCTGGGCCTGAAAGCCACCATCGTGATGCCCACCACCACGCCATCGCTGAAGGTCGAAGGTGTGCGTTCGCGGGGTGGCCATGTGGTGCTGCACGGTGAAAGCTTCCCGCATGCGCTGGCCCATGCGCTGACCCTGGCCGACAGCGAGGGCGCGACCTTCGTGCCGCCGTTTGACGACCCGGATGTGATCGCCGGCCAGGGCACGGTAGGCATGGAAATCCTGCGTCAGCAGCCAGGTGCGCTGGACGCGATCTTCGTGCCGGTCGGTGGCGGTGGGCTGGTGGCGGGGATTGCCGCGTATGTGAAGTACCTGCGCCCCGAGGTGAAGGTGATCGGTGTCGAGCCGGAAGATTCCAACTGCCTGCAGGCCGCCATGGCCGCCGGCGAACGGGTGATTCTGCCGCAGGTCGGCACCTTTGCCGACGGCGTGGCGGTGGCCCAGGTCGGAGCCCATTGCTTTGAACTGTGCCGGCACTTTGTCGATGAGGTGTTGACTGTCAGCAGCGACGAGCTGTGCGCGGCGATCAAGGACATCTACGACGATACCCGCTCCATCACCGAGCCCTCAGGCGCCCTGGCGGTAGCCGGCATCAAGAAGTACGTGGCGCGCGAAGGCGTGCAGGGCCAGACCCTGGTGGCCATCGATTCCGGCGCCAACGTCAACTTCGACCGCCTGCGCCATGTGGCCGAGCGCGCCGAGCTGGGTGAGCAGCGTGAGGCGATCATCGCCGTGACCATCCCCGAGCAACCCGGCAGTTTCCGCGCCTTCTGCCAGGCGCTGGGCAAGCGGCAGATCACCGAGTTCAACTACCGCTATTACCCGGGCAAGGAAGCGCGGCTGTTCGTAGGCGTGCAGACGCACCCGCTGCACGACCCGCGTGAAAAGTTGCTGGCCAGCCTGGCCGAACAGGGCTACAGCGTACTCGACCTGACCGACAACGAGCTGGCCAAACTGCATGTGCGCCATACCGTGGGCGGGCATGCGGCGCCGGGGGCGGATGAGCGCGTGCTGCGCTTCGAATTCCCCGAGCGGCCGGGGGCGCTGTTAGGGTTCCTGGAGCGGTTGGGCAAGCGCTGGAACATCAGCCTGTTCCATTACCGCAACCATGGCGCGGCCGAAGCGCGGGTGTTTGCTGCGCTGGAAGTGCCGGCGGACGAGCAGGCCAGGTTGCCGCAGGCGCTGGATGAGATGGGGTACCGGTATTGGGATGAGACTGATAACCCGGCGTACGCGTTGTTTCTTGGGTAACCGCGCACTAGCGGGACTGCGTGAATTATCGGGGCTGCTTTGCAGCCCTATCGCGACACAAGGCCGCTGCCACAGGGAGGCAGCGTATCTTGATCAGCGCTCGCGCATGAAGAACCCGGCCACAAACTTGCGGAAGGTCTCCAGGCTCTTGAAATCCGCATACCGCTTGAAGTTCTCGGCATCCGGCTCCGGCCCCACCGGCTGCTCGAGCAGCGACACCGACAGCACCCGGTCCTGATCCGAGGTCAGCACCAGCTCATCCATCACCTGGCCGCCAATCACCGGCCGGCGCATCTGCACCTTGACACCCTTGCTGGCCATCCAGTCGATCAACGACACCAGCGCTTTGAGCGGCTCACGCTCTTCGTCGCGGTACACCGGGAACAGGTGAGCGCGTGACAGCACCGGCACGCTGGCCACGTGGATCAGTTCGTAGAAATGACTGCCCGCCGTGGTCGGCGAATACAGCGCCAGTGCCAGCAGCGGCCCGGACGTCCGGCTGCCGCCCCAATACAGATGATGGCCCTGGAAGTCGAAGCCATCCTCGCTGCGATTATTGAACACCTTGCGGCCCTTGATCTGGTCGACGCAATCGAGCATCAGGCCATGGCGGCGGTGGTTGCCGAACACCGTGGCCTCGCGCAGGCGGGCCTTGAGCATCAGCATGTGCTTCATGTCCAGCCGGGTTTCCAGGTAGTTGCTGGCGGGCACGCGCTCGAGCAGCGGGTAACGGCTGGCGACGCTGCGCAGTTCGGCAAACTGGCTGGTGAGGTCTTTTTTCAGGTGCGTGGCGTAGAGGTTCAAGCCACTGGTTTCGATCCAGGTCAACAGCAGCGACAGCAGACGCTGCTGCTCCCGGCGCTCGCTGCCGTCAGGGGCGCCGCCAGCGCTGTCGCTGGCCTTGCGGAAATCACCCAGCAGGCGCAGCGCGGTGTCGGGGGGCAGCCAGGCGGCGGGCGGGGCGGGGTCTTGCTCGCGCTCGGCCGCCTCGCGCTCGTCCTTGGTGAACGGGCACCCCGGCGCATGCTCGGCGGTGCCGGGGTTGTTCTTGAGAAACAAGGTGCCGGTGCTGCCATTGAGGGTGACATTCAGTACCGGCAGGGCATCCTTGCGGCAATCGCAGGCCAGCCAGTGGTTGGCGCTGCGCACCCTCATCAATAACTGGTTGGCCTGCAGCAGGCGGGGGCCGACGAGGGTGCCCGCGGCAAATGCCTGCAGCAGTTCCTCCTCGGCCGGGGTCAGGCTACGGACCTGCGCGGCGGTTTTGTCGATGATTCGCATGAAGCAGCTCCAAGCTACGAGCCACAAGCTTCAAGCAAAGTCGCGCCGCTTTCAACTTGCCGTTCAGTTACCACCGAACATCTTGGCAGCGCGGGCACGGATTTCTTCTGGGCTGAGGTCCTCTTTGTGGGTGGAGACGAACCACATATTGCCGAACGGGTCTTTCAGCGTGCCGCTGCGGTCGCCGTAGAACTGGTCTTTTACCTCGTGCAATTGCGTGGCGCCGGCGGCGAGGGCCTGGGCGTAGACTTTGTCGCAGTCCTCGACGTACAGGTGCAGGCCGACGGCGACGCCATTGAGTGACTGGCTGGCGGTGAGGCCACCTTCCATGTCGCACGGGTCGGCGAGCATCAACGACGAATCGCCGATCTTCAGTTCGGCGTGGCCGACACGGCCGTCAGGGCCTTCGAGGCGGAACATCTCGACTGCGCCAAAGGCTTGCTTGTAGAACTCGATGGCCCGGGCGGCATCCTTTATACCCAGGTAAGGGGTGATGCTGTGCTGGCCTTCGGGGATGGGTTTGGCTGCCATGTTCGAATCTCCTTTGCCGGGGATGCATGAGGGGCGCGATATGCGCCCCTGTTGCATAGAGTCGTTTAGCAAAGCGGAAGATCGACACGCACGCTAGACCAAATGTCTATAACCACGGCGGCATCAGAAGATGTAATCGGTGGTGAGGAAACTCGATTGCCGGTTGCGGATGATTTCGCTGATCAGTTCTTTGTTGGCCTCCTGGAACCGGGTTGCGACCAGTGTGCGGATGGAGAACACGCGCAGGGCGTCATGCACCGACAGCGTGCCTTCGGCGCTGTTCTTGCGGCCGTTGAAAGGGTAGGTGTCCGGGCCGCGCTGGCACTGGGCGTTGAGGTTGATGCGGCCCACCTGGTTGGCGAAGATATCGACCAGGCTGCCGATGGTCTGCGGGTCGTTGCCGAACAGGCTCAGCTGCTGGCCATAGTCGGAGTCCAGCACGTAGTCGATCACCGTCTGCAGGTCGCGGTAAGGCACCACCGGCACCAGCGGGCCGAACTGTTCCTCGTGGTACACGCGCATGTCGCTGCTGACCGGGTAGAGCAGGGCGGGGTAGAAGAACGAGCCGCGGCTGTGCCCACCGCCTTCATTCAGCACCTGCGCGCCCTTGGCCGTGGCGTCGGCCACCAAGCCGTCGAGGTAGTCCACCTTGCCCGGTTCCGGCAGTGGGGTCAGGGCCACGCCTGGCTCCCACGGCATGCCTGGTTTAAGCGCGGCAAGCTTGCGCTTGAACTTGTCGAGGAACGCGTCGACCACATCCTCATGCACGAACAGGATTTTCAGCGCCGTGCAGCGTTGGCCGTTGAACGACAGCGCGCCGGTTACCGCTTCTTCAACGGCGTTATCCAGGTCGACCTGCGGCAGCACGATGCCCGGGTTCTTGGCGTCAAGCCCCAGTGCGGCGCGCAGGCGGTGTGGGCGTGGGTGCAGCTTCTTCAGGTCGCTGGCGGCCTTGTGCGTACCGATGAAGGCGAATACATCCACCTTGCCGCTGGCCATCAAGGCGCTGACCGTCTCGCGGCCACGGCCATAAATGACGTTGATCACGCCAGCTGGGAAGCTGTCGCGGAAGGCTTCGAGCAGCGGGCGGATCAGCAGCACGCCGAACTTCGCCGGTTTGAACACCACGGTGTTGCCCATGATCAGGGCCGGGATCAGCGTGGTGAACGTTTCATTCAGGGGGTAGTTGTAGGGGCCCATGCACAGCGCCACGCCCAGTGGCGCGCGGCGGATCTGGCCGAGGGTGCCTTGCTCGAGCTCGAAGCGGCTGGAGCGGCGGTCAAGGTCCTTGAGGGCGTTGATGGTATCTACGATGTAATCGCAGGTGCGGTCGAATTCCTTTTCGGAGTCCTTCAGGTTCTTGCCGATCTCCCACATCAGCAGCTTGACCACCGCCTGGCGCTGTTCGCGCATGCGTGCCAGGAAGGTTTCGACATGCTGGATGCGTTCGGCAACGCGCATGTTCGGCCACACCCCGCGGCCCTTGTCATAAGCCTGTACGGCGGCATCGAGTGCGGTCAGGGCCGTGTCGGCGTCGAGCAGCGGGGCGCTGCCAAGGATGACCTGGCGCTCGCTGTCGCCGTCCCTGAGCCAGACCGGGCTGCGCACGGTGGCCAGTGGGCCGTCCCAGCGGCGCAGCTCACCGTTCACCAGGTAGTCGCGTTGCTCGAGTGGCTCGCCCAGGCGCCACGCCTCGGGGATGTTCTCGGCGGCAGGAAACAACGAATCGAGCTGACGGTCCATGGGTACTGCACCTCACATGTGTTGGCTAGGTGAAACGCTTCAGCTTCGAGCATGCACCGGCCTGAAGAAAAACACCAGTCTGGCTCAACATTGCCGAAGCTGCGCCGATACAGAAGCAATCGAGTGCGTCCGCAGGCTTATGATCCCGTCCAATTCCCCGTATTCCGATGAGCAGAAGCCGGCTGCCGGCACCCTGCGCAAGACCGTCAAGCGCTTGCTGCCGGTGGCTTTTGCCCTGGCCGGCATCGGCTTGTCGGTGGCGCTTGGGCACCTGGACGCACAGCGCCAGCAGGCGCCAGAGGGCGCAGGCGTGTTCGCTTCGCCGCTGTTCTGGCTGGGGCTTGTGTGCACCGGCCTGAGCGGCCTGTTGGTCGCCCAGATCAATCGCAAGCAGCGCCAGTTGGTGCAGCGCAACCGCGAGTTGCAGCGCTCGCAGGCGCAACTCGAGCGCCTGGCGCATTACGACACTATCACCGGGCTGCCCAACCGCGTGCTGTTCCAGCAACAGTTGGCCGACGCCACACGCCAGGGCAACGGCCTGGCGGTGCTGATGCTGGACATCGACGGTTTCAAGCAGGTCAACGACAGCCTGGGCCATGCCATGGGCGACTTGCTGCTGCAGCAGGCTACCGCGCGCTTTCTGCAGGAACTGGACACCACCGACCGGCTGTGCCGGCTGGGCGGCGACGAGTTCGTGTTCATGCTGCAGGGCACCCAGGGGCAGATCAACCATCAGGTCCGCCACCTGCTGCGTTGCCTGCAACGGCCGTTCGACCTCAACGGCAATGCCGCGCTGGTCACCGGCAGCATCGGCCTGGCCTGGTGCCCGCAGCACGGCGCCGATGTTGGCAGCCTGCTGCGCCACGCCGACACCGCGATGTACGTGGCCAAGGAGGGTGGGCGCAATACCTGGCGGCCGTACCACCGCGACATGACCGCGCGCCTGCAACAGCGCCTGGAGCTGGAGCGCAACTTGCGCCGGGCCCTGCAGAACAACGAGTTCGAGCTGTGGTACCAACCCAAGGTGGACCTGTTCAGCGGCCAGCTGGAAGGGGTTGAAGCGTTGCTTCGCTGGCGTGACCCTGAGCATGGCCTGGTTTCGCCTGGCGAATTCATCCCGCTGGCGGAGCGCACCGGCCTGATCATCCCCCTGGGTGAGCGGGTGCTGGAATTGGCCTGTGCGCAATTGGCAGCCTGGCGTGCCGACGATTGCCTGCCTGGCCCGCTGGCCATCAACGTTGCCGCCCTGCAGATCGAGCGCAGCGACTACGTGTCGAGCCTGGCGCTGGCGCTTGAACGGCATGCTCTGTCGCCCAATATGCTGGAAGTGGAAATCACCGAGAGCCTGTTGATGGAAAGCCAGCAGCAGGCCTGCGCCGCGCTGGCCCAGCTGCAGGCCATGGGGGTGGCGACGGCAGTTGACGACTTCGGCACGGGCTATTCGTCGCTGGCCTACCTGCGTGCCTTGCCGATCGACCACCTGAAGATCGACCGCGCGTTCATCAAAGACCTGCCCGGTGATGACGACGCCGTGGCCATCGCCCGGGCAATCATCGACCTTGGCCACGCCCTGGGCTATCGCATCACGGCTGAAGGGATCGAAACCCAGGAACAGTATGACTTCCTGCGCAATGCAGGTTGTGATCAGGGGCAGGGCTACCTGATGGGGCGGCCGATGCCTGCGCCTGACCTGGCGCTTTGGTTGGCCCGTCAGCCCGACCGGGCGAGGGGTAATGGCAACGCCGAGAGATAGTCACTTGTCGATAGGTGCCAGGTGCACCTTGCCGTGTTACTTATCCCTTATTTGACGCCATTAAATAGAGGCCGGTGATATCAATTGGCCGCTTGCCAAGACGCAGCCTTGCATCTTAAATTGTTACTGAATATTAGGATGGTAGAGCGGCTAAGTTCCCATTTATATCAATGTGTTACGCGGGTTATCTGCACATTTCCGATACTCTTTTTCGATCACGCCCATGGGCAACATCTAAGGACGTCGAAGCAGACATGAAACAGCACCTGGCAGCGGTAGCCCGAAAATTCATCTCCCCCTCCATGCGCTATGAGCTCAGAAACGTTTCAAACGTGATACGCGACATGCTGGGGCGTGCGTGTTTCTGGCGCTGGGAAGTGGCCCGTTTCAGGCTGCAGCAGGAGAGCCCCTACGAAATCCTCTACATTGGCAGAAAACAGCAGCGGGAAATGGCCAAGCTGCTGATTGGCGGCAAGGGCCAGCAGCAAACCCAGGTGCCCGAAAGCAGCGCGGCAGCCACCACGGCGAACCGTGTGGTGGTGAGTGAACTGCCGACCCTCGGCGCGTTGTCCGTGCCGCACTACCTGAGTGCCGTCGTGCCACTGGGCCGTTCGCTGGACGACATCACCGCACGCTATGACAGCGAACTGCGCCGCAGCATCCGCAAGAACCGCCCGTTGTACGAGATGAGGCAAACCCTGGCGGATGACGACATCGCCATGGCCGACCGCGACCTGCTGCGCCCGTATGCCACTGCCAGGCAGGGCATCCATGCGGCGCAGTTCCCCACTGAAGAGGTATTCCGCCTGGCCAAGGGGGTAGGCCGGCTGGACTTGATTACCGTCAATGGCGAAGTGGTCGCCTGCCACCTGGGCTGCGAGATTACCCGCGCCGGCAAGCGTTACTGGAGCACCCTGCGTTTCGGTTACTGCGAAGCGGTGTTTTCCGACGCCAAGAAGCTGCGCGAAGTCAATTCCATCACCACCTTCATGGCGCTGGAGTGGGCCTTGGCCAACGGCTTCGACTACTATGACATCGGCCTGTGCCTGGCACGCCCCGATGACGGGTTGCTCAAATGGAAGCGCCGACGCGGGGGCGATGTCGATTCGCTTGGCAACCACGCCTACATGTTCATCCGCTTGCCGCGAACGGGCGTTGCGCAGTTTCTGTGGGACACGCCGCTGTTTGCAGTTGAAGGCAACAAGTTGACGCTGCACCTGGGGTTACCCGACGGGTCCAGTGATGAAGAACTTGCCAGCCGTTATCACGAGATGGTGTTTGGCGGCCTGCACAAAATATACCTTTATGGTGCCAGAAGTTCGGGCGAGCAATTTCTGGAGAACTTGCGCGAACGTTACGCGAGCGTGAAGTCGCCGCCGACGATGGAGCGGGTCTTGTCCAGTTAAGTTGTACGCAGGTTCGGCATCGAACAGGATGTCGTTTGCCACGTTATTGACGTTGTCATTGATAGGGGACGTTTGATGGGAAGCGATATCTCACAGTTTAGCCAGGCGCTGAACGCCCGCGAAAACACCTGGACACTGGCGGCGTACAGGAACATGGCAAGAAAGCGGCTGATGCGCAAAGCCGACATCGATATAAAAAGCCTTGCGGTTAAAACCTGGGATATTGCACCGGGTGAAGCCACCCTTTCGCCTCCTGCCATTTACCTGCCCGGCCAGCTGGAACGTGTCACTGGCTGGGAGGCCAAGCGCTTTTACCCCTATATACACCCAGCCCGCACCATGGAGGGTGGCATCAGTGCGCAACAGGGCCCGACCCGTGGCTACCTGATCAAAGATGTATGGATGGTTGACGGCGCGCTCTACAAAGGCAATGCCAGCCACTGGCTGTCGCTGAAGCCGAGCAACTTTCCCCGGGTAAAAGTCGAGTATGAGATTGAACGGGGGGCTGCTTTCTGCACGCAAAACGGCAATACATGGTTTGGCACCTGGTTGATGGAAGACTGCCCGACCTATGCCCTGGCCGTTAACGAGGGCATCCCGATTACCATCGCGCCGTCGGCGCGGTACCCGCTATTTACCCAAGGGCCGGCTTATGAAGATTGGTTAGGTATGCAGCCGCTGCGGGTGCGCAGTGCTTATTTCAAGGAACTGGTGCTATTTGATGACGTGAGCAACAACCGCAGCCGTCACCAACGTTACCGCGCCATGGGTGACAAGTTGCTGTCGCATGTCGATCACAGCGCACACCCCGGCGTGTTCATCCTGCGCGGCAGTGAGGGTGACTTGCGTCTGATGCGCAATGAATTGGAAGTTGCCGAACACCTGCGCAGCCACCGCGGGTTCCGTGTCATCAACCCGCTGAAGTGTGATGTGCCGACCATCGTTGCAGCCTGCGCGGGCGCAAGGACGGTAATTGGCGTGGAAGGCAGCCAACTGGTCCACGGTGTCAACGTGCTGCGCTCGGGGGGCGCTGTAGTGGCACTGCAGCCACCGAACCGCTTCGTCAGTTACTACAAATACCTGACGGACCGAGACCACCAGCATTTCGGCTTTGTGGTGGGGATGCCGGAGGGTGAGGGCTTTACGATCGATGTCGAAGAAGTCGAGCGTACCCTGGATTTGCTACCGTCATAAGCGTGACGGTAAGCGCAATGATTCTCACGTATTCTCGCTGATGAAACACATTAACGCTGGCCGGGTGTCGGCCAGGCGGCAAAGCTGCCCCGGTTGAGCCTGCATTCATTGCTACCCGTTTATGATAATTTTCAGCAACTTGGGTGGGCATATCAAGGCTGGGTCGAGGCTGCAAATTCTGCATGTCGAGATATTGACGAAACCAGGGCATATCGATTGAGATTTATTATGGTGTCGGATCGTTGACGTAATGGCATCGTGCCCATAAGCTCCAATCAACAGCGATTAAAACCCCTGCCAAAAACCCTTGCCACACTTTCCTCTTCGTAGGAGGGGACCATGCGTTCGACACTCTTCATCAAATCGATTTTCCTGTTGGTATTATTGAGTGGTGCGGCGCGCGCAGCGGACTCTTATATGAGCCAGACCAATATTGTACCGCTGGCGACAGCCGGTTGGTTGTTTGCATTTGCGGTTATTGGTTTTGTTGCGGTGGCAAACAGAAAGAAAATCTAGTTTCAGGCAGTACCGTTGCAACGTTGTACATGTATTACCGCGCTGCCGGTGAATTGACGCTAAATAAGGGATATTTGCGTTAAGGGGGGATTCGCCGCTTGTCAATTTTCCAGCTATTGCTATATTCCAGTAGCTGACGCCCCAGGGCTGATTGGCAGTGGCACAAGCAGCATCGCGGTACAAGGCCTCCAGGATGCTCGAGGCCATCGCAGCGGGTCACCCCTGCGAAGCGGAGCGAGAGGTTTAGTGTTGTTCTCATTCAGTGCTCTTGAACCTGGGCCGCAAGGCCGGAGGGATCCCTCATGGCGCGTTTGCTGATTTCCATCTTCTGCGTACTCGTAGCGTGGTCCGGCGCCACTGTCGCCGATCAAGGCAACTCGGCGTACCTGCTCAGCCCTGGCGACAGGGTGTTGATTTCGGTATGGCAGGAAGACACGCTTCGCCAGGAAACCGTCGTGCTTCCCGACGGCAGCATCACATTCCCCCTGGCTGGCCGAATCGATGTGGCTGGCCTCGATGTCACAGCGGTAGCCAGCAAGGTCACGGCCGGCCTCAAACCCTATCTTGCCGACCCTAACGTCAGCGTCGTCGTCACGGGCACTGCTGGCAATCAGGTGTATGTCCAAGGCAAAGTGGTCAAGCCAGGCCCAGTACCGATGACAGGCCCTACTGCGGTGCTGCAGGCGCTGAGCATGTCGGGTGGAATGGACAAATTCGCCGACGAAAGTGCCATCAAGGTCATCCGTGGCAACGGCCCTTCGCAAAGGGTAATGCCAGTGCGTTACAAGGATCTGGTCTCCGGGCGGGACATGTCCACCAACTTCCAACTTCAGGCTGGCGATACGCTGGTCGTACCTTGACCCCTCATATAAATAAGAATCTCCAGTGCCTATTTTTCGACCAACACGTATTGCGACGGCGATCATGATGATGCCGTTCGCGGGGGTGGCTCACGCCGCCATCTGGCAGTCTTCAGCCGTGGTACCCACGTCTGTCGAGTACGACAGCAACCCATTGCTCCTGACGTCCGAGGAGAAAGGTGTGACGCGTACCATCATTGCACCCGACTACACCCTCACAGGCCAGTTCGATCGTGACCAACTGCGCTTTGGGTTGGGCGTGAACGTGCTGCGTTCATCCGACCGTTCGGTCGTCGATGACCGCGAAGACCCCAAACTGAGCCTGGGCTGGCAGCGCGAAACCGAGACCGGCGGCTTTGGCCTGCTGGCACGCTATGAAGAAAGCTCCACGCTGTCCGGCGCCGTGCAGGATACCGGTGTGGTCACCACCGACGGCACCCAGAAGATGACCACGCTGGAGGGTAACTGGACGAGTGCGGTGACCGAGCGCAGTACGCTGGCGAACGTGCTCACGTACTCCCATGCACGTTACGACATCAGTACGCTGACCGGCTACGACGAGCTGTTCAACAAATCGACCTGGACCTACGCCTGGAACGAGCGCACCGACATCATCACCGGTTTCAACGCCAGGCGTTATGAACCGCAGGATGACACCACAGCAGTGTCCTCCAACAGTTACAGCCCGAACATCGGCGTGCGTCACCGGTTCTCCGAGCGCTTCGAAGGCGAGATGCACGTTGGCGTCAACAAGACTACAGGCCCAGGGGGCGGGCGCCGTGGTGAAGGCGGCATGTCGCTGTTCTATCGCGGCGTCCGCGCCGATGCCAGCTTGAGCGCCGAGCGCAGCACCGTCGCCAACGCCGAGGGCGGCTTTGCCGAACTCGACATGGTGCGCGGCAGCTGGAGCTACCTGGTCACTGAAGTGGACCGCGTGGGCGTCGATGCATCCTGGCAGGACAGCAAAGGCGTATCACCGAATACCTTGCAGACTTATGGCGTCTGGGCCAGCCGAGCGTTTTCGCCGGCCTGGGACCTGCGTTTCTCTTTGATGTACAAGCAGCGTAAGCAAGACGGCTTGCCCGATGCTGACGCGACCATTGCTGGGCTGACGCTGACGTATAGATATCCCGACATCTGACTCTCGCACGGGTGGCCACCATGAAATCCGAGTACGAGCTTTCCCTCAAAGATTACATCGCCATCATCAAGGACCGCGCCTTGTTGCTGGGGGTGAGCATCGTCGTCGTGGTTGCCGCAACCGTGGGGGTCGCCGTCACGGTGCCGCCGCTGTATCAATCGACCGGCACCATCCTGGTGGAGTCGCAGCAGATTTCCCCGGACCTGGTGTCGGCGAACAACAACAGCTTTGCCGATGAGCGCATCGAGGTCATCCGCCAGCGCGTGATGACCCGCGAGAACCTGCTGAAGATCATCGACAAGTACAACCTGTTTGCCGACAAGGGCCGGCAGTTCAGTGAAACCGACAAGATCGACCAGATGCGCAACGCGATCGTCGTGGCCACGCTGAGCACCTATGTCAAAGGTCGAGGCGAAGCCACGGTCGCGTTCACGGTTTCGTATGAAGACAAGCGTGCCGACGTCGCCAAGGAAGTGGCCGACGAGCTGGTAACGCTGTTCCTCAACGAAAACATGAAACAGCGCACTGAACGGGCCACCGAAACCACCGAGTTCCTCACCCAGGAGGCGAACAAGCTCGGCGCGGAGCTTGCCGACCTCGAAAACAAGCTGGCGGACTTCAAGCAGGCCCACGCCAATGCCTTGCCCGAGAACCAGCAGTTGCGCATGAGCATGCTGTCACGCTCGGAGCTGGAGTTCCGCGAGGTTGACCGCGACTACAAATCGGCCCAGGAAGAACTGCGTTACCTCGAACTGGAACTGTCGGCCGCCAATGCGGGGGTGCCCAGCCAGGCTGCCGGCGGCAGGCCTGCACCCGCGGACCAGCCGCAAGACCTGGCCAGCCTGAAGGCCGAGTACGCCAGGCTGCTGACCAAATACACCTCGGCGCACCCCGATGTCGTCGCGGTCAAACGCAAGATCGACCTGTTACAGGCGTCGGGCGGGAAGGGCATCGCTGCAGCTGCGGCCATGAACCTCGATGCCGCGAGGGTGCGCACCAAGATGGCTGCGGCGCAGTCGCGCATCAGCTCGCTGGCCGAACAGAAACGCCAGCTCACCGCCAAGATGGAAGGCTACGAGGCCGATATCCTCGAAGCCCCGCAAGTCGAGCGTGGGCTGGTGACCTTGATGCGTGACCACGACAACGCACGCAAGAAGTACGAAGAAATCCGCAACAAGGAAATGGGCGCGAAGATCACCGAAAGCCTCGAGCAGGAAAACAAGGCCGAGCGCTTCGTGCTGCTGGAACCCCCTTTGATGCCGGAAAAACCGGTCAAGCCCAACCGCAAGAAAATCGTCGCCCTGGGCCTGGTGCTGGCACCGGCCATTGGCGGTGGCTTGGTGATGTTGCTGGAAATGCTCAACCAGCGGGTACGCGGTGTGGGTGCGCTGGAAAGCGTGCTGGGCAAGCGTGTGCTGGTGGCTGTCCCATACATTCCCACGCAGGCAGATGCAGCCAGGCGCCGCAAGTGGCGGTTCTGGTTGCTGATCGCGGGGTTGGTACTGGTTGCTATGCTGATGGTGGTCGTCCATGTGTTCTACATGCCCTTGGACCTCCTGCTGTTTAAAGCTATGGCTCGGTTTGAATAGGGAAGCGCAGCGATGGACAGAATTACGCCGGCTATCGGAAAGAACATTCATCAGGTTTCTCCCAGCCCTGCAGAAACGCCCAAGGCGCCGCTGTTGGCGGACAAGCCCGAGGCCCTTGGGCAGTTCGATTATGTGCAGACCAAGGTGGTGCCGCTGAATGCGGAGCACCTGGAGCGCAACCGCATCGTCTCGTACAACAAGAACTCGAACATGAGCGGCGCCATCGACCTGCTGCGCACGCAAGTGCTGCAGGCCATGGAAGAGAACGGCTGGCGTACCTTGGCGATCACCTCGCCAACGCCTGAGGCGGGCAAGACGGTGCTGGCGGTCAACCTGGCCATGAGCATCGCCCACCACACCACCAAGACCGCCTTGCTAGTCGACTTCGACCTGCGCCGCCCACGGGTCGGCAGCAGCCTCGGCTTGCCGATGGACAAAGCGCTCAACGAGCTGCTCAAGGGCGAGGCGTGGCTTGAGGAGGTGATGGTCAACCCGACCTTGCCGCGTTTTGTCGTGTTGCCAACGCGCGAGCCGATCCCGATGTCCACCGAGATGCTCTCGTCGCCCAAGGTGAACAGCCTGATCAACGACCTGCGCGATCGCTACGACTCGCGCATCTGCATTTTCGACCTGCCGCCGCTGTTGAGCTCCGACGATGCGCTCACCGTATTGCCGAAGTTCGACTGCGTGCTGCTGGTGGTGGCCAACGGGATGAACAGCAAGAAGGACATCGAGGATTGCCTGCACCACCTGGCGACGGCGAACCTGATTGGGGCGGTGTTGAACAAGGCGGATGAGAAGCCGCGGGCCTACTACTAGAGACAGGTTCGCTTCAAACGGGAGCAGGCTGGGCAAGCCTGCTCTTGGCTGTTCTGTATCTCAGTTCATCGCCACGGATACTGCAGCTCCCACTCCCAAGCATGGCGCACAATCTGCTCCAGTGAATCAAACCGTGGCTGCCAGCCCAGCACCAGCCTGGCCCTGGTAGCATCCGCCACCAGCCTGGCCGGGTCGCCATCGCGACGTGCGGCCTCGACCACATTGATCTGCCGCCCCGTTACATCGCGGGCTGTATCGATCACTTGCTGCACCGAAAACCCCAAGCCATTGCCCAAGTTGAACGCCGTGGTAGTGCCTCCTTTCGACAAATACTCCACTGCCAGCTCATGGGCGGACGCCAGGTCGGCAACATGCACGTAATCGCGGATACAGCTGCCGTCCGGGGTGTCGTAATCGTGGCCGAACACGGTGATCGCCTCGCGCCGCCCCGCGGCGGCCTGCAGGATCAACGGGATCAGGTGCGTTTCCGGCTCGTGGCATTCACCTAGCAGCCCTTCCGGGTCGGCGCCTGCTGCATTGAAGTAGCGCAGGCACACCGACTTCAGCCCATACGCCCGATCAAAATCCTGGAGGATCTGTTCCACCATCCACTTGCTGCGGCCGTAGGGGTTGATGGGCGCCTTGGGGTGCTGCTCATCGATGGGCACGTACTGTGGGTCGCCGTAGACGGCGGCGGTGGAGGAGAAGATCAGGTGTCTGATACCTGCCCGCACCATGGCGTTGAGCAGGGTAAGGGTGGCAGCGACGTTGTTCTGGTAATACTTGCCAGGGTCGCTGACCGATTCACCTACCTGAATGAAAGAAGCGAAATGAAAGACGGCATCGAAGTGGCAATCGCCAAACAAAGTGTCCAACGCATGCGCGTTGGCGATGTCCAGCTCGACCCATTCGATGCTCGGGCCGGCGGCCGCGGTGTCCGCCACCACGACTTCATGCCCGGCGCGCAGCAGGTGCTTGACCATGTGCGAACCGATATAACCTGAACCCCCGACCACCAAGTACTTCATCCAATCCTCCTGGAACAGACGCAGCGTCGAATGCCTGGAATTCAGGTCTGAATTGACTCTAGATGGCGATATGCCCTATTTCAAGAAAAGCCAGTTGGTCATGTTCTGAGCGTCGAAGGTGATCATGTAGCGCCCATCCTTGTAGCTCGCAGCCAGTGTCTTTTCCTGGCCGTCGGCAGTGCGGCTGTACAGTTTCAGGCCCGCGGGTGCCTTGATGCTCAAACTACCTTCAAGCGGTTCGACGTGGAACGGCGTCATGTCGTCGGGCCGGGGGACAGCACGGCTGCCGAGCGAAATAAGCAGGTTCCGCGACTGACCGAGCGGCTTGGCATCCAGGCTTTGCACTGCCACGCTGGCGTACGCGGTTTTCAGTTGCAGGGTGATGTCGCCGAGGCCGATCGACTGGCCGCCCAGCCAGCCTGTGGCGGCCTGGGTGAGGGGGGTGTCGATGGTGTAGACGCCCTGTTGCCAGTTGCGCCGCAGCTCACCGGTATCGGTGACCGCTTCGCTGGCGTTGGCATCCAGCAGGGACTGGTCTGGGTCGTGCAGCACCTGGGCATCGGCCGGGATGGCGCCGGCCTGCAACCAGGGCAATTGTGCGGTCGGCGGCATGGCGATCTGCAGCCGGCCTTTTTCCATGGCGGTACGCAGCAACACCGATGTGTTGGGGGTAATGGGTGTGTTGTAGAGCGTGTCGGGGGTAGGCGCGAACACGTAGCGGGTCTTGGCCAGCTGCACGTCTTCGCGGCGGTAGAGCAGGGCGGCGGCGGGCATCGTGGCCATCAGCCCGGGGTCGTTGTAGGCGTTCCAGTTGTCGGCCCGGCGCCACTGGGCCAGAAAACCCTGCTGGCTATAGGCATATTGCATGATCGCGTCCCAGCCCTGATGGCTGGCCGTGGCCGCGACGTACAACGGCAGCGAGTGGCGATCAGGCAGCGGGAAGGGTTCGGCGTTCCACTCGGTCACGGTCATCGGCAGCCCGACTACTTGAGCGGCACCCAGCCAGTTGATCAGGCCGTCGCTGGTCAGCGGGTTCTTCTCCAGCTGGCCGATGCCGCCATAGCTGTGGGCGTCGATCACATCCCCGGTGGTCAGCGAAGGCAGCGACGACAGCCCGTTGCCGCCCCAGGTGCTGGTGGTGGCGATGGGTACCTTGACGCCGAGGCTGCGCAGGTCCTTGATCATGTCATCGAAAACGCGGTGCTCCAGGTCATTGAGGAACAGTTTCGACGGGCCTTGTTCCCAGGCGCGCCAGGTCTTGTCTGCAGGCAGGTCCTGGCGGGCGGCGAAGGCCTTGGCTTCGTCCATGTACAACTTGCTGTGTTTGGGCACGCCCTTGTCTGGCAGCAGGGCGTTGCCGAAGTGGTGGGTGATGTCGTTTTCGTTGGTGATCAGGATGGCTGCGATGGCCGGGTCGTCCTTGTAGGCCAGCCCGGTGTAGCTGTTCACGTGGGTCATGTATTGCTGGGCAAAGCGCTTCATGGCCTGTTGCAGGGTGACGTTGACATAGGCATAGCCCTTCAGGCCGGCAACCTCGTGTTCCTTGGGCAATTCGTCGAATGCATAGATGTTGTCGTTGGCGGTGAGTACCCGCGACACGTTCATGTCGAGCCACACATAAATGCCTTCGTCCTTGAGGCACTTGATCCACCAGTCGATCTTCTTCAGCGCATCGGCATCGAGTTGCCCGGTGTCCTTCAGGCGCTGCAGGTCGCCGAAGACATTCGGGCTGACCCAGGGCGAGTCATGGTGGTGCAGCCTGACCAGGTTGAAGCCCAGCGCCGACAGCCGTTTGGCCTGGGCCTTGATCTCTTCGTCGGGGGTCTTGAACAGCGCGTAGGCCGACAGGTTGGTGCCCCAGAAACGCGCCGGGGTGTTGTCGGCAAATACCAGCTGTTCACCGGCCGCCTTGACGAAACCGCGCTTGCCCGCAGGCTTTTCGGGGGCATTGAGGAACGACAGGTCCACCGGCGACGTGCGCCAGTCGAGCTGGTCGTCAGGCCATTGCGTGGGGTCGGCCAGGCCAAAGCGTTCGCTCGGGGTCGGGCCGATGGTGACGTCGCCGGTTACGTTCAGCACCGCCTTGATCTGCTGGCGACCGGGGCGGATCGGGTCGGTATAGAAGAAGGTACGGATCTGGCGGGTGTCGCCCCGTTCGAAATAGACCTTGGCCAATGGCGGGTCGAAGCGCATTTCCACGCGCGGGCCTTGTGCGCGCTTGCCCCACGACCAGCCCCGGTTGCCCGGCAGCAGCACCGGGTCGCCCATCTCGCCGGCGATCAGTGCGGGGTCGAAGTCCCAGACGATGCCGCCACCCATGACACCGGCCTGCTTGCTCTGCGCTTGCAGGTCGAAGTTCCAGGTCAAGGTTTGCGCTGCGTCCTTGCGGATGTCGGCCTTGAGGTCGAAATCCAGGTCCTTGTTGTTGCCCGCCAGGGTGTAGTGGTAAGGCCCTTCGACCTTGAACCTCGGGTAAAACCCTGTCCAGCTCCAGTTGGCGCCCCAGAAGTTGAAACTCGACGCCATCGCCGCGCCGCCGCCGCGTGTCAGGCCTGGCAGGCCATTCTGTTCGTTGACGCTGACCACCCATTGCGAGGCCCAGCCGGCCAGCGGCAGCAGCAACAGGCCAGCGAGTGCCGTTGCCCGGGTAAAAGGGCAGAGGAGTGTGCGGATCATCGCGTTACCTCGGTTGCAGGCTGACGTTGGCGGGCTGAGTTACATCGGCCTGGCCGAGCCTGCGCACCATCTGGATGTAGGCAATGCCGAGGCCGCCGACAGACCAGTAGATCACCGGGATCACCGTGATGCTGCTGACCGTGAAGATGGTCACCAGAATGCCGAGCAAGGTCGCCAGCAGTACCCGGCCCAGTTCGCGGTACGGGTCATCCCGGTCGGTAAAGGTGCGCAGGGTTTTTCTGATGCCCAACACGACGCAGGCGAAAAAGCCCACGAACAGTGCCAGGCCGACCAGGCCGATGCGCAGGGCCAGGTTGATGTAGGTGTTGACGATGTCGATGATGCCTTCGCCCTGGATCATCGACTGCATTTCCGGGGTGTTGCGGAAGTCGAAGGAGCCGAACAGCGGGTAACGCTGAATGACGATCCACGAGTTGTCGAGCAGGCGCTCGCGGTAGGTGATGTTCTCGTGGTCCACATTGCCGATGAAAGGCAGCAGGTCGAGCACTTTTTCGCCGCCGGGCATGATGCTCAGCAGCGGGATGCTCAGCAGCCCGGCAAGGCCCAGCAAGGCCAGCCGGCTTAGCGCACGGCGGCCCATGGCGATGTACACGACGATCAGCACCACCGCGCCCACCCAGGGGCCGCGGGACAGCGGTGCGAACAGCCCGGCGGCCAGCAGCAGGGCGCCCAGGTAGCGCTGCATGCGGTTGCGCACGAAGCCTTGGACGAACAGGAACAGGCCGATCGCCACGGTGATGACGTAACCCAGGGCGATGGCCTGCCCGGTGGTGACACTGGCGCGTAACGCACCGCCGCGGCTCAGGTAGCCTTTCATGCTCCACTGCACGCCCAACGCATCGAGCAGGGCGTTGTACAGCAGCCAGTGGCGCACATACTCGGCCACCGCCAGCAGCGACAGCACGAACGCGGCAATGACGAAGGCCAGCATCACGTCCTTGAATTCGCTGATATCCCGCACCCCGCGGCTGGCGACGTAGTAGGGCAGGAACACGTCGATATACAGGTACACCCCCTGGCGCAGGGTGTCGGTAACGGTCGTTTCGCGCAGGTACAGCAAGGCCATCAGCAGCAGGCTGGCGGCCAGCAGCTTGTCGGCCAACAGCCGGCCAAAGCGCAGGGTATCGCCTTGCTTGCTCAGCACCAGTGCGGCAGGCAGCAGTACGCACAGGGCCAGAATGCGCTGATGGTTCAGTTCGATGAGGTAGTTGACCACGCCAAACCCCGGCACCTCGACCGACGCCGGCGGGATGACGAACAGCAGCATGAAGAACAGCGCCATGGGGTTGCGCTCGCGGCGCCTGGCCGTTAGCAGGATGACTGCGGCCACGGCCGTGTAGATCCAGTAGCTGTGGGCAAAGAACGCCACCAGCGTCAGGGCGAACCACAGGTTGCGCCGGCGCTTGAAATCACCCTCGGGTATCAGGTCGGTCGCCGGGTTGCGGGCGAGGAAAAACACCACACCCGCTACGAACAGAATGACGACCAACGCACGAATATGTTCTGGCATCTGAAGGGTCACCTGTCCCTGGGTGGGTGGGCACTAGCATCATGGCTAATTGAAACTATAGTGACTTCTAGCCAATCAGTCAGAGATTGAAGTCATGCCGTCGATTGATGTGCAAGCCTCATCCAGTCTGCGCAAGCGCGCCTTGGGCGCCGGGGCATGGAACCTGGTGTCGCTGGTCGCCTCGCAGGTGCTGCGCCTGGGCGGCAACCTGATCATGGCCCGGCTCCTGCTGCCGGAAATGTTCGGGGTGATGGTCATTGCTACCACCGTTTCGGTACTGCTTCACCTTCTGTCGGATGTCGGCCTGCGCCAGAACATCATCCAGAGCCACCGCGGCGACGACCCGCTGTTCCTCAATACCGCCTGGACCGTGCAGATCGTGCGTGGCTTCGTGCTATTCGGGTTGACGTTGCTGCTGGCCCTCGGTGCCTGGGCTGCGCAGGTGGCTGACCTGTGGCCGGCACACTCCACCTATGCGGCGCCCGAGTTACCCCTGGTGCTGGCAGTCACCGGCCTGTCGGCGATCATCTGGGGGTTCCAGTCGACCAAGATAGACGTGGCCGTGCGAACTTTCCAACAGAAGCGCGTGGTACTGGTCGACATCGCGTCGCAGGTCGTCGGTTTGATCACGATGCTGGCCATCGGTTATTTCACCCGGTCGATCTGGTCGCTGGTGATCGCCGGCCTGACCTCCGCCCTGGCCGGTACGCTGCTCGGCCACCTGGCCCTGCAAGGGCCGCATAACCGTCTGCAGTGGGACCGCGCGGCGTTGACCGAACTGATCGTGTTCGGCCGCTGGATACTGCTGTCATCAATGGTCGGTGTGCTGGCGATGTATGGTGACCGCATCTGGTTCGGCGGCACCATGACGGTGGCGCAGCTGGGGGTCTATTCGATTGCGGTGCTCATACTCGGGTCACTGCAGACCGGCCTGATGAAGCTGTTCGGTACGGTGGCGCTGCCGGCGTTCAGTGAGGCAGCCCGGTCGGGCGACAAGGCTCGCCTGAAGAAGCTGTACTTCCACTTCAGGCTGATCGTGGATTTGGTGATGCTGTTCCTGTGCGGTGGCTTCCTGACCGGTAGCCCGCTGCTGATCGGCTGGTTGTACGACGCACGTTACGCGGACGCCGGCCCCATGCTGGCGATCCTGTCGCTGTCGTTTTTCACCCTGCGCTATACCTTGGCCCATCAGCTGTGGATCGCCTTGGGCCACACCAAGTACCAGGCGATGGACAACATCATCCGGCTCGTGTCGCTGTGGACCCTGCTACCGTTGCTGCTGGCCTTGGGCGGTGTGAAATGGGCGATCTGGGGCGCGGCACTGCATACCTTCCCAACCCTGATCCTGATTTTCTACGTCAACTGCAAGCTGGATATTTTCAGTGTGAAGCGAGAACTTGTGGTGCTGCCAATGATTGTGGTCGGCGCGCTTTGTGGCTTTTTGCTCACACGCCTTTTCGACTGGCTGTGAAGCCCTGATGGCACGTTGTACCGAACAATAACGAGCTCAATAACATCAATGACATAGGTCTTGTGATCATGGGGAAGCTGCAGTTTCTTACTCGGCAGTTGGGGCGCAGGGGCTTTCTTCGTAATTGTGTCTTGTTGAGCGCCGGAGCTGCCGTGTTTGGCGTGGGCGCCAGCGTGCCGCGCAAACCTGCGGTAAAGGGCGAGTTTGTCGTGATCAACGGCTGGGTGTTGCCTTCCGAGTACTTCAAGGACGGGCGAGCATGATCAAGGACTATGAGGTTGAGAAAACCCTGCGCAAGGCTTACGACGTCTGCATCATCGGCGCCGGGCCGGCCGGCATCACTCTGGCCTTGCGCCTGGCCGAGGCGGGGTGGCGGGTGGTGCTGCTGGAGGGCGGTGGTCATGAGTATTCACCGCGTTCCCAGGCGTTCTACAGGTGTACCTCCACCGGGCTTGAACTGTACGCTGAGGAAACTCGCCTGCGTTACCTGGGCGGCACCTCCAATCACTGGGCAGGCCGTTGCCGCCCCTTCACGGTGTCCGACTTCGCCAATGCACCGCCAGTCGATCTGCCCGGCTGGCCCATTCCCTATGGGGAGATAGAACGTTACCTGCCCGCAGCCATGGATATCGTCGACCTGCCGCAAGGCGCCGAATTTCGAACGGTCAACGCTGGCCTGGGCGGCGATGAATTCGATGCCGACCGCTTTCTGCTCAGCCCGCCAACGCGGTTTGCGCAAAAATATGCCAAGGCGCTCGACGAAACGGCAGGGCTGGACGTGTTCATCAACTGCAATTGCGTCGACCTGGATTTCGACGAGGCTGCCGGGCAGTTGAAAGCGGCCGTGGTCTCCGATTACGCGCGCAATCGTCAACGGGTCGTGGCGAGCACATTCATTCTCGCCACCGGCGCCATCGAGAATGCCAGGCAGTTGCTCAACAGTACGACGCTGGTGGGCGCAGGCGTGATCAAGAAGGATGGCCTGACCGGCTGTTGCCTGATGGAACACCTGAACGTCGATATGGGCACGTTCATCCTCAAAGACGGGCAAGGTACCGAGCCACGTCAGTACTACACCACCGATACGTTTGTTTCCGAGTACCGCGCCGGCAAAGGCAATGTCTCGACCACCGTGCTTACCGATGTGCAGACCTATGGCAGAACCGCCGAGGTGAAGCACTTTCTGGAGAACCTCGCCTGTGAGATGGGCCTGGCCAGCAAGATCGACTTCGTGGCCAAGTTCAGTTGCCCGGGCGATGGCGTCATCAGCACGATGATCGAACAGTTTCCCAATGCCCACAGCCGTATTTCGCTGCTCGACGAAAAGGATGAACTGGGTGTCTCCAAGGTCAATGTCAATTGGGCGCTCAGTGCCACCGACAGGCATACCATCAAGTGCATTGGCAGTGAACTGGCCAAGCAGTTCGCCGAGATGGGGCTTGGCTTCGTCAAGCTGAACGACTATGTCTACGACACCGACCTTGCCTTGAAAGTGCAGCCGCATGCCCACCACATGGGCACCACGCGCATGGCAGCGTCACCTGAGTTCGGCGTGGTCGATAGCGACTGCAAGGTGTTCGGCACAGACAACCTCTACGTGGCCGGCAGCAGCATTTTTGCCACGGGCGGCGCTTCGAACCCGACGATGCCGCTGTTGCAGTTCGCGCTCCGCCTGGCCGACCACCTTGATGCACGGTTGAAGGCGGCCAGGGGCGAGCGGGTTTGATGAAGGCTTGAAGCACAGGGTAAAGGGTTGAGAGCGTTGCGGTCAGCACAAAGAAGAACGAGACCGGTTCGCCTCAGGGACAGTCCAGGAGCGCTTGACTTGCGAGGCTAGCAGTATGAAAGGATGGATACGGAATGCCATGACGCAGTACTTTTACTCGACAGGGCGGGGACGCTCGGCATACAAGAAATTCTGCAACCCGACACCCCTGGAGTGGGGCACCTACCTGGCGCGGTGGGGGAGTTTTCACTCCGTGGGCAGCAATGTGTATATCAACTGTGGCTGTAACGTGACCGACCCGACACTGGTGCGCATTGGCAGCAATGTGGGCCTGTCGGACTGCACATTGATCGGCCACGATGGGGTGGTTGCGCTGATCGAGATCTGTTACGGCAAGCATCTGGACTCTGTCGGCTACATTGATATCAGGGACAACAGCTTTGTTGGCCACGGTGCGATCGTCATGCCAAGGGTCACCATCGGGCCGGATTCGGTGGTTGCTGCCGGTGCCGTGGTCACCAAGGATGTGCCGCCCGGCACGGTCGTTGGCGGCAACCCTGCCAAATTCATCTGCACCACCGAAGAGCTGATCAAACGGGTCGAGGCGCGCTGCAATGCCTATCCTTGGATCGACATGGTGAAAAACCGCAAGGGCGCTTACGACCCAACGGTAGAGCCTGCGCTGGCGCGGCAACGCAGCGAGTATTTTTTCGGAGACGGTAGCAATGGATAGAAAACCCGTCGATGTGATGGTCGTCAACTTCAATACCGCATCGTTGCTGCAGCCGATGTTCGATGCCTTGCGCCAGGCCGGCAGTGAGCGGCTGGCCAAGTACCTGGTAGTGGACAACGCCTCCGTCGACGATTCGGTGCAGCGCATGGCCCAGGTCTGCCCCGAAGCGGTTTTGCTCAGCAACAAGCTGAACGTGGGGTTTGGCCGCGCCAACAATCAGCTGCTGGCCCACCTGCAAGGCAAATACGCGCTGCTGCTCAATACCGATGCGTTCGTTGCCGACGACAGCCTGCAGAAAACCATCGACTACATGGATGCCCACCCGGAGTGCGGTGTGCTGGGCGTGCGGCTGGTGGGGCGCGACGGTGACCTGCAGCCCAGTTGCCGGTACTTCCCTACGCCGTTGAACGTGTTTGTGGCACGCACCGGTCTCGGGCGCTTTTTCCCCGGCTTGAAAATGGTCGACGAGATGAACTGGGACCACGGCTCGGTGCGCGAATGCGACTGGCTGCCTGGTTGCTTTTATCTGGTGCGCCGTGAGGTGCTCGACCAAGTGGGGCTATTCGACCCACGGTACTTCCTTTATTACGAGGAGGTGGACCATTGCAAGCGGGTCAAGGAGGCTGGCTGGAAGGTGGTGTTCTACCCGCACACCACGGTCGTGCACATCGGCGGTGAGAGCTCCAAGTCGGTCGCCGAGCTCGAGGCGGCGAGCCGGCAGATCTCCAGCTACCAGATCGAAAGCGAGCTGCTGTATTTTCGCAAGCATCACGGTGTCGCCGGGTTGGCCCTGCACATGCTGCTGGTGAGCCTGGGTGACCTGGTGCTGGCACTCAAGGCGCTGCTCAAGGGGCGCGGCTGGGGCGCAATCAAGGCCTGCTGGCGGCATACCCAGGCGACCTGGTCGCTGCTGCTCAAGACCCGGTTCGCGAGCCAACCCACACGGTAGGTGAAGCCATGTTCGATAACATTCGCGCGGACTTGCGCGCACACGGTGGCGATTGGGGCGCCCAGGGTTTCTGGGTGCTGGTGGTGTACCGCTTTGGCCGCTGGCGTTATGGCGTGCGGCCGGCGCTTTTGCGCAAGCTGCTGTCGTTTGTCTACAAGGTGCTGTTCAAGTTCGTGCAGATCATCACCGGGGTCGAGCTGCCATGCGAGGTGGTGATTGGCCGCAACTTCGTCATTGACCATTTCGGCGGGATCGTCATCAGCGGCTATGCTCGATTTGGCGACGACTGCCGGATTCGCAATGGCGTGGTGGTCGGCCTGAAGAACGTCAACGAACCGATAGCACCGGTGTTTGGCAATAACGTCGACATCGGCGCTGGGGCCAAGGTGCTTGGCAACATCCGCATTGGCAACAATGTGGCGATAGGCTCGAACGCCGTGGTGTTGATCGATGTGCCCGACAACTCGCTTGCGGTAGGCGTGCCCGCGACCATCAAGGCCAGAAAGCACAGCCAAGCCATGGAGTGCTCATGATTCAGGCTCTGTACGAAAAGGCTTGAGACGTAGGGCAGGCGAGGCTGTTTTCAACGCAGCATGGACAAGTATCAAGGCTTTTCGTACAGAGCCTAGCCAATGAATGGCCGCGCAAAAGGGTCGTTCCGTCAAGCGCGCGAGTGAGGGCCCATGGTGACAGGCATTGGAGTGGTGGTGATCGGCCGTAATGAAGGCCAGCGCCTTGAGCGCTGCCTGGCGTCGTTGGCCGGGCGTGCGGACAAGGTGGTTTATGTGGACTCCGGCTCTACCGACGGCTCCGTGGCGCGGGCGTCGGCGCTGGGTGTCGAGGTGCTGGCGCTGGACATGTCGATACCGTTCACCGCTGCGCGCGCGCGCAACGAAGGCTTCGCCTGCTTGCAGAAATCGCTGCCAGCAATCCGCCATGTGCAGTTCGTCGATGGCGACTGCGAGGTAGATGCCGGCTGGCTGGCCAAGGCACAAGCGTTTCTCGACACGCACCCCCAGGTGGCGGTGGTCTGCGGCCGGCGCCGCGAACGGTTTCCCCAGCATTCGATCTACAACCTGCTCTGCGACCTGGAGTGGGACACGCCGCTGGGCGAGGCCAAGGCCTGTGGGGGCGACGCGCTGATGCGCGTCGATGCCTTCTTGTCGGTGTCTGGCTATCGCCCGGAGCTGATAGCCGGGGAAGAGCCCGAACTGTGCGTGCGTCTGCGCGCCGCTGGCTGGAAAGTCTGGCGTCTGGGCGCCGAAATGACCCTGCACGATGCGGCCATGACGCGCTTTGGCCAGTGGTGGCGGCGTAGCCTGCGGGCAGGTTATGCCTACGCAGAGGGCGCCTACCTGCATGGCGCGCCGCCAGAGCGCCATTGGTTGCGCGAGTCGCGGCGCGCCTGGTTTTGGGGGCTGGGCATTCCGCTGCTGATTGTTTTTGCCAGTGTGTGGCTGGGGCCTTGGGGGCTGCTGCTGCTGTTGCTCTACCCGCTGCAAATGCTGCGCCTGGCGCGGCGTGGCGGCAGGTCGGCGCGTGAGAACGGCTTGCAGGCGGTGTTTCTGGTGCTGGGCAAATTCCCGGAGATGCTCGGCCAGGTGAAGTACCTGCTTAACCGCCACGCGGCCAGCAAGCCGGTGTTGATCGAGTACAAATGAGATGCCTATGATTTTCACATCGTTAGCGAAAAGTGTGCTCACCTTGCAGCCCGGCTACTCGTTACGGGCGCTGAACAACAAGCGCAAGTTGACGGCAGCGATGATCACGCAGTGGCCGCAGCTGCGCGCGTTCATCCAGCGCATGTCGGGTGCACTGGGCGAGGAGCGTTTCGCCAGGCTGGGGGTGGACTGCATCGGCATGGTGCAATGGCCCTACATCAGCAAATGCTGGGAGGCACCCGAGCGTTTCGAGGTGGTGGCTTCGCACTACGAAGTGGTCGCCAAGGATTTCCCTGCACTGTTGCTGCTGGGGCGCGACGAAAGCCGAGTGGTTTGCGACCTGTCGAGCTACGCCAGTGGCTGCACCCTGGTGCTGGACCGGCCCATCTGGTTCAAGCGCGAAGGGGAGCTGGTACTCAACCTTTTTCAGGCTGACCTGCGCGTGGCGTCACTGGCGTTCACGCTGTGCCGCGCCGAGGGTGGGCTGTGCCTGTTCATTGGCGCGGTGCAGGGCATCCACAAGGGCATCGACAGTGAAACGTCGCTGAACATCTACCGCGACCTGACCAAGGATTTCCAAGGGCTGCGCCCCAGAAGCTTCCTCGTCGAAGCCCTGAAATGCCTGGCCAGAGCGATTGGGGCCACGCACATATATGCTGTGACTGACCAGTGCCGGCATCACCGCCACCCGTATTTCGGTATTGATAAGGCCCAGGACCTGGCCGCCAACTATGATGTGATATGGCAGGAGAACGGCGCTGAAGGCTCGACGCGCGAGGATTTTTTCGCCGTGCCGATGGCGCCGGCACAGCGCACCCTGGAGGACATCGCGCCAAAGAAACGAGCCATGTACCGCAGGCGCAATGAACTGCTGGACGATGTGTTTGCCAGGATAGAAGCAGCGCTGCCCCGTACGACCGGGCAAAAAGAGCTGCCGCTGCATCCACAACTGGCCTGCAGTCAGTGACGAACAGCAAGAAGAAGGCCAGGCTCTCGCGGAGTCGACCTGGCCATTCGGTAAACGGACTTCGATTTGGGGGCGTATGCGCATTGCTTATTTCATCAATCAGTATCCCAAGGTCAGTCACAGCTTCATCCGGCGCGAAATCCTGGCGCTCGAGCGTCAGGGCATCGAGGTGTTACGCATTGCCTTGCGGGGTTGGGATGCCGAACTGCAAGACAGCGAAGACCTAGCCGAGCGGGAGAAAACCCGCTACGTGCTGCAAGATGGCGTCAAGGGCCTGATGAAACCGATGTTCCAGGCCCTGCGCGCTGACCCACGGCGTTTTCTCTCCACTTTGGGCCTTGCCCTGCGCATGGGGCTGCGGGCCGACCGCGCCTGGCCGTATCACCTGGTCTACCTGGCCGAGGCATGCCTTGTCGTGCAGTGGTTGCACGCCTTCGGTGCCGAGCACGTGCATGCGCATTTCGGCACCAACTCCACCGAAGTGGTGATGCTGGCCAATGCGCTCGGCGGGCCCAGTTACAGTTTTACCGTGCACGGCCCGGAGGAGTTCGACAAACCGCAGTTCCTGCACATGGGGGAAAAGGTCCGCCGCGCAGCCTTCGTCGCGGCGGTCAGCTCATACGGGCGTAGCCAGCTGTTTCGCTGGGTGGCCCACGAGCACTGGGTAAAGGTGAAGGTGGTGCATTGCGGCCTGGAGCGCAGCTTCCACGAGGGCGCTGCCGTTGCCCCTCCGGCCGCGCCGCGGCTGGTATGCGTGGGGCGCCTGTGCGAACAGAAGGGCCAGCTGCTGTTGCTGGAAGCCGCGCGCATGCTGCTGGCCAAGGGCGTGGTGTTCGAAATGGTGTTGGCCGGTGATGGTGAGATGCGCGAACAGATCGAGGCACTGATCGCGCGCCATGGCATGCAGGCGCAAGTGCGCGTCACCGGCTGGATCAGCAGCGCCCAGGTGCGCGAAGAAATCCTCGCCGCCCGGGCGTTGGTCTTGCCCAGTTTTGCCGAAGGGTTGCCGGTGGTGATCATGGAGGCGATGGCCCTGCGCCGTCCGGTACTGACCACTTATGTCGCGGGCATCCCCGAGCTGGTTCGCCAGGGTGAAAACGGCTGGCTGTTCCCGGCAGGCGCTGTCGAGGAGCTGGCCACGGCCATGGCGGACTGCCTGGCGCAACCTGCCGAGGCCCTGCAGCGCATGGGTGAAGCTGCGTATGAGCGCGTGCTGCAACGTCACGACATCGACACTGAAGCGGCCAGGCTGGTCAGCTATTTCAAGGCAACTGCATGATGACTTTATTGAGTTGGCTACTGGGCATATTGGCGCTGCTGGTGCTGTTGCCGGTATTGGTGCTGTTGGTCCAGGTGCTGTTGGCCTGCTTGCCGGCGCGGCCGGTGCCTGCCTCAAAGGGGCCGCGCCCGCGGGTAGCGGTGCTGGTGCCAGCGCACAACGAGGCGTCGGTGATTGCCTCGGCACTCGCCACTATTGGCCCGCAACTGGTCGAGGGTGATCAGCTGCTGGTAGTGGCGGACAACTGCACCGACGACACCGCGGCATTGGCGCGTGCCGCCGGCGCGCAAGTGATCGAGCGCCAGCACGCCCAACTGCGGGGCAAGGGCTACGCGCTGGACTACGGTGTACGCCACCTGGCCGAGGCGCCGCCGGATGTGGTGGTGATCATCGACGCGGACTGCCAGGTGAGCGCGGGTACTGTCGAGCGCCTGGCCCACTGTTGCATCGAGTCCGGGCGGCCGGCGCAGTCGCTTTACCTGATGCATGCGCCTGCCGGCGCGGGGCTCAAGGTTCAGGTCGCCGAGTTTGCCTGGCGCGTGAAGAACCTGGTGCGCCCGCGCGGCTGGACCCGGCTGGGGCTACCGTGCCAGTTGATGGGCGCGGGGATGGCGTTCAGCTGGCAGGATGTCACCGCTGCTAATCTGGCGACCGGCCATCTGGTCGAAGACATCAAGCTGGGCCTGGAGCTTTGCCGTGACGGCAAGCCGCCGCTGTTCTGCCCGGCAGCGCAAGTCACCAGCCAGTTCCCCACCAGCCAGGAAGGCCTGACCAGCCAGCGTACCCGCTGGGAGCATGGCCATCTGGGGTTGGTGCTGGCGGAGGGGCCGGGTTTGATCGGCCGCGCGCTGGCGCAGCGCAACTGGCCTTTGTTGGCCATGACCGTCGACCTGCTGGTGCCGCCACTGGCGTTGCTGTCGTTGGCCATGATGGTGGTGTTCACAGTGGCCTGGCTGGCGTTGCTGGCGCTGGGTATCGTGCTGCCGGCGGTGATCGCCACGGTCAGCCTGGCCTTGCTGGGCACCGCGGTGCTGCTGGCCTGGTGGCGCTTCTCGCGTGAGCTGATTCCGTTTTCCGTGCTGTTGTATGCGCCGTTCTACGCGGCGAAGAAGATTCCCCTGTACCTCGGGTTTTTGCTCAAGCGCCAAGTGGAATGGGTGCGTTCAAAACGGGATGACAACTGATGGGTGACCGGGCTTGGCTAAAACGCTGGAAGTCGATCATCGGCAAGTTGCGTGTCGTCAGTGATGCGGCCGACGAGCAGCAGGTACTCGAGGCACTGCGTGCTCCGCAAACCGCTACCGTGCTCGGCTTCGTCAATGCCCATGCGATGAACCTGGTGGCCGCCGACAAGCACTACTGCGAGGCGCTGGCGGCCGCTGATGTGCTGCTGCGCGATGGCTCGGGGATCGCAATACTGTACCGGCGCCTGGGGCTGGCCCCCGGTTTGAACATGAATGGCACCGACTTCATTCCCGAGTTACTGGCAGCGTACAAGGGCCGGCGGGTGGCGTTCTGGGGTACACAGGAACCTTACCTGTCCCAGGCTGCGCAGCGCAGCGAGGCCTTGTACGGCGTGCAGGTGGTCTCGGTGCACGATGGGTTCTCGCGTGTCGAAACCTACATCGAGCTGGCCAGGACGCTAAAGCCGGAGCTGATCGTACTGGGCATGGGTATGCCTAAACAGGAAAACGTTGCCGCGCGGCTGGCCGACATGGGCAGGCCCTGCCTGATCGTCTGCGGCGGAGCAATTCTGGATTTCATCGGGGGCAAGGTGACACGGGCACCGAATTGGTTGCGCCGGCTGGGTGGCGAGTGGCTTTACCGGTTATGCAGGGAGCCCAAGCGGCTGTTTGCCCGCTATGTGGTTGGCAACCCGCTTTTCCTGCTGCGCGCGCTGATGTGCTCGAAAGCGACCTTTCCAGGTGGTCAGGGCAAGCCCCGGCGGACCTGAAAGGCGCTGGCTTGAAACGGCGAGCGTCAGAATGGACGGGATGAAGGTTTTGCGACCGGCGCTGCTGGCGGTGTGCTGCTACAGTGAAAGCAATGGCGTGGGGTGCCGTACGTTGAATTTAATGATTTTGTATTAAATCTAAGGTTGGGTTTATTGCATTGATGTAATGGGCATGCGTGAGTCGCGCACCTGAAAAAGAGGCCTCATAATGGTATTCGAGCCTAGAAGCAGCCGTTCCTTGCTCCAGCGTAGAAGCAGCGTGAGTAACGCCATTCAAGCAGGGCTCGATGGAATCGCTGTCACCGGGGTGGCGTGGTACTTGATATATGATCGGGTTGGTTACATTACCTCTGACTATGTAATCATGCTGCTGTTGCTGATTGGTGCGTTGGCGGTCATTTACGACCATTACGCCATTTACCGAAGCAACGTGGGGTTGTCGGTTAAAGCCTTCAGGCTGTTCAAGGCCTGGTCGGCAACGTTCTGTTTTTTAGTAGTGATCGCGTTCGTCACCAAACAAAGTGAAACCTATTCCCGGTTATTGGTTGGCCAGCTGTTTGTTATTGGCTACGTCGTTCAGTTGCTGTTGCATATTGTGATGCGTGAACTGCAAAAGCGTTTTACCGCGCGTGCCCGCCTGGACAATGCTTTGATAATAGGTGGTGGCGATCTGGCCAACTTCCTTTATCAGAAGATCAGCAATAACCCGTGGTTCGGTGAACGGGTAGTGGGTTGTGTACTGATTGATGAAGCCGACGGGGAGGACACGGGCGATACAAAACTGCGTTTGCCGGTGTTGGGCCGCATTGGCGACCTGGATGAGATTATCGCCAAGCAGGCGATCCGCACGGTATACCTGGTAACGCCGCTTGGCGGCTCTGAACTGATTAACGACGTCTACCTGAGGCTGCTGGACAAGTGCATCGCCGTCAACTGGGTGCCGGACATCTTCTCCCTGCGGCTGATCAACCACAGTGTGCGTGAAATTGCCGGTATCCCGGTGCTGACCTTGTCTGAAACACCGCTGACCGGCATGAGCCTGTTCCTGAAGAACCTGGAAGACCGGGTACTGGCGGCGTTCATTCTGCTGTGCGCCTCACCGGTATTGCTGGTGGTGGCCGCCGTCATCAAGTTCGACAGCCCCGGGCCGGTGTTCTTCCGCCAGGAACGCACGGGCTGGACGGGGGAATCATTCCGTATCTGGAAGTTTCGCAGCATGCGGGTGCACCAGCCTGAGAGCGGCGTGGTGCAGCAGGCGCAGAAGAATGACCCCAGGCTTACGCGGGTGGGTGCCTTCATTCGCCGCACCAGCCTGGATGAGCTGCCCCAGCTGTTCAATGTACTGACGGGCGAAATGTCGTTGGTGGGCCCACGCCCACATGCGCTGCAGCATGACACGCTGTATTCCCAGGACATCGTCGACTACTTCGCCCGCCACAACATCAAACCTGGCATGACCGGCCTGGCACAGGTGCGTGGCCACAGAGGCGAGACCAAGGACATCGAACAGATGATCCAGCGGGTGAATTCGGACATCGAGTACATCAACAACTGGTCGCTGTGGCTCGACTTCGTGATCCTGGTACGAACGCTCAATGCCTTCACCGGCAAGCAGGCTTACTAAGGTCTGTACGAAATTGTGTGTGTAGGAGCTGGCTTGCCTGGGATCGGCTGCGAAGCAGTCGTAAAACCGGTATTTGCGGATTGCCAGACAGAATGCGGATACAGGTTTTACGCCTGCTACGCAGCCGATCGCAGGCAAGCCAGCTCCTACAGGACATACACCCGCATTCACGCCCTCATCCGGGTCATCGAATATGAAAAACAGGTCCCAGTTTGGTGAGCGTGCGGCGAAGGTAGCGAAGGCGGAATGGCCGACCCTGTTGTTGTGGTCGTTCCTGCTGTCGCCGTTGCTGATCAGGTTGCTGGCAGACTGCAGGTGCTCGAAAACGGACCTGCTGGTGTACTACACGCTTGGCATTTCACTGCTGTGGCTGCTGGCAATACGATTCGTTTCAGGCAACCAATTCAAAGTTCATGTGTACTTGCTGCCGTTTTATCTGGTGGCGAGTGTAGACCTGTTTCTGGTACTGAACTTCGGCTCGAGGTTGACGGCCGCTTATCTTTTCATCGGCCTGACCAATTACAAGGAAGCGGGCGATTTTCTGAGTACCTACGGGTCTTCGATCATAACGGTATTGCTGGTGCTGGTGTTGTGTTATGGCGTTGGCCTGGCGGGCCTTTACGGGCGCACGTTATACAAGAGCAAAACTGTTTTGTGTTTCGCCATCGGCGCCTTGCTGGTCGGCTACGGTGTCTACTTTTATAAAACTGTGAAACTCAATTCGTTCGGCAAGAGCGCCATTCTCGACCTGGCGGCAAAAGACCAAAGTACGCCGTTCGGTTATCTGTCACAAATCGGATTGACCGCCAGCCTGTACACAGAATCGAAAAAGTACATCAAGCAGCGCCTGGAGTCCGAAGTAAACATAACGTCGACATCGGACCAGCCCGGTATTGAGACCTTGGTGTTCGTGATTGGCGAATCTTCGCGGCCGCACAACTGGTCGCTGTTCGGTTACCCCAATGTAACCCCGCCCAACCTTGATAAAGAGACGGGGGTTTTCAAGTTCAGCAGCATGTGCACCACCGCCCCTTACACCTCGGTCGCGGTGCCTTCGCTGCTCAGCCTCGAGCCCATCAAGCACTGGGACCTGATCGCCTCGACCAAGTCCCTGGTCGGCATCTACCGTGCGGCCGGCTACAAGACCTACTGGCTGTCATCGCAGGAGGTCGACAGTTTTGGCGGGATCATTCCGCAAATCGCCGCCGAGGCGCAAAACCGTCAGTATTTTGAACGCAGCTATGATGGGGCGTTGATCTCGGCTTATGAAAAAATAATTCAGCAGGGGGCGGGGCAAAAGCAGGCGGTCTTCATCCACATCAAAGGCAGCCATTTCGACTACGCGCGGCGTTACCCGCGTGAGTTCGCCAAATTCACGCCTGCAACGGACAGCGCCAAGGACAGGATTACCGCCAACTACGACAACTCGGTGTTGTACACCGACTGGCTGCTAGGCACGATCATCGAGCAGTTGAAGGCCAGCCAACGCAAGGCGCTGCTGGTTTACTCGTCAGATCATGGGGAGAACTTGCTGGATGACAGCCGCGGCCTGCTGGGCCACGGCATGGGCAATGAGTATGATCTTTCGGTTGCGGCGTTTATCTGGGCCTCAGGCAACCTGCCTCAGCAGCTGGCGCAAAAGCTGCAGAAACTTGATGAAAGGGAAGGGCAGCGCATCAGTATTTCTTCCTTGCCGCATACGCTGCTGACCATCACCGGTATTTCGATGCCAGGTTACGACAGCACTCACGACCTGCTGAGCAACGATTTCGTCCCGTCGCAATGCCCGTATCTGCTTGGCACCGGCTACGTTCCGTCGTTCGACTTCGATGTGAAACGTGTCGCGGCTGAATGATCACACTCATGGCCCGTTGTTGGCCGTGTCTGTTTGAATGGGGTGCTGAGCAAGAAACGTCTTCGCTTCAGTCACCAACCAGTCGTGCACCGCGCGTGCCCCCGGCTGGTTGAGGCCGCCAGGCGGGTAATGCACCACATAACGCTTGTGGTTGGCGATCGGCACGCCGAACGGCACGATCAGGGCGCCTCGCTCCAGTTCGTCATTGAGCAGCGTGCGCCGTGCAATCGCCACGCCCACCCCGGCAATCGCCGCTTCGATGGTCAGGTGGTTGCGGTTGAAGGTGTGCCCACGTCGCACATCCAGGCCGGGTGAGCCAATCCCCTCCAGGTAGAACTCCCATTCGGCAAAATCCGAACTGCCACGCCAGGCGGTGATGTCGTGCAGCAACGGGTAGTGCGCCAGGTCCGCAGGCCCGTGCAGCGGTGGCCGGCCACGCAGCAGGGCTGGCGAGCAGACCGGAAAGATCTGTTCGTGCAGCAACGGCGTCGAGAGCATGCCGGGGTAGCTGCCGTCATTCAGGTCGATGGCCAGGTCGAAGTCGCCCGGGTGCAGTGCCTGCGCGCTGTCTTCGGCCACCAGGCGCAACTCGATGTCTGGGTAGCGCTGCTGGAACCGCGGCAGCCGTGGTGTCAGCCACTTGGCCAGGAACGAGGGGATTGAGCGCAGGCGCAGGGTGCCACGGATTTCACCTGCGTCCAGGCGCAACAGCTCGGCCTCGATGCTGCCATATGCCTCGGCAACCGTCTGCGCCAGGCGCTGGCCTTCGGCGCTCAATTCAACGCCGCGGGCGCGGCGCAGGAACAACCGGTAACCCAGGCGCTCTTCCAGCTGGCGCATCTGTTGGCTGACTGCACCGGGGGTAATGTGCAGTTCCTCCGCGCAGCGGGTGAACGACAGGTGCCGGGCCGCACAGGAAAAGACATGCAGCCAGACGAACATCTGGCCGTTGAGCTGTCGCCGCATCATTTAGCTCCACTAAAGCCTTGCTTAGGAAGTTTCGTTGGTCATCAACGATTGAGCGCGTCAGTATCGCGCAAATCCGCAGTTGCGTTCAATTTACCCAATTAGCCGCGTATCGGCGTTTCAGGCCGGCGCGGTCAGGCATTAGCATGGCTATCAGTGTTTTCGACCTTTTCAAAATTGGCATCGGCCCATCCAGCTCCCACACCGTCGGCCCGATGCGGGCAGCCGCGACCTTCGCCCAGGCCTTGCGAGCGCAGGGGCTGCTGGGCCAGGTGAGCCGTGTCGAGGTGCGCCTGTATGGCTCGCTATCGGCCACCGGGGTTGGCCATGCCACTGATCGCGCCTGCCTGCTTGGCCTGATGGGGCAGTGGCCGGACCGGATCGACCCGGCCACCATCGATTCGCGTATCGGCCAGGTGATGCAGGAGCAATGCCTGATGCTCGATGGCAGCCAGCCTCTGACTTTCGTTTACGCCCGCGACATGTTGCTGCTGGACGAGAACCTGCCGTATCACCCCAATGCCATGAGCCTGGAGGCCCTGGACGGGCGGGCCAGCTTGTTGTGCCAGACCTACTATTCGGTGGGGGGTGGTTTTATCGTAGAGCAGGGTGAAATCGATGCGCCGCAGGCCGAGGCCAATGCCGTCACGCTGCCCTACGCGTTTTCCAGTGGTGCCCAGCTGCTTGCCCTGTGCAAGGCCCACCAGCTGAGCGTGGCACAGCTGATGATGGCCAACGAGTGCGCCTGGCGCCCTGAGGCCGAGGTGCGTGATGGCTTGCTGCGGATCTGGGCGGCGATGCGCGAGTGCGTCGACAATGGCTTGCGCAACGAAGGCATTCTGCCGGGCGGCCTGGGTGTCAAGCGCCGCGCCGCGCGCCTGCACCGCAGCTTGCAAGAGCTGGGCAAGCCCAACGTAATCGGCTCGACCTTGAGTGCCATGGAGTGGGTAAACCTGTTTGCCCTGGCGGTCAACGAAGAAAACGCCGCTGGCGGGCGCATGGTCACCGCACCTACCAATGGCGCGGCGGGCATCATCCCTGCGGTGCTGCACTACTACATGAAGTTCAACCCCGAGGCCTGTGACGATGACGTGGTGGCATTCATGCTGGCTGCTGCCGCTGTGGGCATCCTGTGCAAGACAAACGCCTCGATATCCGGTGCAGAGGTAGGCTGCCAGGGTGAGGTAGGGTCTGCCTGTTCGATGGCCGCGGCCGGCCTTGCCCAGGTGCTGGGCGCCACGCCGCCACAGCTGGAAAACGCCGCCGAAATTGCCCTTGAGCACAACCTCGGGCTGACCTGCGACCCGGTCGGCGGGTTGGTCCAGGTGCCCTGCATCGAGCGCAACGCGATTGCTGCGGTCAAGGCCATCAATGCTGTGCAGATGGCCCTGCGGGGTGATGGCGAGCATTTCATCTCGCTGGATCGGGTCATCCGCACGATGCGTGACACAGGTGCGGACATGCATGCCAACTACAAGGAAACCTCCAGAGGCGGCCTTGCGGTCGCCTTTGTGGAGTGCTGACCAGTCGTCACTGGCTCATTTGGCCTTGTTGCGCAGGGCCACAAAGCTGCTACGCATGTCCTTGGCCCAGCCATCGAGCACAGGCTTGACGTCGTTCAGGGTGAGTTTCTGGGTATCGTTTTCCAGTTCCTTGCCTGTGCCCTTGCGCACCACCTGCGCCAGTACCTTCTGGCTGGCGCCATCGAGGAATGCGGCCTCCACGCCGACGTCCACCTCCTGATCGCGACCGCCCATGGCGGTATTCACCCCAGCCGAAATCAGCGCGATCGGGATCACTTCGTAGGGTTTGAGGCCTTCATTGCCGGTCGATACGGCAGTGATCGCCGGGCGCACCACGATCGTGCCAGGGCCGGGGGCCTTGACCAGTGTCAGCACGCTGCCCATTTCACGGCGCAGAGCCTCATTGAAGTAGCGGGTGATTTCCTGCAGGGTCTGTTCGGAGATGACTGCGGTGGGTTGAGGCTTGGGATAGAACTGGCTGGGCTCGATGAAAATCTGGGTGTACTGGCTGGCACTGACCTTCGGGTCGATCCAGCGCATCACCGGCGCGCCAGAGGGGCTTTCAGCAGGCTGCAGCCGGCTGTAGTCCTGAAGGAAACCTGAATAGTCCTTCGGGTCCACGCGGTTGCTCGAGCAGGCGGCCACGGCGAGCAAAGCAGCGCACAACAGGGTGATGCGAGGCAGTGATTTCATGATGGTGATGCGTCCATGAGGGGGTGGCCAGAACAACGCTAGCAGGTAATGTTCAGAGTGCCTGGTGTTTTTGAGCTGACTGGGTATTCCAGGATGGATTGAGGGCGTGCTCAAGGGTGAGCGCCGCTCGTGCGGCGCATCGCGGATAAATCCGCTCCTACACACCTGTCGCGCCGTGCCTGTGCCTGACAAGCCTTGTTGATATCACACCGTCTCTCGGCGGACGCGGAAAGCTGACGACTGTGGCCTGACTGTCAGTGGCACGTTTCAACAAATGTAGGAGCGGCTTTAGCCGCGATGCGCCGCGCGGGCGGCGCTCGATATCACTTGCACAGCATGCCTCAAGGCCTTCACATGCCCGCCATAATGCAAACCCAGGGCCTACCCCAAAACCTCCCGCAACCGATACCACAACATCCCTAACGCCAGCAGCGGCGAGCGCAATGCCTTGCCGCCCGGGAAGGTCAGGTGTGGTACAGCACTGAACACATCCAGCCCCTGACTTTCCCCAACGGCGATCCCCTCTGCGAGCAGCTTCGCCGTCCAGTGCGTCACGTTCAGGCCATGCCCGGAATAGCCTTGGGCGTAATACACGTTGGGGTACTGGCTGAGCCTCCCCACCTGGGGGAAGCGGTTGGCGGTAATGCCGATCATGCCACCCCACTGGTACTCGATGCGCACATCGGCCAATTGAGGGAACACCTTGAGCACTTTTGGCCGCATATAAGCGGCAATGTCCTTGGGGTCGCGCCCGGAGTAGTGGCAGGCCCCGCCAAACAGCAGGCGGCGGTCGGCGGTGAGGCGGTAGTAATCCAGGCCGACTTTCTGGTCGCACATGGCCATGTTTTGCGGGATCAGTGCCTGGGCGACAGCCTCGGGCAAGGGTTCGGTGGCGACGACGTAGCTGCCGGCGGGCAGCACCTTGCCGCTCAGGCGGGGTTCCAGTTCATCGAGGTGGGCGTTGCAACCCAGCACCAGGCTCTGCGCCCGCACCTTGCCGCGCGCGGTGTGCAGGGTCACCGTAGGGCCATGCTCGATGCGCAGCACCGGGCTCTGCTCGAAGATGCGCACGCCCAGGCCGTGGGCCGCGCGCGCTTCGCCCTGGACCAGGTCGAGCGGGTGCAGGTGGCCTGAGCCCATGTCTACCAGGCCGCCGGCGTACTGCTCGCTGGCGACGATTTCATGCAGGCGCTCGGGGCCGACCAGGCGTGTTTCGTGGCGGTAACCAAGCGCTGCCAACTC
Source organism: Pseudomonas sp. NPDC012596 (assembly GCF_042902325.1). Taxonomy (NCBI): domain Bacteria; kingdom Pseudomonadati; phylum Pseudomonadota; class Gammaproteobacteria; order Pseudomonadales; family Pseudomonadaceae; genus Pseudomonas; species Pseudomonas sp. NPDC012596. The sequence continues at coordinate 22,907 of NZ_JBIBEB010000022.1, read as the reverse complement.
AGCCTGTTCGTCCTTGAAGGCGGCGAACTGGACGGGCGTATTGGCCAATTCGCAAAAACCCCAGCGCAAGTCGCAGGCAATGCCGTACTGCTCGATGCGTTTGGCCACCAGGGCCACCGAATCGATGCCGGCCTGCTTCAGGTAGCGCACCCCGTCCTGGCCGACGTAGCGGGCAAATCCGCTGACGTCATGGCCGATGCCGCGGATCAGCTGGCCGCCGTTGCGCCCACTGGCGCCCCAGCCGATGCGTCGGCCTTCCAGCAGGATCACCGACAGGCCGCGCTCGGCAAGCTCCAGCGCGGTATTTACGCCCGTCAGCCCGCCGCCGACCACGCACACGTCGGCGCTCAGTTCACCGTCGAGGCTGGGGTAGGGCGCGGTATCGCGCGCAGTAGCGGCGTAGTAAGACGCGGTGTGTTGAGTAGTGAAAGGCATGGCGCGTTCTCGGCTCAGCGGTTGGACTTGATCTTGCTCCAGGAGCGGGTCATGACACGCATGATCTGCGGGGTCGGGGTGCTTGAGATGTACAGCTTGTCCAGCACCTCCTGGGGTGGGTAGATCTCGGGGTTGTTGACCAGCGAGGGGTCCATGTCGGCCTTGGCATCCGGGTTGGCGTTGGCGTAGCCTACGGTGGCGCTGACCTTGGCGATCACCTTCGGCTCCAGCAGGTAGTTGATGAACGCGAGGGCCTGGTCGGGGTTGCCGGCATCCTTGGGAATGGCCAGCAGGTCGAACCACAGGTTGCTGCCTTCTTTCGGGATGCTGTAGGCGATCTTCACGCCGTTGTTGGCCTCGACTGCGCGGTTGGCCGCCTGGAACACGTCGCCGGAGTAGCCGAAGGCCACGCAGATGTCACCGTTTGCGAGGTCTGAAACATACTTGGAAGAATGGAAGTAGGTGATGTACGGACGCAGCGCCAGCAGGCGTGCTTCGGCCTTGGCGTAATCCGCCGCCTTTTCGCTGCGCGGGTCCATGCCCAGGTAGTTGAGCATGGCCGGGAACAGCTCGTCGGGCGAGTCCATGAACGCCACGCCGCATTGCTTGAGCTTTTTCAGGTTTTCCGGCTCGAACAGCACCGCCCAGGAGTCGACACGCTCGATACCCAGCGCGGCCTTGACCTTTTCGACGTTGTAGCCGATGCCGTTGGTGCCCCACAGGTACGGCACCGCGTACTGGTTGCCTGGGTCGTTCTGTTCAAGCTGCTTGAGCAGTTTGGGGTCCAGGTGCTTCCAGTTCGGCAGCTTGCTGCGGTCCAGTGGCAGGAACGCGCCTGCCTGTGCCTGGCGGGCCAGGAAGTGGTTGGACGGCACGACCACGTCGTAGCCGGTGCGGCCGGCGAGCAGCTTGCCTTCGAGGGTTTCGTTGGAGTCGAACACGTCATAGACGACCTTGATCCCGCTGCTGGCCTGGAAGTCGGCCAGCGTGGTGTCACCGATGTAGTCGGTCCAGTTGTACACGCTGACTGACGGCTGGGCCTGGGCGGCCGCCCCGAACAGCAGGGTAAATGCAGCGGGGATCAGGGTTTGCAGATGACGCATGTCGACACCTCGTTGGTCTTGTTATTTGAATTCGGTGTTGTGGGGCTGCTGTGCAGCCAATCGCCGGCAAGCCGGCTCCCACAGGTACAGCGTTGGCAACACCGGCCCCTGTGGAGCCGGCTTGCCGGCGATGCGTTACACGCTGAGCAGCAGGAACTCACGCTCCCACGAGCTGATCACACGCTTGAAGTTTTCATGCTCGGCACGCTTGACCGCCACGTAGCCCTGGACAAACTGCTTGCCCAGGTAGCGCTGCACGGTCTGGCAGTCCTCCATGTGCTGCAGGGCGTCTTCGATGGTGATCGGCAGGCGCAGGTTGCGCCGCTCGTAGGCGCGGCCTTGTACCGGCGCGCTGGGCTCGACCTTCTCGACCATGCCCAGGTAGCCGCACAGCAGGCTCGCGGCAATCGCCAGGTATGGGTTGGCGTCGGCGCCCGGCAGGCGGTTTTCCACGCGCATTGCCTCGGGGCTGGATGTGGGTACGCGCAAGCCGGCGGTGCGGTTTTCCTCGCCCCATTCGACGTTCACCGGTGCCGAGGTGTCCGGCAGAAAGCGGCGGAACGAGTTGACGTTCGGGGCGAACATCGGCAGCAGCTTGGGGATGTACTTCTGCAGACCGCCAATATGATGCAGGAACAGCTCGCTCATGCTGCCATCGTCGTTGGCGAACACCGGCTTGCCGGTGGCGATGTCGACCACGCTCTGGTGCAGGTGCATGGCGCTGCCCGGCTCATCGGTGATCGGCTTGGCCATGAAGGTGGCGGTGACGTTGTGCTTGAGCGCCGCCTCACGCATCGTGCGCTTGAACACGGTGATCTGGTCGGCCAGGTCCAGCGCGTCGCCGTGGCGGAAGTTGATCTCCATCTGCGCCGGGCCGTCTTCGTGGATCAGCGTGTCGAGGTCCAGGCCCTGCAGCTCGCACCAGTCGTAGACGTCTTCGAACAACGGGTCGAATTCGTTGGCAGCGTCGATCGAAAACGATTGGCGCCCGCTTTCGGCGCGGCCCGAGCGGCCCAGCGGTACTTGCAGAGGCAAGTCGGGGTCTTCGCAGCGCTTGGTCAGGTAGAACTCCATTTCCGGCGCGACGATCGGCTGCCAGCCTTGGTCGGCGTAAAGCTTGAGCACCTTTTTCAGTACGTTGCGCGGCGACAGCTCGATCGGGTTGCCTTGCTTGTCGAAGGTGTCGTGGATGACGATTGCGGTTGGCTCGATGGCCCAGGGTATCTGATACACCGCCGTAGGGTCGGGGCGGCAGACCATGTCGATGTCGGCGGCATCAAGCAGGCTGTAGTAGATGTCGTCGTCGACGTAGTCGCCCGTGACCGTCTGCAGCAGCACGCTTTCAGGCAGGCGCATGCCACGCTCGTGGAGGAACTTGGCAGTCGGTGCGATCTTGCCGCGGGCGATGCCGGTCAGGTCGCTGATCACGCATTCGACTTCGGTGATGCGGTGTTCTTTCAGCCAGGTGGAAAGCTGATCGAAGGGGGCGTTCATACAGACCTCTTGATTGGGTTTTGTTGTGGGAGCGGGTTTACCCGCGAAGGCCGTTGCCGGCTTTGCAAAAGGGGTGAACCCTTCCCAGGTGACGCGCTGGAGACTATCTTGGTCGCAGCCCCTCAGGGTGATCTATCCACTTTCTTCAGCATTTAATGCACCAAAAGAGTGCAACTAGGACAAAGCGTGACAACGCCCAATGCCTTGCAAGTCCAGGCTTTTCACACCACCGACGTGACCGAGCAAGTGCGTGCCACCCCCGGTTGGCAACAGCAATACCGGCAGATGTCGCCCGGCCATTTCAGCGGCGAGTTGCGTTGCCTGGGCCTTGACGGCGTGGAGGTCTACGAAGAACGCCTGAACACGCGGGTCGAGCAATTCTTCCGGGCCCCGAGCGGTTCACTGGCGTTCTGTTTCGACCGCAGCGAAAACAGCCTCTACCTGCTCAACGAACAGAGCCGCAATATCTGGATCACGCCGGAGAACTACCACGAGGTGGCCGTGGTGTTCGACCAGCCGTTCCTCGCCCGTCATGGCCTCGACCCGCAGCGCCTCGAAGGCTTGTTCATGGTGCCGCTTGGCAGCGGGCAGAATGCACTGTTCGGCAGCTGGCTCAGCGCCACCCTGACGCGCCTTGGCGACGCAGACTGCCCCCTGGAAGGGCAGGCGTTGGCCGAGCAACTGCTGGAAGACTGCCTGTTCATCCTCGATAACGCCTGCCAGCGGCTGCACGGTGGCGCCCTGGGCCGGCGGGCAGAGGAGCGGGCAATCATGCAGCGGGTCAGCGCGTGGGCGGCAGATTGCCCGGAGGAAACCCTGAACCTGCTGGAACTGGCCGATGTTGCCGGCGTTTCGCTGCGCCAGTTGCAGCAAGCGTTCAAAGCCTTTACCGGCATGCCGCCGGCCCACTGGCTACGCTTGCGGCGGCTCAACGGGGCCCGGCGCGACCTGTTGCGTGGGGGTGGGGTGACCATCGCCGAGGTCGCCATGCGTTGGTCGTTCTGGCATTTGGGAAGGTTTTCAGAGAGTTATCGGCAATTGTTCAAGGAGTTACCGAGCGAGACGCTCAAGCGCGGCCGGGCCTGAAACCTGCTATCGTGCCCGGCAGTTTCCACCCGAGGTCCTGATGTTCTACCTGCCCTTGCCCAGCGACCAGGCCGACCGCCTGGCCAGCGCGCCCACTGCCATCGACTACTTCCCGACCGCCAGCCTGCTGGAGGCGGCCGCCGTGCTGTTCGTGCAGAATGTGCCGCGCCAGCCAGCCGGCGTGTCCGCTGACGCCCAGGAACGCCGTTTTGCCGAGATAGTACGCATCGCCAACGAAGTCGAAGCGGCGGCACCAGGGCGCTTTCAAGGCCAGGTGGCACAGCACTTTGACCGCGAGGCGTTCGCCATGGGCCTCGGCCTGCTCGGTGAAAACGGCGTCGGCCTGGTTTCACCGGAGGTCGAGTACCCGGCAGACGAGTTTGTGGACGCCGAGGGCCAGTGGAATTTCCAGTTCGCCGACAGCTACCGCCAGCGTGTGACCCCGTTGCACCCGGTGTACCTGCCGTCACTGGCCAGCGACCTGATGCTCAGTGACCAGCAAAACCGCCTGCTGCGCGAATTTCTTTGCGGTGTGGACGAATCGGTGGCGGTGCAGGGTTTCGCCGGCACCGGCAAGACCTTCCTGATTCACCAGTTCGCGCGCCTGCTGGACCCGCAGCGTACCTTGCTGCTGGCCCTCACCGAAGGCCAGTTGCGGGCGCTGCAGGCGCGGGTCAAAGACGCCGCAGCCTACACTGCGATGACCTTCGGCCAGTTGGCCGACGAGATTCTCAACCGCGACCTCACCAGCAACGGCTGGCGCCTGCGCGACCCCTATCGCACCAAACTGTCGTGGCGCCCGCAGGAAGCGCAAGTGGTGAAATGGCTGGCTATCCCCGACATCGGCCCGCTGGCCGCCTGCGACGTGGTCGCCCTGTGCATCAAGGCTGTGCGCAGTTTCTGCCGCAGCGGCGATACCCAGGTGCAGTTGCACCACTTGCCCTGGGCCGGCCCGGGCACCTCGCCGCTGGACCAGGAAGTGCTGCTGGAGAAGGCCCGCTTGTACTGGCAGGAGCTGATCCGCCCTTCATCGCGCGAGGTTCAGTTGCCCGTGCGCGATTACCATCGGGTCAAGCTGCTGTCGCTCACGGCCGAGCTCATCGACAGCCGCTACACCCACGTGATCGTCGACGAAGCCCATGAGTTGTCCGCGCCGATGCTCAGCGTGCTGGACCGCAGCCCGCAGTCGGTCATCGCCCTGGGCGACGAGCTGCAGAACCTCAACGGCTTGAGCCCGCACCATGGCGGTTTCATCCGCCAGCGTTACATCGACCATTCACTGCGCGCCGGGCCGGCCATGGACAACGTGCTCAACCCGTTGATCCAGGCTCACCCGGCGGCCATCCAGGCCGCCTTCAGCGGCAGTGCCGAGCATTACACGCGGGTCAGCTTCTTCGACACCGTCACGGTGCCCACGCAACCTACTGCGCTGATCGTCGATGACGAGTGGGGGCTGTTCGGCTGGTTCCAGCGCCTGACCCACCAGGGCGTGCCGTTCGTGCTGCTGAAAAGCGCACGCAAGGATTTCGAGCTGTTCGTCGAGGACTGTATCGAGCTGTACCGCCACGGTACGCGGCCACGCCACCCGATGCTGTTCCGTTACCCCAGCTGGCAGGCGCTGGAGCAGGACAAGGGTGACGACAAGGCCTTTGTCGCCGTGGCCAACATGCTGCGCAAGGGCTACACCGCGGAGCACTTCGCCAAGGCCAAGAGCCGCTACCGCTGGGACAAGGCGCCCAAGCTGTTCCTGGGCCGCGTGCGGGATGTGAAGAACATGGAATTCGCCCGGGTGATGGTATCGCCGGAGCTGATGGTCGCACCGCTGGCGGCGGGCAACCGCAATGAGCGGGCACGGATGCTGGCGGGGTTGTATACCGCGTGTTCGCGGGCGCGGCATGAGTTGATCGTGCCCGGGGGGATGCTGGACTGGGTCAAGGATCAGGTTCGGGATTGAGATTGTTTGGGGCCGCAAAGCGGCCCCAACGGCAATCAGTTACGATCCAGCCACACCGTCTGCGCATTGGTGAACTCGCGCACCCCAAAGTGCGACAGCTCGCGGCCGAAACCACTCTTCTTCACCCCACCAAACGCCACGCGGGGGTCGGAAGCGCAGTAACCGTTGATGAACACACCACCGGTATCCAGTGCTGCCGTCATGCGCTCGGCCAGGGCGTAGTCAGCGGTGTAGATAGTCGACGCCAAGCCGAATTCGCTGTCGTTGGCCAGCTCCACTGCATGGTCGGCATCGCGGGCAGTGATGATCGCCGCTACCGGGCCGAACAGCTCCTGCTTGAACGCCGTCATGTCCGGCGTGACGTTGGCGAACACGGTAGGGGCGTAGAAGTTGCCCACGCCTTCGACCTTGTTGCCGCCCAGCAGCAGAGTGGCACCTTCGGCGAGGGTCGCCTGAACCTGGCCATCGAGCTCGTCGCGCAGGTCGTAGCGGGCCATCGGGCCGATGTAGGTGTCATCTTCAAGCGGGTTGCCGACTTTCAGCTGGCGGGTCGCCTCAACGAATTTTTGCGTGAATGCCTCGGCGATGCGCTCTTCGACAATCAGGCGCTTCGCTGCAGCGCAGACTTGCCCGGTGTTCTGGTAGCGGCCGATGACGGCTGCCTTGACTGCGGCATCCAGGTCGGCGTCAGCCAGCACGATGAACGGGTCGGAACCGCCCAGCTCCAGTACGCACTTCTTCAGCGCAGCACCGGCTTGGGCACCGATGGCCATGCCGGCGCGCACGCTGCCGGTGAGGGTCACTGCGGCGATGCGTGGGTCGTTGATGGCGCGGGTGACGCCTTCAGGCGTGACGTTCAACACCTCGAACACGCCCTCAGGCAGGCCAGCGTCCTTGAACAGTTCACCCAGCAGGTAGGCGCTGCCCATCACGTTCGGTGCGTGCTTGAGCACGTAGGTATTGCCGGCCAGGATCGCCGGCACGGCGCCACGCAGCACCTGCCAGATCGGGAAGTTCCACGGCATCACCGCCAGAATCGGACCCAGCGGGCGGTACTCGATACGTGCCTTTTCGACCTGGGTCGGTTCGGCGGCGAGCATCGCCGGGCCGTGCTCGGCGTACCACTGGCACAGGCCCACGCACTTGCTCACTTCACCGCGGGCCTGGCTGATCGGCTTGCCGATTTCGCGGCTGATCATCTGCGCGAAGGCTTCAGCCTTGGCCTGCAGTGTAGCGGCCAGGGCCAGCAGGGACTCGCTACGCTGACCCAGCGACACCTGGCGCCACTGGCGGTAGCCGACCTTGGCACGTTGCAGCGCCGCTTCCAGTGCGGCGTCGGTGTCGAAGGGGTAGCTGCCGATCTGTTCGCCGCTGTGCGGGTCGACGGAGATGGCGTGGGTCAGGCTGCTGATCGCGCTCATGGCTGGACACTCGTTGTTGTTTATCAATGAGGCCAGACTAGTGGGCTAGGGGTTTAATGAAAACTGAATAATAATGAGCGAAACATTCACGTTTGGAGAATGACTGTGGACCTGGTGCAACTGGAGATCTTCAAAGCCGTGGCCGAGCAGGGCAGCATCAGCGCCGCCGCCCAGCACATCCATCGGGTGCCGTCCAACCTGACCACGCGCATCAAGCAGCTGGAGGAGGACCTCGGCGTCGAGCTGTTCATCCGCGAGAAAAGCCGCCTTCGGCTGTCACCTGCAGGCTGGAACTTCCTCGAGTACACCCGGCGTATTCTCGACCTGGTGCACGAGGCGCGCTTGACCGTGGCCGGCGAAGACCCGCAGGGCACCTTCGCCCTGGGTTCGCTGGAGAGTACCGCTGCGGTGCGCATCCCGGCACTGCTGGCGGCTTACAACCAGCGTTACCCCAAGGTCGACCTGGATCTGTCTACCGGGCCCTCCGGGACCATGCTCGAAGGGGTGTTGTCCGGGCGGCTGGTGGCGGCCTTCGTCGATGGCCCGCTGCTGCACCCGACGCTCGAGGGCATGCCGGTGTTCGAGGAAGAGATGGTGATCATCTCACCGCTCAACCACCCGCCGGTGACCCGCGCCCAGGATGTGAATGGCGCGAGCATCTACGCCTTTCGCGCCAACTGCTCGTACCGCCACCATTTCGAGAACTGGTTCGTTCAGGACCAGGCCGTGCCGGGCAAGATCCACGAGATGGAGTCGTACCATGGCATGCTCGCCTGCGTCAGCGCCGGGGCTGGCCTGGCCATGTTGCCACGCAGCATGCTCGACAACATGCCCGGCTGCAGCACGGTCAGCGCCTGGCCGATGTCGGAAGATTTTCGCTTCCTCAAGACCTGGCTGGTATGGCGTCGCGGCACCGTGTCGTGCAGCCTGAGCATGTTCGTGAAACTGCTCGAAGAGCGGCGCGCGACGTGAACCCGGCGGCAGGGCAGGGATCAAATATCAGGTAAGCCATCTCCTCAAGGAGGCGCTGACCATGCGTAATCATCACTATGCTCTGGGTGCCACGCTGCTGCTCGCGCTGGCGTTCCCCTGGACCCTGGCCGCGGCGGCCGATCTCAATGCCCCGATCGACATGCAGGCGGTACAGCTGCAACCGCAAGAGCAGAACGGTATTCGCTATGTGCAAGGCGGTATCGGCCAGGACGAGGCCAACGCCCTGCGCAAAACCACAGGTTATGACCTGCACGTCGAGCTCTCCACGGGCCCGGAAGGCAAGTTCCAGAGCGGTGCCACTGTGGATATTCAGAATGCTCAGGGCACGTCCTTGCTGAGCGTGCAGGATGCCGGCCCGTTGCTGTATGTGCAGCTGCCGCCAGGCCGGTACAGGGTGATCGGGCAGGCCGGTGGCACCACGGTGCAGCAGCAGGTGACCGTAAGCGGCAAGGCACCGGCTACGGTTAACCTCAATTGGCGATGAAGTGCTTGCCTTGAGGTCTTCAGCGCTCTTGAGATCGAGCGCCGCCCGCCCGGGGCATCGCGAAGCGCCTGCCTTGGGATTTTTAGCGCCGCTGAGATCGAGCGCCGCCCGCGCGGCGCATCGCGGGCAAGTCGGATCGCCGCACCGCCGCTCCCACATTTGTTGCAACGTGCCATGGCCTGTGAGGCCATAGTTGTTAGCCTTGGTGGCTCGACGAGATTTTTCGGCTGGCACTGCTGGCGCCCCACCTGTCTTCTGCCATGCGCCAAGGCGAACAACCATGGCCTGACTGGAACGGCGCGTTGCAACAAATGTGGGAGCGGCGGTGCGGCGATCCGACTTGCCCGCGATGCGCCGCGCGGGCGGCGCTCGATCTCATGGGCGCTGAAGATCTCAAGGCATACAAATAGCCATTAGTGGCAATTCACTTTCAACTTTCTGATTATCTGGACAATAATCAGAAAAGTATTACCCCGTGTGACCGGTTGGATGCACCGGTCACCGTAAAAATCGAGGGGCGAAAAGCCCCCGTTTGCCCGTGTTGACCATCAGGAGAAGTCATCGATGAAAACCCCTCTTGCCACTGCGCTGGCCGCTGCCGTACTGGCTTTCGCCGGGGCCAACCTGGCCCAGGCGGCGCAGGTTTCAGGTGCCGTTGGCGCCACCAGCCAGGGCGACATGACCTACCGTATTGGCTTGTCGTTCGACTGGGACAAGAAATGGCTGGAAAGCAGCACCGGTTACGTAAGCGGCTACTGGGATGCGGCCTACACCTACTGGGAAGGCGGCGATGCCAGCGGCGCCCACTCGCTGTCGTTCAGCCCGGTATTCACCTACGAGTTCAGCGGCTTCACCTACACCCCGTACATCGAGGCCGGCATCGGCCTGGCGGCGTTCTCCAAGACCGAAGTGGGCGACCAGCGCCTGGGCTCGTCCTTCAACTTCGAGGACCGTATCGGCTTTGGTCTGAAGCTGCCGGGCGAGCAGAAGGTCGGCATTCGCGCCATGCATTACTCCAACGCCGGCATCAAGCAGCCAAACGACGGCATCGAATCGTACTCGCTGTTCTACAGTAAGGGCTTCTGAAGCGAAGGGGCCGCATCGCGGCCCCGGCAGCTTAGAAGGTGTAGGAAACCCCAGCCTGCACCGTACGCGGCGCGCCCGGATAGACGTAGGTATTGAATGCCCCCTCGTCATAGCCCTTGTTGAACACGTTCTTAACATCCAGGTTCAGCCGCACGTGCTCGTTGACCTTGTAGAAGCTCAGCAGGTCGACGACGCTGTAACGCTCCATGGTGTAGGTGGTCGCTGCGGTCTGCCCGGCACGGTCATCGATATACTTCACCCCAACACCCAGGCCCAGCCCTTTGGCCACGCCATCCTGGAACTCGTATGTGTTCAGCAGGCTGAAGCTGTTGCGCGGGATGTTCGCCAGGCGCGTGCCGGTGGGCACCGTGTTGTCCTTGGTGACCTCGGCGTCGACATAGGCGTAGCCACCGATCACACGCCATTGCGGCGTGAGGTTGCCGGCAATGTTGATGTCCAGGCCGCGGCTGCGCACTTCGCCGGCAGCGATGCTGTAAGTGCCGCTGGGGTCACTTGGGTCGCGGGTCAGCACGTTCTCTTTGACGATGTGGTAAATCGCGGCATCGACACTCAGCTGACGGTCCGGCGCCTCCCATTTCACGCCCAGTTCATACGACTTGCCCTTTTCCGGGTCAAAGCCGCTGCCTTGCAGGCTGGCGCCACTGTTGGGCTTGAACGAGCGCGCGGTATTGGCGTACACCGCCAGCGTATCGGTGAGGTCGTAGAGCAGGCCGAACCGCGGGGTCACACCGTTCTCGCCCTTGCTGAAGTCGCCCGCAGTGTTGAGCTTGTTGTCGTAGTCGTGCTCGTAGCGCTCGAAACGCACGCCGGCGAGGGCCTTGAGGCGGTCGGTCAGGGCGACCTGGTCCTGGATGAAGGCCGCCCAGGTTTTGAGGTTTTCCTTGTCGTGCGTGGTCGTGCGGGTGAGGGCCGGGCGCGCCTGGCCGAGCACCGGGTTGAAAATGTCGATCGGGTAAGCGCCGGTGCCGGCGGCCGAGCGCTGGATGATCGAGTTGTAGTCGTAGTCTTCGTACTCGATGCCGGTCAGCAGGGTGTGGGCAAAGCCGCCCGCGTCGAAGTGGCCGGTGAGGTTGAGCTGGTAATCGCGGTCGGTCCACTCCAGCTTGCGGTAGTTGAAGTTGCGCCCCAGGGTGCGGCCGTCCGCCTGCAAGCCGTTGGCTTCGACGGCGTTGCCCTTGAGCGAGCCGTCCAGCCATTGCATGCCGCCGCCGAGCGTCCAGTCGTTGTTCAGCGCGTGCTCGAAGCGCAGCTGCGCCATGTTGTTGTCGTTGTGCAGCAGGTTGTCGCTGCCTTTTTCCCAGATGTTGGTATCGCGTGACGCCGTGCCGCGCTGGCCGGGCAGGCGAGTCAGGCCCCGGTCCAGTGGGTGGTTGTTACGCATGAAATCGCCCTCGAAGACGATCCTGGTGGCGTCGTTGACCTGCCAGCTGAGTACCGGCGCGACGTCGTAGCGTTCGCTCTCGACATCGTCACGGAAGCTGTCGCCGCCTTCCCCAAGCACGTTCAGCCGGTAGGCCAGCGAGCCGTCCTGGTTGAGCGGCCCGGTGGCGTCAAGGGTGGCCCGGTGCATGCCCTGGTCGTCGAATTGGCTGCCGAGGGTCACCTTGGGGTCGGCAAGCGGTTGCTTGCTGACCACGTTGAAGGTCCCGCCGGGGTCGCCACGGCCATACAGGCTGGTGGCCGGGCCGCGGATCACTTCCAGGCGTTCGACGCTGTTGGCGTCAGGCGCGTTGGGGTAGCCCCGGTTGATCGGGAAGCCGTTGCGGTAGAACTCGCCGGTAGTGAAGCCGCGCACGGTGAAGGTGGTCAGGCCCTGGCCGCCAAAGTTGTTGGCTCGGCCGACGCCGCCGGCGTAGTCCAGGCCGTCCTGCAGGCGCGTCGCACCGGTATCTTCGAGCACATCCTTGGGCACCACGCTGATCGACTGCGGGGTGCCGTGCAGGGCGGTGTCGGTGCGGGTGGCACTGGCCGAGCGGTTGGCCTTGTAGCCATCGACCGGCCCATCGGCGCGCTCGCTGTCGGCGCTGCCAGTAATGCTCAGGGCCTGGAGTTCGATCTGCCTGGGGTCGTTGAGCGGTTCGGGCTCGGCGAAAGCCAGCGGGGAGACAGCATGGAGCACACAAAGCGAAACGAATGTGCGACGCATCGACGGTACGATCCTGAAGTAGGGCGCTAGGGATGTGGAGGAAGCGTCGCGAAACTACTACGAATCATTATCAAATGCATTATTTTTAAATGGAGCTGGAGTGCCAGGTTGGGGGCGAGACTAGCCCGGAGGATAGGGGATCGCGAGGCGCTCGCCGTATGATCCTCAGCGCCCTTGAGATCGAGCGCCGCCCGCGCGGCGCATCGCGGGCAAGCCCGCTCCTACATTTGTTGCAACGTGCCATGGCCTGTGAGGCCATAGTTGTTAGCCTTGGTTGCTCGACGAGATTTTTCGGCTGGCACTGCTGCCGCCCCACCTGTCTTCAGCCTTGCGCCAAGGCGAACAACAATGGCCTGACTGGAACGGCGCGTTGCAACAAATGTAGGAGCGGGCTTGCCCGCGATGCGCCGCGCGGGCGGCGCTCGATCTCAAGAGCGCTGAAGATCCCAAGGCAAGCGCTTCGCGATGCGCCGCGCGGGCGGCGCTCGATCTCAAGGGCGCTGAAGATCCCAAGGCAAGCGCTACGCGATCTCATGACCGGCAAAAACGCCAAGACATGCCTCAGCCAGCCCCTTTGATCCCCAACACATTGCACAGCGGGTGTTCCAGCACATGCGCCGTAGTCCCGCCAAGGAACGTCTGCATGGCGTCATGCCGGTGGCTACCCATCACGATCACATCCATGCGGCTGTGGCTGACAAATTGCGCAATCGCGCGAATCGCTGGCCCTTCAAGAAAATGCCGGCGTTCCAGCGGTACCTGATGATGGTCACCCAGGCGGTTGAACGCCGCCCGCTGCGCGGTGCGCACACTGGCATCGAAGCCGGGCATGGTCACTGTGCCGGCGCCGAAATCGGCGATATGGGTCCGTGCCGCATCGCACACATGCACCAGATGAACCTCGCCGTTGCATTGCAGCGCCAGGGCATGGGCGCAGTGAATGACCTGCTCGTCCAGGTGTTCGCCAGCGCCGTGGCTGTTGAGGTCGACCGCTGCAGCGATCTGCCGTGGCAGTGGCAGGCGAATGTCGCTGACCAGGTGCACCGCCACCGGGCTGTCCTTGAGCAGTTGCCAGTCCAGCGGCGTTACCAGCAGGCGCTTGAGCACCGGTTCGTGCTGCACGTCCTTGACCAGCAGGTCGCAGCCTAGCTGCTCGATGCGCTCGATGGCACTGCCCAGCGGGTCGCGGGTCAGTAGCAACTCGGTGGAGACATCCAGGCCGGCATTGCGCAACTGCTCGGTGGCGTCGGCCAGCCATTGGCGGTTGTCGGCGAGCAATCGCTCGCGTTCGCGGCCGTCGCCCATCAGGCCAAAGGTGTCGACATCGTCGACGAACACGTTGATGTCCAGCAATGCACCACTGGACTCCGCCAACGCCGCCGCGCGTTGCAGCGCCGGCGTGTATCGCATCTGCGGGCCGAGCATGACTAACAAACGCTTGAACTGGCTCATCGCACACCTCCTCGTGTGGGCAGCCCCCCGGTTCATGCCATCTGGTCTGTTCAGTCTAGCCCCTGTGGGGGCGCGCTGCGGCCTACAGTTGCCTGCCAGGTGCCCCAGCCTCCTGCCACCCCCCGCCCAACGCTGCATACAGGTTCACCTCGGCCACCAGCTGCGCCAGCCGGTCGCTGATCAAACCCTGCTGTGCGGTGAACAGCGAGCGTTGTGCATCGAGGAACGTCAGGCTGCTGTCTACGCCAATGCGGTAGCGGTGCTCGGCCAGGTTGTAATAACGCTGGTTGGACGCCACCAGGTCGCGCTGCGCCTGCAACTGCCGCTGGTAGGTGGCCCGCGCCGCCAGCCCGTCAGCCACTTCCTGAAAGGCGCTCTGGATGGCCTTTTCGTACTGGGCCACCTGGATGTCCTTTTGCAACTGGGCGTAGTCGAGGCTGGCGCGCAGGCTGCCAGCGGTGAAGATCGGCAAGCTGATCTGCGGTTGGAACAGCCAGGTGCCGGAGCCTGCGTCGAACAGCCCGTTCAGCTCCGGGCTGGTGCTGCCGGCATTGGCGGTCAGGCTGATGCTCGGGAAGAACGCTGCCCGCGCTGCGCCGATATTGGCATTGGCCGCGCGCAGCTGGTACTCGGCCTGCACGATGTCCGGGCGGCGGCGCAGCAGGTCGGAGGGCAGGCCGGCCGGCAAGCCCGCGATCTGTTCGTCGGCCAAGGGCAGGGCGGCCAGGTCAGCGGCCACCGGTGCGCCCACCAGCAAGGTCAACTGGTTGAGGTCTTCGGCCACCTGGCGCTTGTAGCGCGCCACCGCAGCACGGGTGCTGTCGACACTGGTGCGTGCCTGGATCTGGTCCAGCGCCGACACCGTGCCTGCGCGGCGCTGGTTGCTGGTCAGGCGCAGGCTGCGTTCGTCCGCAGCCAGGGTTTCCAGGGCGAGCGTGAGCAGTTCCTGGTCGGCACGCCAGGTCAGGTAAACGTTGGCAACACTCGCCACCAGGCTCAATTGCGTACTGCGCCGCGCCTGATCGCTGGCCAGGTAGGTGAGCAGCGCCTGGTCGCTGAGGCTGCGCACCCGGCCGAACAGGTCCAGCTCGTAGGCGCTGACGCCCAGGGTTGCCGCATAGGTGGAGGAGATCACGCCCTGGTCAGTGCCGGTCATGCTGCGCGGCAGGTACTGGCGCGTACCTTGGGCGTCGGCGGACACCTTGGGCAGCAGGTCGGCACGCTGGATGCGGTACTGGGCGCGATAGGCCTCCACATTCAGCGCTGCGGTGCGCAAGTCACGGTTGTTGGCCAGGGCGGCGTCGATCAACTGGCGCAGTACAGGGTCTTGGAACACCTGGCGCCAGTCCTGCGCAGGCTGGCGTGCCAGTGCATCGCCCTGGTAAGCCGGCCCTTGCGGGAACTGCCCGGCCACCGGCGGCGCCGGGCGTTGATAATCGGGCACCAGGGAGCAGCCGCACAGCAGTGCAGCGCACAGGGTAAGGGCATGTCGGGGCATTACCGGTTCTCGCACAGTCAGGCGCCCGCCATCCATTTCGCCAGGCCGTGGCGGCCACTGACCCCCAGCTTGGCAGTGGCGCGCTTGAGGTAGGTTTCGATCGAACTGTTCTTCACATTCAGCCGTTGCGCTATCTCGGGCACGGTGCCCCCTGTCAGCAGGCCCAGGCAGACTTCCTGCTCGCGGGTCGAGAGCTTGACGGCATCCTGCGCCAGGCGTTCGGTCAAGGATTGGCGCAGCGAGCCGGCGTCCACAGCCGAGGCGGCTGTACCGGCCCGGCGAGCCGTGCCTTGGCCCAGCAGCTGGCCATGGTGTTCCACCAACGGCAGCAGGGTGTCGGAAAGGCTCTTGAGCTGCGACAGCTCACTCAGGCTGAAGGGCCGCTGGCTGGGCAGGCGATGGAAACAGATGACCCAGCGGCGGTCGCCGCTGCGCGAAACCAAGTTGCACTGGTGGGCACTGTGGCAGGCGTTCAGGGGGGCCTTGAACTCGATCAGCAGCGGGTCCTTCATCTGCATGATGCTTTGCAGCAGCGGGTGGCGCAGGGTATCTACAGCCTGTGGTTGCTCAGGGCCGGCGCTGCCCAGCAGCTTGATGCGGCTGACACTGGCCTGGCGTGGGTCGAGGGTCCATTCGCTGAGGTCGAGCCTGTGGACCGGCACCTGGGCATCGACCAGGCGATACATCTGCTCGGCGAAGTCATCGGCGCCGCTGCTGGCGATCAGCTCGCCCAGTTGCAGATACAGCTGAGGGTCGGGGCGGTAGTCGAGGCTGGCGGTCAGCTTCATAGCGTTGTCGTCCTTGATTCAAAGCGTTACGGCGGGTGGTCTCGCAGTCGAGTCTCCGGGTGGCAAGCGGGTGATAGCGGTATTCAAGCGTGCCCGGATTGCTGCGTCTGTAGCGGGAAACCGGGACAGAAAATGCCAGTAATGGCGGAGTCCAATGTAGGCATTAATGCGGCGCCGCAGCAGGCGTTGTGGCCAGCAGCCAGCGAATTGACGTCATAAGCCTGTCGGTTCGCGGCTGATCCCGCACTATCCCGCAGGGCGTAGGCCATCAGGGGCAGCTAGCTATGGCCAATCTCCTACAGATATTTCAGCCGCCGTGGACGGCCACCGGGATTGTCCGGGTTTAAGGGGCCATACAGGGTGGGGTGGCGATGCTTGAATCCGCGGATGATCAATCAGAAGGACCTGAGCCCTCATGCCTGCCGCCCAAACCTTTGCCCTGACCGTTGCCCAGCGCGACATCTGGCTGGACCAGATCAGCCACGGCGACTCGCCGCTTTACAACATAGGCGCTTATGTCGAGCTGGGTGGTGCTGTTGACGTCGAACGGCTGCGCGCGGCCCTGGCGCACCTGGTGGCGTTGCACGACGGGCTGCGTACGGTGCTGGTGCCTGGGCAGGGTGTACCTCGCCAGCGCTTTGCCGAAGACCTGGCGGTGGGGTTGCCCGAGCACGACCTGCGCACCAGCGACGACCCGTTCGGCGCCGCCCGGCGCCTGCTCAGCGCCCAGATGCAAAAGGTCTTCGCCTTGGATGGCGGCGCCCTGTGGGCCGCGCAGCTGGTCAGGCTGGAAGATCAGCGCTACCTGCTCGCCGTGCAGGCGCACCACCTGATCCTCGACGGCTGGGGCGTTGACCTGTGGTTCAAGCAGCTCGCCGACTGCTATGGCCTGCTGGGGCACGGCCTGCCTTTGCCTGCCACGGGGCCGTCCTACCGGGAATTCATCGACGACGACGCCCAGTATCAGGCGTCGCCCCGTCATGGCCGTGACCGCGACTACTGGCTGGGCAAATTCACGCAACTCCCCGATGCCTTACTGGTGCCGCGTGAACGTGGCGCGGTACAGGCCGGCGAGCCGAGTGGCGCCCTTGAACAACCCTTCGATGCCGGCCTGCTGGCGCGGATGCGGCAGCTGGCAACAGACCTGCAGGCTTCGGCGTTCCATGTGCTGCTGGCGGCGATGCATGTGTGCTGCGCGCGCACCTGGCAACGCGACGAGTGGGTGGTCGGCCTGCCAGTGCGCAACCGTGGCAACGCCCGATTCAAATCGACCATGGGGCTGTTCACCCAGGTCAGCGCATTGCGCATGGACTTTGGCCGCAGCCGTTCGTTCGCTGAACTGGTGCGGGGCATACGTGACGCACTCAAGCAGGATTTTCGCCATCAGCGTTTCGCCCTGAGCGAACAGAACCGGGCGCTGGGTGCGCTGCGCGAAGAGCGGCCGCAACTGTTCGAGCTGATGGTGTCGTTCGAGGAGGACAGCAACGACCTGCGTTTCGGTGACGTCGGCGGCCATACGGTGATGGTCTGCAACAGCCACGAGCCGACGCCGCTGAGCGTGCACCTGCGCAGCAACAGCTACAGCGACCAGGCCTGCCTGCACCTGGTGTACAGCCGGGCGTGGTTCAGTGCCGACGAAGTCGACGCGCTGGCTGCCCGGCTGCTGCATGTGCTCGAGCAAGGGTTGCAGCAGCCTGACGCGAGCATTGGCGCCTACCACCTGCCGACCGCCAGCGAGCAGGCACAACTGCAGCGCTGGAACGATTCGGCGGTGGCCAGGCAGCAGGGCGAGATGCTGATCCATCGCCGCATCGAAGCCCAGGCCAGGGCCCGGCCGCAGGCAATCGCCGCGCTACACGAAGGTAATAGCCTGACCTACGCCGAGCTCGACCGGCGCGCCAACCACCTGGCAAAACAACTCATCGGCATGGGCGCAGGGCCCGACCAGCGGGTCGCGGTGGTCGCCCAGCGTGGCCTGGATACCCTGGTTGGCCTGGTGGCCGTACTCAAGGCCGGGGCTGCGTATGTACCGATCGACCCGGCTCACCCGCAGGAGCGCCTGGCCTACCTGCTGGAAGACAGCGCGCCCCGGGTGGTGCTGACCCTCTCGCACTTGCGTGAACGCCTGCCGGCCCACGGCCGGCCACAGGTAGAGCTGGACCGCTTGTCATGGGCCGGGGCGACCGGTGATGCGCCCGCCGTCGCCCAGCTCGCACCCAACCATCTGGTTTATGTCATCTACACCTCCGGCTCCACCGGGCTGCCCAAAGGGGTAATGGTCGAACACCGCATGCTGGCCAACCTGGTCGATTGGCACTGCGCCAGTTTCGACCTGGGGCCAGGGCGGCACCAGTCGAGCCTGGCCGGTTTCGGCTTCGATGCCATGGCCTGGGAAGTCTGGCCGGCGCTGTGCAGCGGCGCCACGTTGCATCTGGCACCGGTGCGCGACGGCGCCGAGAATATCGACGCCTTGCTGCAGTGGTGGCGCGACCAACCGCTGGACGTAAGTTTCCTGCCTACCCCGGTGGCCGAACATGCCTTTGCCCAGGGCGTACTGCACCCAACCTTGCACACCCTGCTGATCGGCGGCGACCGCCTGCGCCGCCTGGCGCGCGAGCGCCGCTACCGGGTCATCAACAACTACGGCCCCACCGAGGCCACGGTGGTAGCGACCTCCGGCCTGGTCGAGGCGGGCCGGCCACTGCATATCGGTGGCCCGGTGGCCAACACTCGCCTGTATGTGCTGGACGAGCATCGCCAGTTGCTGCCGATCGGCGCGGTGGGTGAGCTGTATATCGGCGGCAGCGGCGTAGCCCGTGGCTACCTGAACCGGCCCGAACTGACCGCCGAACGCTTCATCGACGACCCGTTCTGCCCCGGCGCCCGCCTGTACCGCACCGGCGATCTGGTGCGCTGGTTGGCCGACGGCACGCTGGAATACCTGGGGCGCAATGACGACCAGGTGAAGGTCCGCGGTGTGCGGGTGGAACTGGCGGAAATCGAAGCGGCGTTGGCCAGCCATGCTGCGGTGCGCGAGTGCGTGGTGCTGCTGCGCGACGGCCAACTGCAGGCGTGGTTCATCGCCGAGTCGGCGGTGGCACCCCGTGAGCTGCACGAGCACCTGCGCGAGCGGCTACCGGCCGCCTTGCTGCCAACGGCCTATATCAACATCGCAAGCTGGCCGCTCACCGCCAACGGCAAACTCGACCGCCGCGCGCTGCCGGCCGCCGACGAGGCAGCCAAGGTGCGCCGCGAGCACCAAGCACCGATCGGTGAGGTCGAGCAGCGCCTGGCACTGTTGTGGGCCGAACTGCTGCAGGTCGAACGGGTAGGGCGCCAGGACCACTTCTTCGAACTGGGCGGCCATTCGCTATTGGCGGTGCAACTGATCGAACGCATGCGTCAGCAGGGCCTTCAGGCTGACGTGCAGGTGCTATTCGGCCAGTCGACCCTGGCCAGCCTGGCTGCCGCGGTAGTGGTTGGGGAAGCCGCAACGGTACCGGGCAATGGCGTGCCAGCGGCGTGCCAACACATTACCCCCGACATGCTCACGCTCGCCAAACTCAACCAGGCCGCAATCGACCGGATCGTCGCGGCAGTGCCAGGTGGCGCTGGCAATGTGCAGGAAATCTACCCGTTGGCACCGTTGCAGCAGGGTTTGCTGTACCACCATGTCACCGATGCCCAGGACCCCTATCAGCAGCAGGCCCTGTTCGCCTTTGCCAGCCATGCGCAGCTGCAGGCCTTTACCGATGCCCTGCAGCAGGTGATCAAGCGCCATGACATTTTGCGCACCAGCCTGGCGTGGGACGGCCTCGAGCAGCCGCAGCAAGTGGTCTGGCGCCAGGCGCCGTTGCCCGTCGAGCGCTGGGCGCCCGAAGTGCCGGGCAGCGATGTGGCGGCGCAGCTGCGCAAGGCCTACGACCCGCAACAACGGCCGCTGGACTTGCGCCAGGCGCCGATGATGGCACTGGTCACCGCCGAAGACGCGGCGCAAGGCCGCTGGCTGGGGCTGCTGCGCTTCCACCACCTGGTCAACGATGCCGTTTCATTGCAGGTGCTGTTCGGCGAACTCGATGCGTTCATGCAGGGCCGGGGCGAGCAATTGCCGCTGCCGGTGCCGTACCGCAACTACGTGGCGCTCAGCGGCGCGACAGAGCGCCAGGCCCACCATGAGGCTTACTTCCGTGAGCAGCTGGCTGACGTCGAGCCCCCGGCGCCCGTGCCGGGGCTGGGCGCGGTGGCGGTTGACGAGCAAGACCTGCAGACGCATGCCCTGGCGCTCGAGAGTCGCCTGAGCGAGCTGCTGCGTACTCGGGCCCGTGCACACGGGGTGAGCCTGGCCAGCCTGTTGCATTTGGCCTGGGCCCAGGTGCTCGGCAGCTTGTCGGGCCGTGACGAGGTGGTGATCGGCACCGTGCTGCTGGGGCGGGCCATGGCCGGTGAGGGCGCTGACCGTGCGCTGGGCATGTTCATCAATAGTTTGCCGCTGCGCATCAGCCTGAGCGACCAGCCGCTGGGCCAGGCATTGACGCAGACCCACGCGCGCCTGGCCGCCTTGCTCGGGCACGAAGACGCGCCCTTGCTGCTGGCCCAGCGCTGCAGCGGGCTGCCGGCCGCCACGCCGTTGTTCGAAAGCCTGATCAACTACCGCCAGGGTGCGCTGCCGCAGGGGCAGGTGCTGCCCGGCGTAGCGCTGATCGCGGCCAGCGAAGTGCTGAGCCACGGCAGGGTGCTGACCGTGGATGACCTGGGCGATACGCTGCAACTCACCCTGCGTGCGCCGCGTGCGATAGGCGCAGCGCGGCTGCTGGGCTATTTGCTGACCACCTTGCGCCAGTTCGCCGACAGCCTTCAGCAAAGCCAGGCGCTCAATACCCTTTGCAGCGTGCCCGCCGATGAACTGCAGCAGCTGTTGCACACCTTCAACCAGACCGAAGACCGGCAAAGCCCGTTGCGCAGCACCCTGCCTGCGCTGTTCGAGGCCCAGGTGCGGCGCACGCCGCTGGCCATTGCCTTGCAGGCCGAGGACATCAGCCTCGACTACCAGACGCTCAATGCCCAGGCCAACCGCCTGGCCCACCGCCTGATCGCCTTGGGCGTTGGCCCCGATGCGCGTGTAGCCATCTGCGTGGAGCGCGGCGTGTCGATGATGCTGGCGCTGCTCGGCGTGCTCAAGGCCGGCGGCGTCTATGTGCCGCTGGACCCAGGTTACCCGGCCGAGCGCCTGCGTTTCATGCTCGAAGACAGCGCGCCCACTGTGGTGCTGGTGCATGGCGCTACGCTGGGCCTGTTCGATGCGCTTGCAGCGCCGGTGCTGGACCTGGACCGCGACGATTGGCCAGCCTGCAGCGCCGAAAACCCGCAGGTGGCGGGCCTGGGGCCTGGGCAATTGGCCTACGTGATGTACACCTCCGGCTCCACCGGTACGCCCAAGGGCGTGATGATCGAACACCGCGGCCTGTGCAACCTGATGCACTGGGGCTCGCAGATCTGCCCCCCGCAGCCTGGGGATGCCTTGCTGCAACGCGCGCCGTTCAGTTTCGATGGCTCGGTCTGGGAGCTGTTCTGGCCGTTGTGTGCCGGCTTGCGCCTGGTACTGGCGCGCCCCGACGGCCACCGAGACCCCGCGTACCTGGTGGAGTTGATCCAGGCGCGGCAGGTGACCACGATGAAGTTCGTCCCGGCCTTGCTGCACCAGTTTCTGGATGAGCCGGGCGTCGAGCGCTGCACCAGCCTGACCGATATCTTCTGTGGCGGCGGTGAGTTGACCTTGGCGCTGTTGTGCTGCCTGCGCGAGCGGTTGCCCAAGGTGCGCGTGCACAACGTGTATGGCCCCACCGAAGCGACGGTCGACAGCACCGCCTGGACCCTGCAGGCGCATCAGCCGCTCCCCGCGCTGGCGCCACCGATCGGCCGGCCCATCGCCAATACCCGCCTGTATGTGCTCGATGCCCACGACCGCCCGGTGCCCTTGGGCGCGGTGGGGCAGTTGCACATTGGCGGCGTTGGCGTTGCCCGTGGCTATCTGGGGCTACCGACGCTGCAGGCCGAGCGCTTCATCGCCAGCCCTTTTGCGCCGGGCGACCGCCTGTACCGCACCGGCGACCTGGTGCGCTACCGTGCGGATGGCGAGCTGGACTTTGTCGGGCGTAACGATTTCCAGGTCAAGCTGCGCGGGCTGCGGGTCGAACTGGGTGAGATCGAAGCAGCCTTGGTGGCGCACCCGGCCATTGGGCAAAGCGTGGTGCTGATGCGCGAAGAACGCCTGGTGGCCTATTTCACCTGCCGCGACGCCAGCCCGGTGCCCGCCCTGCAAGTGCTGCGCAGCCATCTGCTGGCGCGCATGCCCGAGTACATGGTGCCGCAGGCATTTGTCGCCCTGGCGCAACTGCCGCTGAGCCCCAACGGCAAAGTCGACCGCCAGGCGCTGCCGGCGCCCGGTGAAGATGCGGTGATCAGCCGTGAGTACCGGGCGCCGGAGGGCGAGCTGGAGGCGGCGCTGGCAGCGATCTGGACCGAAGTGCTGAAGATTGAGCAGGTAGGGCGCGAGGACAACTTCTTCGAGCTGGGCGGCCATTCGTTGCTGGCGGTAAGCCTGGTGGCGCGCATGCGTCAGGCCGGGCTGCATGTCGATGCCCGCACCTTGTTCAGCCAGCCGACCCTGGCCGGGTTGGCGGCCAGTACCCGTCGCGAGCAGGTCGAGGTAGTGATACCGCAGACCACCATCCCGAGCCTGGGCAAGCGTAGGCGGATTTGACGGTGTTCGCTGTGGATTTGGGGTGATGCACAAACCGAGCGCCGCCCGCGCGGCGGTGCGCAAAGCGCTTGCCTTGGGATCTTTAGCGCCCTTGAGATCGAGCGCCGCCCGCGCGGCGCTTCGCGAAGCGCTTGCCTTGGGATCTTCAGCGCCTTTGAGATCGAGCGCCGCCCGCGCGGCGCTTCG
>NZ_JBIBEB010000021.1:0-119908 GCF_042902325.1 Pseudomonas sp. NPDC012596 | reverse complement strand
CAACAAGGCTGACAACTATGGCCTATCAGGCCATGGCACGTTGCAACAAATGTAGGAGCGGCTTTAGCCGCGATGCGCCGCGCGGGCGGCGCTCGGTCTCACAACCACTGGAGATATCAAGGCACACACCTGCCAGCCACCCCACTGTAAAAATGCCAAGCCCCCCCTAAGAAGCCACCCTCCCCCGCCGCCCCAGGATCCGAGGCACTCGCCGCGCCACCGCAGGGATTCGCAACATCATCAACAAACCACCAATGCCTGCATAGATAGCCCACTCCCGCAGGTCCGAGCGCACGATCCACAAGAAGTGCAGCAACCCCAACCCCAGAATCACATAGACCAGCTTATGCAGCTTCTTCCAACGCGCCCCCAGGCGTCGCTGGCTATTACGATTGGACGTGACCGCCAACGCCAGCAACCCCACGAACCCCAGCGCTCCCACAATAATGTACGGCCGCTTGCGCAGCTCGACAGCAAACTGCCCCCAGTCCAGCCCCAGAATGAAGAACAGATAGCAAAGGATGTGCAGCACTATATAAGCAAAGCACCACAACCCCAGCTGCCGACGCACCACGATCCAGCCCGACCAGCCTGTCAATTTCTGCAGCGGCGTCATGCTCAGAGTGATCAAAAGGAAGATCAACGCACCAAGCCCAAGCCGGTCCATGAGAATTTTCCCAGGATCCGGCCCCAGCAGGTTCATCGCCGCTTCATATAACCACCACAACGGAAACGCACATCCCACGATGAAGATGGCCAGGCGAAACCAAGGGTAACGCATCAATAGTTCTTCCTCAGGTCGAGGCCGGCATACAGCGAAGCCACTTCATCGGCATAGCCATTGAACATCTGTGTTTGCCGCACATTGGGGCTGAACAAGCCACTGGGCAAGCGGCGCTCACGCGCCTGGCTCCAGCGTGGGTGGTCGACTTCAGGGTTCACGTTGGCATAGAAGCCATACTCATCCGGCGCCAGCCCTTCCCAGGTGGTTTGCGGCTGCTCGGCCACCAGGCTGATGCGCACAATCGACTTGATGCTCTTGAACCCATACTTCCACGGCACTACCAAACGCAACGGCGCACCGTTCTGGTTGGGCAGCTCCCGCCCATACATGCCAACCGCAAGGATGGCCAGCGGGTTCATGGCCTCATCCAGCCGCAACCCTTCTTCATAGGGCCACCTGATCAACGCGAAGCCCGAGCGCTGGCCGGGCATGTGCTGCGGGTCCTGCAGCGTTTCAAAGCGCACGTAACGCGCCTTCGATGTCGGTTCGACCTGCTTGAGCACCTGGGCCAATGGAAAGCCCAGCCAAGGAATGACCATGGACCAAGCTTCCACGCAGCGCAGCCGATAGATGCGCTCTTCAAGCGCGTAGGGTTTGACGAAGTCTTCCAACGCATAGCGCCCTGGCTTACCCACCTCGCCATCGATCACCACCGACCAGGGCTCGGTCTTCAGGCTACCGCCATTGGCAGCCGGGTCGCCTTTATCCGGCCCGAACTCATAGAAGTTGTTGTAATGGGTGGCATCCTTGAAAGGTGTGATCGCCTCATCCTTGACCGTTACCGCCTGCCAACGCGTGCCCGCCAGCTTGTCAGTGAACCAGGCCGGCGGGCTGCCCGCCTCAACATCCGCATACCGCGATGCCTCAGCAGCATGTGTTGCGAATGGCACAGCGCCCAAGGCCAGACCGGCGAGAGAGCCACCCAGCAGCGTGCGACGGGAAAGATAGATGCCTTCGGGGGTGATCTCCGATGCCTTGCAGTCGGACGACCGGGGAAGCTTGATGAGCATGGCGGGCTCCATAGCACTGGATAACGGATGTACCAGTAAGACTATGGAGCCGGAGGGTTATTCCACTATTAAATCATTGTCACGCTTTGCGACGGCGACCACGCAGCAGGTACTGGACCGGACCGGATGCTGCATAGGCAAGGAAGATCAGCAGCAGAATGCGCGGCGGGTCGCTGAACACCACGGCGAACACCAGCACCACGGCCAGGATCGCAACAAAAGGCACACGCCCCTTGAGGTCCAGCTCCTTGAAGCTGTTGTACTTGATGTTGCTGACCATCAGCATGCCGGCCGCGGCAACCAGCAGCGCCACCAGGAATGAAAGCTTGGAGCCCTGGATGCCATAGTCGCTGAATGCCCACACGGTGCCTGCTACAACACCTGCGGCGGCCGGGCTGGCCAGGCCGATGAAGTAGCGCTTGTCGGCCGTACCGACCTGCGTGTTGAAACGCGCCAGGCGCAGTGCGGCGCCGGCCACATAGATGAAGGCGACCATCCAGCCGACCTTGCCCATGTCGCCCAGTGCCCAGCCGAAGGCCAGCAACGCAGGGGCCACGCCAAAGGCGACCATGTCCGACAACGAGTCGTACTCGGCACCGAAGGCACTCTGCGTATTGGTCATGCGTGCGACACGGCCATCGAGGCCGTCTAGCACCATGGCCACGAAGATGGCGATGGCGGCAAAGGCGAAATACTTGCTCGCCTCGCGCGGGTCACCCGCACTCAGCGCGCTCTGTGCGCTCATCGAATTGATGATGGAATAGAAGCCGGCAAACAGGTTGGCGGTGGTAAACAGGTTGGGCAGCAGGTAGATGCCGCGATGGCGCACCTTGCGCCCTTCGGCGTCATGCCCTTCTTCAACGTGCTCATCGACAGGTAGCAGGCTTTCGGCGTCGGAGGGCTTGTTCGGCTCTTCGGGACGTTCGCTCATGGAGGGTACCTTGCAACAGGATGGAAAATGTTCGACACGGGCCCGCGAAACAGGTTCTGACGGCAGGCCACTGGTCTGCTTTATACCAGATGCTGAACGCCAGAACGAAAAAACGCGGCCGAAGCCGCGTTTTTCATCTATCAATAAGACTCAGTTCTTGGTCTTGTCGACGATTTTGTTAGCCGAGATCCACGGCATCATCGAACGCAGTTGCTCGCCGATGACTTCGATACCGTGAGCGGCGTTGTTACGACGCTTGGCGGTCATCGATGGGTAGTTGGTAGCACCTTCGGAAATGAACATCTTCGCGTATTCGCCGTCCTGGATGCGCTTCAGAGCGTTGCGCATGGCCTTGCGGGATTCTTCGTTGATGACTTCCGGGCCGGTGACGTACTCACCGTATTCGGCGTTGTTGGAGATCGAGTAGTTCATGTTGGCGATGCCGCCTTCGTACATGAGGTCAACGATCAGTTTCAGTTCGTGCAGGCACTCGAAGTAGGCCATTTCTGGCGCGTAGCCAGCTTCAACCAGGGTTTCGAAACCGGCTTTGACCAGCTCGACGGTACCGCCGCACAGAACAGCCTGCTCACCGAACAGGTCGGTTTCGGTCTCGTCCTTGAAGGTGGTTTCGATGATGCCGGTACGGCCGCCACCAACGCCGGAAGCGTAGGACAGGGCGACGTTCTTGGCGTTGCCCGAGGCGTCCTGATAGATAGCGATCAGGTCAGGGATACCGCCGCCCTTGACGAACTCGGAACGCACGGTGTGGCCCGGGGCTTTCGGCGCGATCATGATCACGTCGAGGTCGGCACGAGGAACAACCTGGTTGTAATGGATCGAGAAGCCGTGGGAGAAGGCCAGGGTAGCGCCCTTCTTGATGTTCGGCTCGATTTCGTTCTTGTACAGCGCGCCCTGGAACTCGTCCGGGGTCAGGATCATGACCAGGTCGGCCGCAGCGACAGCGGTAGCAACGTCGGCAACTTTCAGGCCGTGGGCTTCTGCCTTGGCAACGGTAGCCGAACCTTTACGCAGACCGACGGTAACGTCTACACCGGAGTCTTTCAGGTTGCACGCTTGGGCGTGGCCCTGGGAACCGTAACCGATGATGGCGACTTTCTTGCCCTGGATGATGGAAAGGTCGCAGTCTTTATCGTAGAAAACTTTCATGAAAATACCCCTGGTTATATCTCGGCCCCTGCGGAGCCATCGCTAATTTTTGAATTTAGATGCTGAGCACTTTGTCGCCACGGGCAATGCCGGTGACGCCACTGCGCACGGTTTCGAGAATCGATGCAGTGCCGATGGCCTGGATGAAGCTGTCCAGTTTGTCGCTGGTACCGCTCAGCTGTACGGTGTACACGCTGGCGGTCACATCGACGATCTGGCCACGGAAGATATCCGTGGTGCGCTTGATCTCGGCACGCTGGGCACCGGTGGCCTTGACTTTGACCAGCATCAGTTCACGCTCGATGTGAGCGCTTTCCGACAGGTCTACAAGCTTGACCACTTCGACCAGCTTGTTCAGGTTCTTGGTGATCTGTTCGATCACTTCGTCATGGCCAACGGTGGTCAGCGTCAGACGCGACAGGGTCGGGTCTTCGGTCGGCGCCACGGTCAGGCTTTCAATGTTGTAGTTGCGCTGGGAGAACAGGCCGACCACACGGGACAGAGCACCGGGTTCGTTTTCCAGCAGCAGGGAAATGATGTGCCGCATATCAGGTACGCTCCGTCTTGCTCAGCCACATGTCACGCATCGAGCCATCCTTGATCTGCATCGGATAGACGTGCTCGGTACGGTCGACCGCGATGTCGATGAACACCAGGCGGTCTTTCATCGCGAAGGCTTCTTCCAGCTTCGGCTTGAGGTCTTTCAGGCTGGTGATGCGGATACCCACATGACCATAGGCCTCGGCCAGCTTGATGAAGTCCGGCAGCGACTCGACGTAGGAGTGCGAGTGACGACCGTTGTAGGCCATGTCCTGCCACTGACGGACCATCCCCAGCACGCCGTTGTTCAGGTTGACGATCTTCACCGGCAGGCCGTACTGCATGCAGGTGGACAGCTCCTGAATGTTCATCTGGATGCTGCCTTCGCCAGTGACGCAGGCCACGTCCTGATCCGGGAAGTTGAGCTTGACGCCCATGGCCGCCGGGAAGCCAAAGCCCATGGTGCCCAGGCCACCGGAGTTGATCCAGCGGTTCGGCTTGTTGAAGCGGTAGTACTGCGCAGCGAACATCTGGTGCTGACCCACGTCAGAGGTGACGAAGGCATCGCCATGGGTCACTTCGCAGAGGGTCTCGATTACGGTTTGCGGCTTGATGACGCTGCCGTCGCCCTTGTTGTAAGGGAACAGGTCGCCGTCACCACGCCACTCGTCGATCTGCTTCCACCAGGCTTCGGTCGCAGCCTTGTCTGGCTGCTCGCCGATTTCCTTGAGGATGCCGAGCATCTCGGTCAACACGCTGTCGACCGGGCCAACGATCGGCACGTCGGCCTTGATCATCTTGGAGATCGACGCCGGGTCGATGTCGATGTGGATGATCTTGGCGTTCGGGCAGAACTTGGCCGGGCCGTTGACCACGCGGTCATCGAAGCGCGCACCCACCGCGAAAATCACATCGGCATTGTGCATTGCCATGTTGGCGGTGTAGCTGCCGTGCATGCCGAGCATGCCGAGGAACTGGCGGTCGGTACCCGGGAAGCCGCCAAGGCCCATCAGGGTATTGGTGACTGGCAGGTTCAGCGACTTGGCGATTTCGGTCAGGGCTTGCGAGCCACCGCCGAGGATGACGCCGCCACCGGCATAAACGATCGGGCGCTTGGCAGCCAGCAGCATCTCGGCGGCCTTGCGGATCTGGCCGGAATGGCCACGAACCGCCGGGCTGTAGGAGCGCAGCTTGACCTTCTTCGGGTAGACGTATTCGAACTTCTCGGCCGGGTTGGTCATATCTTTTGGAATGTCGACCACGACCGGGCCTGGACGGCCGGATTGCGCCAGGTAGAAGGCTTTTTTCAGAACTTCAGGGATCTCGGTGGCATTCTTGATCATGAAGCTGTGCTTCACGATCGGCCGCGAGATACCGATCATGTCGGTTTCCTGGAAGGCATCGGTACCTACCATGGTGCTAGGCACCTGGCCGGACAGGATGACCATCGGAATCGAGTCCATGTAGGCGGTGGCAATACCGGTGATGGCATTGGTTGCGCCCGGGCCGGAGGTTACCAGCACCACACCGGCCTTGCCGGTGGCGCGGGCGTAGCCGTCCGCCATATGGGTTGCGGCCTGTTCGTGACGAACCAGGATGTGCTCGACTTCCGGTTCCTTGAACAGGGCGTCGTAAACATGCAGGAGAGCACCACCAGGGTACCCGTAGATGTGCTTAACGCCTTCGTCACGCAAGAAGCGGACGACCATCTCAGCGCCAGATAAAAGCTCCACGTTGTTCACCTCTAAAACGCCAGAATACCGTCCCTAGTGGACGGGTCTTAATAGGTTTACTGCCAAGCAGAGCATGAGCGAAAACGTCAGCACTGACTGAGCAAGTATTGGGAGCGCCCCAGAGTGTTGCGGGGTTTTCCCACCCAGCGCGAGGTAACGCGTTGCGGGGTGTAACAGGTCGGCGCGGGTGTGCACCTCATGATCTGCTTAGCGGGTCTGCTTCTGGCAGTCCCTCTACAGCGGAATCTGGATTCTTGTGATTTGGCGGCTACAAGTCAAGAAAAATTATTGCCAATTTTTCCTCAAGATGAATTGCTGCCACCACTAAAAAGCGAGTCAGCAGCAGAATAAATAAGATTTCCACAAAAAAGGGCCACAATCTGCGGCCCTTCATGGAAAAAGAGAAGAAATCAGGCGCAAGCTTCGATCAATTTATCGAACTCTGCTAGCAGGCGGCGCAACTCCCGGCTCTGCTCCGGCCGGTCGACGAACACCGACTCGGCCATCACCAGAATGCCCGAGGCATTGGGCAGTGGATGGCCGAGCTCGATGATGATTTTCATGCGCGGCAGGAAGATCCACTGCAGCCACTGCTCGAAGTTCATGGTATCGACGGCAAATGGCACTGTGCTCTCCAGCGCCTCATCGCTGGGTGGCTCGTCCTGCCACCAGCCTTGCACGATCAACTCACGCTCGATCAGCAGCAGGTGGTCGGCGATGTCCAGGATACGTTGCTCGACCATTACGAATTGACCCGTGCTTTTTGCCGAGCGAGTGCCGCGCCAGCGCTGTCACCCTGCTTTTCGCGGGCCTGGGCGATGGTGTTCCACAGTTCGGCCTGCAGGTTCGGGCGACCGTTGGCGTAAGTGAGCGCGCGGCGCGCCAGCTGTTCGGCTTGCGGAGCATCGCCCTGCGACAGGCGCACCTGGGCCAGGCGGAACAGCACCTGCGGCTCGCGCGGGGCGATGCGCTGGGCGCGCTCCAGGCTGGAGGCGGCGCCGTTGAAATCACCGCTGCCCTGCTGCGACTGGGCAGTGGTCAGCAGCGCCAGCACCGGGCCATCCAGCTGCTCGTCTGCCGACAGGCCACCGGAGGCCGCACCGCTGCGTGGGATGCCTGTTGGCGCGCTGGTTGCGGCCGGGGTGCTGGTCATCGAGGCGATGTCGAAAGGTTCGTCGGCGATCGGGTTCGGGTTGGTCGTCATCGGCGCCGATGTAGCCGGCCCGGTGCTGATCGGCGCAGTACTGATCGGCGCCACGCCGTTACCGGCCGGGAACGTCTGAATGCCCGTGGCGCCGGCGCCTTGTGGAATCATCACGGTCACGCCGGAGTCTTCGGGCAGCGACTGTGCCTGCGTAGTGCCGTTGTTCATGCCGGCCGCGGAGCGGTTGGCCGTCATGCGCTCGCTGTTGGACACGCGCGTGCTCGAATCTACCACCGGGATGTTGCCACGCTGAACGCTGGAGCAACCCTGGAGCACAACCAGTGCCGTCACGGCAGGAAACAACCACTTATTCACTTCACACCTCATCAATGCTGCCAGGGCTTAATTCATCCAGCCTTTTACCCAGTCCATGACCGATTCTGCCGGATTTTGCTCGCCGCCACAGGTTGCGCCGGCGGGCGGTTCGCTCCCGCGAATATACGGCATCTGCACAGCGCCCGGACAACTTCCGTCGGAACCTTGCCCGCTGTAGGGGTCGATCCAGGCCTGCACCACGTTGTCCGGCTGAGGCATGTCCAGCGGCAACGGGTCGGCCTTCTTCATGAAGCTGGTCCACACCTGCAAGGCGCCGGTGGCACCGGTAAATGGCGTTTTGCCGTTATCGTCGCGGCCCATCCACACGACGGCGAGCAGGTCCTGGCTGAAGCCCGAGAACCAGCTGTCACGCGAGTCGTTGCTGGTACCGGTCTTGCCTGCCAGGGTCAACGAGTTGGGCAGCACGTTGTACACGGAACGGCCAGTACCTTCGCGCATCACCCGCTGCATGGCGTTCTGCACCAGGTAGATGGACCCCGGGTCGAAGGTTTGCTGGATCTGGAACGGGTAGCGCTTGAGCGGCTCGCCTTCGGCGGTAAGCACACTGCGGATACCGCGCATCGGCGTGTTGAAGCCACCATTGGCAATGGTCTGGTACATGGTCGCGACCTGCATCGGCGACATGCCACCTGCCCCCAACAGCATCGCCGGGAAGGCCGGCCAGTCGACGCTCACACCCAGCCGACCGATGGTCTTGATCACGTTGGGCACGCCGACTTCAAGGCCGATCTTGGCGGTCGACAGGTTGTAGGAGTTGGCCAGGCCCTGGTAGAGATAAATGGTGCCATGAGGCCGACGGTCGTAGTTTTGCGGGCGCCAGACTTGACCATTGGCACCTTTGACCGAGAACGCCTCATCCTGCACCCGACTGGTCAGGGTGTACTTGCTCGGCTGCTCCAGCGCAGTCAGGTACACCGCCGGCTTCACCAGCGAGCCAATGGGCCGCACGGCGTCGATGGCACGGTTGAAGCCAGCGAAACCGGACTGACGGCTACCGATCAGCGCCTGCACCTCACCGGTTTCCGGGTTGGTCACGACCATTGCCGATTCGACTTCATCAGCCCCTTTGCGCCCAG
The DNA here is from genome assembly GCF_042902325.1 of Pseudomonas sp. NPDC012596. NCBI lineage: Bacteria > Pseudomonadati > Pseudomonadota > Gammaproteobacteria > Pseudomonadales > Pseudomonadaceae > Pseudomonas > Pseudomonas sp. NPDC012596. Next base: position 111,127 of record NZ_JBIBEB010000021.1, on the reverse strand, counting down.
CCAAACGCTTGAAGGTCTCATTCATCGACGTTTCGGCCTTCATCTGCAGGATCGGGTCGAAACTGGTGAAGATGCGCAGGCCTTCTTCGGTCAAGTCTTCATCACGGTAGTCCTGGCGCAGCTGACGCTTGACCAGGTCGAGGAAGGCCGGGAACGAACTGTCGGCCAGGCTGCCGCGCTTGGTCACGCCCAGCGGCATCTTCTTCGCCGCATCGACAGCTTCCTGGCTGGCAACGCCCTGCTCTGCCACCAGGTCGAGGACCAGGTTACGCCGCGCTAGCGCGCGCTCGGGGTAGCGCCGCGGGTTGTAATAGGACGGCCCCTTGACCATGCCCACCAGCAAGGCGATCTGGTGCAGCTTGAGCTCCGATAGCGGCTGGCTGAAGAAGAACTGGCTGGCCAGACCGAAGCCGTGCACGGCGCGCTGGCCATCCTGGCCGACGAAGACCTCGTTGAGGTACGCCTCAAGAATTTCGCGCTTGTCGTAGTGCATTTCCAGCAGCACGGCCATCATCGCTTCGGTCAGCTTGCGGCTGAGGCTGCGCTCGCTGGTCAGGTAGAAATTCTTCACCAGCTGCTGAGTCAGGGTACTGCCGCCCTGGCGCATGGAACCGGCCGAGGTGTTCACCCACACCGCGCGGGCGATGGACTTGGGCGACACACCGAAGTGGCTGTAGAAGTCACGGTCTTCCGTCGCCACAAGGGTTTCGAGCAGGTACGGCGGTACCTGGTCGATCTTGATCAGAATGCGGTCCTCGAGGTTTTTCGGGTAGATACCGCCGATCATCAACGGTTCGAGGCGCACCACGTCGAGCTTGCCGTTGCTGGCACCCGAAAGCCCTGCAACATAATCGCCGGAGAAGCGCACACGCACGAACTGCGCAGGCTCCATGCCCTCGTAGAACTGGAAGCCGCGGGTATTCAGGTCGACGGTATTGCCGTTGACGGCTGCAGCGCCAGGGCCATTGGCCGCGCTTTCACGCCGGTAGCCGAGCGCGTCGAGCTCGGTGAGGAAGTCGTTCTTGCTCAGTTTCTGGCCGACGAACAGCTCCAGCGGCCGGGCGTACACCTTGGCCGGGATGGTCCAGCGCTTGCCGGAAAACTTCTCCTGCACGACGGCATCGAGGTAAACCGCGAAGCCGGCGACGATCACCAGGCCGACCAGGCTGAGCTTCAAGGCCCAGCCCAGCCAGGCGCGCGAGCGGCCGGTCGGGCGTTTCTGAGGGGTACGGGAATTTCGGGTTCGAGTCATGGCGGCGGATTATACGCACTTTGTAAAGGCTGGGCAGGCGCCCTCTGGCGGTATGCAGGGGCGGCACCATTGACCATAATGGCGCCTTCGAATTCCCTGCCCCCGGAAGGATTTCCCGTGAGCCAAGCCTTGATCAACGCATTGCAGAACCCTGCCCTCTACCCTCACCCCGTGAAAGGCTTCGAGCTGATCGAGACGCACATCTCCTGGGTTCTGCTGACCGGCGAGTATGCCTACAAGATCAAGAAGCCGATGAATTTCGGTTTTCTCGACTTCACCGAGCTGGGCCAGCGGGAGCATTTCTGTAACGAAGAACTGCGCCTGAACCAGCGCCTGACCGAAGGCCTGTACCTTGAAGTGCTGCCGATAACCGGCAGCGCCGAAGCACCGCAGATAGCCGGTGAAGGTGCGGCGATCGAATACGCACTGAAGATGCGCCAGTTCCCTCAGGGGCAGATGCTCACCACCCTGCAGGCCAATGGCGAGCTGGATGCTGGCCACATCGACCAGATGGCGCGGCAGATCGCCGAGTTTCACCTGCAAACCCCCAAGGTGCCCGCCGAGCAACCGTTTGGTTCGCCGGAAAGCGTCATGGCGCCGGTTGAGCAGAATTTCGAGCAGATCCGCCCGTTCTTGAGCGACAAGGCCGACCTGCAGCAACTGGACAACCTGCAGGCCTGGGCACGCAGCAGTTTCGAGCGCCTCGAGGGCCTGTTCGCCGCGCGCAAGGCCAATGGTTTCACCCGCGAATGCCATGGCGACATTCATTTGGGCAACGCCACCGTGATCGACGGCAAGGTCGTGATCTTCGATTGCATCGAGTTCAACGAGCCGTTCCGCAAGACCGATGTATGGGCTGACACCGCCTTCCTCGCCATGGACTTGGAAGACCGCGGCCTGAAGTGCCTGGCGCGCCGCTTCGTCAGCCAGTACCTGGAACTGACCGGCGACTACGAAGGGCTGGAAGTACTCAACTTCTATAAAGCCTATCGCGCCCTGGTCCGCGCCAAGATCGCCCTGTTCAGCATGCCGGCCAATGCCGATGGCGTGCAACGCGCCACCAGCCTACGCACCTACCGCAATTACGCCAATCTGGCCGAAAGCTACAGCGCCATCCCCTCGCGCCTGCTGGCCATTACCCATGGTGTGTCGGCGGTGGGTAAGAGCCACGTGGCCATGCGCCTGGTCGAAGCCTTGGGCGCCGTGCGGGTACGGTCGGACGTGGAGCGCAAGCGCCTGTTCGGTGAGCAGCAGCAAGCAGAAGCCGGCCAGTTGCAAACCGGCATCTACGACCAAAACGCCAGCGCCGCCACCTATCAACGCCTGCACCAGCTGGCGGCAACCATCCTGCGCGCCGGCTTCCCGGTGGTGCTGGATGCCACTTACCTCAAGCAGGCACAACGCCAAGCCGCCGCAGAGGTTGCAAGCAGCACCGGCGTGCCGCTGCTGATCCTCGATTGCCTGGCGCCGGAGGCGGTAATCGCCAGCTGGCTGGCACAGCGCCAGGCACAGAATTCCGACCCATCGGACGCCACCTTGGAAGTGGTCAAGGCCCAGCAGGCCAGCCGTGAGCCGCTTGATGAAGTGGAACTGCACCAGAGCACGCGTGTGGACACCCAGGATGCCAGCAGCATGAACCAGGTGATCGACCAGATCCGTCAGCGCTTGCCGGGCCTGTAAGCGCCTGCATGTTCGGGCCGGCGACTGGCCGGCCTGAACAGCTGATCCCTCCGCAAACAGGGCATCTCGTCGCCCCCAATGGCAAAAGGCCGCGCATTTTCCAACCCCCGCTACACTCCTTTCTGACCTGCTCGCGATTTATCCCCCAAGACACGTTCAGCCATCGCAAGGAGGCTCGATGAACGATGAATTGCAGCATCTGAAGAATCTTGGCAAGACCTCCGCGCAGTGGTTGCATGCGGCCGGTATCCACAGTGCATCGGATTTGCGTCGGCTCGGCGCGGTCGGTGCCTACCAGGCCGTCAAAACGCGAGGATTCCGGGCGTCGAAGGTGTTGCTGTACGCCATTGAAGGCGCGCTTCTGGACATGCACTGGAACGATTTGCCGGCCGAACGCAAGGAGGCGCTCAACCAACAACTCGACGCGAAATGCGCTACGGCAAAAAAAATATGAAATAAACACGGGAAGGGGATTGACGGTGAAATGAGAATCGTTATGATTATCACAACTGGTCGCGAGACTGGTTGGATAAACTGAAAGCCCCTGGTTCGGACTCTCAGATTATCTCCTCATCAGGCTAATCACGGTTATTGACCCGGCTTTTTGCCGGGTCTTTTTTTTGCGCGAGAAATGCGTAGCCTCACCCGACACTACACAGACCCAGGCTTTCCCATTTACCGACGCAACTGAGCGCAATAATCCTGCGCCGGCGTCGCGGCCGTGTACCACACATAGTCCGCCATCCCCGCTTCGACCTCCTCACCCACCTCGGCCAACAGCAGCACTTTGCTTTGCCCTTCCGCGCCCAGGTCGGCCAGATGCAACGGCACACCCAAATCCTTGCGGGCGTGATACGCCCCGGTAAACAACAACGCCGGCTCCGGCGCGGCCAGCAGCCGCTCGGCGATACGCCGGTCACGCTGTTGCTGCACGGCCAACATCGCCGGCAACTGGCTTTCGGGCAGCAAATTGCAGTGCCCTGCCCTGACCTGCTCGAGCAACGCCGCCTTCACCGTGGGGGCGTTGGACTGCGCGCCCTGCAAGGCGGTCGGCTGGCGATAGGCTTGGCGCATCTCGCCAAGTGACAAGTTGGCGGCCAGAAGCGGTACATGACTGCTTAACGCTTCACGCACCATTGGCCCGTATAGCTGCCAGTCCCAACCCTCCTGCCAGCCCAGCGCCTTGGGCAGGTCATTCGGTAGTTGTGCCAGGACTTCGACGGCATCCACCCGTGCCTGCTGCTCCGGTTGCAGCATTTCCAGCAGCAGGCTGCCCTGGGTACGCTGGGCCTGCAGTGCCCGCATCAGCCACAGTTGCAAAGCGTGATGATCGGGGTTGTCGTGTTTTTCCCCCACCAGCACGCGCGGCACCGCCGCCAGTTGCCGCACCAGCTGTGCGGGGGTAATCACTTGGCCGCTGGCCAGATCGTGGATTTGCCCCAGTGCCGCGTCGTCACGCCCTTCGCTGCTCTGCCAGGCGGGCAACGCCGGCAGGCTGGCCTGACAGCCCCCCAGCACCAATACCACGCACAGCGAGAAACCCGACAGTAATGGACGCCGCATCGGCAATGCCTCCTAACGCGTGATGATCAGCGGGTGGCCGCGCTCCGGGTGGGCCTGTACCAGCACGTCAATGCCAAATACTGCCTTCAACGCTTCGGGCGTCAGCACCTGCTCGGGTGCTGCGACGGCGTGACAACGGCCCTGTTCGAGCAGCAGGATACGATCACAGTAGCGCGCCGCCAGGTTCAGGTCATGCAGGATCACCAAAACGGCGGCGCCGCGATCGGCAAAACTGCGTACGGCTTGCAAGATGGTGTGCTGGTGCAATGGGTCGAGCATTGAGGTCGGCTCGTCAAGCAGCAAGGTGGTGCCCTCATCGCCCGGCCATAGCTGGGCCAGTACGCGCGCCAGGTGCACACGCTGCCGCTCACCACCCGATAACGCCAGGTAACTGCGGCCCAACAAGTGCCAGGCATCGGCGGCACGCAGCGCTGCCTCGACGATCTCGGCATCACGCAGCTGGCCACTGTCATGCGGCATGCGCCCCATGCCCACCACTTCTTCGACCTTGAACGAAAACCCCAGGCTGGACACCTGCGGCAACACCGCCAGCCGCCTGGCCCGCTCCTGCCCGGCCCAGTTGGCCAAAGGCCGGCCTTGCAAGGTGACGCGCCCGTGGCCAGGCACCAGTTCGCCACACAGCACGCCCAGCAGGCTGCTTTTGCCGGCGCCATTGGGGCCGAGCACGCCCAGCACCTGCCCCGGCTGCAGCTGCAGGTGGATGTCATGCAGTACTTCATTGCTCCCGCGCCGCAGGTGCAGGCCTTCGACTTGCAACATCAGTTGCGCCCCCGAATCAACAGAACCAGGAAAAACGGTGCACCGATAAACGCCGTGACGATACCGATCGGCAGTTCGGCAGGGGCCAGCGCCAAGCGCGCCACCAGGTCGGCCAGCAGCATCAGTACGCCGCCGGCCAGCAACGATGCAGGCAGTACTACGCGATGGTCCGGCCCGGCCAGCAAACGCACCAGGTGCGGCACCACCAGGCCGATGAAGCCGATCAGCCCCGCCGCCGCTACTGCCGCCCCCACCCCCAGCGCGGTGCAGAACACCAGTTCGCGCTTGAGCCGCTCCACTTCGATGCCCAAGTGCCGCGCCTCGGACTCGCCCAGCAGCAAGGCATTCAGCGCCCGTGCCCGGCGCGGCAGCCACAGCGCCACGCCCGCCGCCACCAGCAACAGCGGCCATAACCGGTCGTAGCTGGCACCATTGAGGCTGCCCAGGTTCCAGAAAGTCAGTGTGCGCAATGTGGCGTCATCCGCCAGATAGGAAAACAGGCCCACCGCCGCGCCGCCCAGCGCGGTCATCGCCACCCCGGCCAGCAACATGGTGGCAACATTGGTCTGCCCGTCGCGACGCCCCAGGCGATAGACCAACGCGGTCACGCCAAGCCCACCGACAAAGGCACACAGCGACAACAGGTAAGGCGCAAAAGCTTCCGGCATGCCGCCGAACCAACTGCCACCAACAATCGCCACCGCCGCCCCCATCGCCGCCCCGGCGGAAACCCCAACCAGCCCGGGGTCGGCCAGCGGGTTGCGAAACAGCCCCTGCATGGCCACCCCGGACAGCGCAAGCACCGCGCCAACCGCCAGCCCCAGCAATGTACGGGGCAGGCGAATCTGGCCGAGGATCATCTCCGCCTGCTGCAGGCCGTCGCCCGCGATGGGCAGCCCCAGCAACCGCAGGCCAACGCGCAAGGTATCGAACAGCGGCAGGCTGACCGGGCCCAGGGCAAGTGATAGCCAGACCGCCACCAGGCACAGCAGGCTCAGGCAGATGATCAGCGTACGCGGTTGAACTCGCTGCTTCATTGCGTGAGGCTGACCTTTGCCGCTGGGTAAAAGGCCGCCGCCAAATCCTGCAACGCCATCGGCAAGCGAGGGCCCAGGCCACCGACCAGCAGCGTCGGGTCAAGTGCCACCAGGCGTTTATCATGGGCCGCACGGGAGGCAGCCAAGGCCGGGTTTTCCTTGAGCAAAGCCTGCAACGCCTGGTCGCCGACCAGAGCGCGGTCAGAGAACACCACCACATCCGGGTCCAGCGCGGCCAACGCCTCATTGGAGAAATTCTTGTAGCCCTGGTGCTCGGCCAAATTGCGCGCCCCGGCCTGGCGCAGCAGCCAGTCACCCGCAGTGCCCTGCCCGGCAATCAGCGGTTTGGCCCCAGCATGGCCCACCAGCAAAAGCACGCCCGGCGCTTTGTGGCTGGCTTGGGCCTGCTTGACCTGCACCTGCAATGCCTCAAGCTGCTGGTGATAACCCGCAGCGAGTTGCGCAGCCTTCTGCTCGGCACCCAGCAGCGTACCCAGCTGTTTGAGGTTGGCATCGACGGCCGCGAGATCAGCCTTGCTGGACAGCAGTTCGACTCGAACACCGGCCTTGCGGATCTGTGCCAGCACCGGGGGCGGGCCCATTTCTTCGGTGCCTACCAGCAAATCCGGGCGCAGGCTGAGAATGCCCTCGGACGACAATTGCCGCTGATAACCGATGCTTGGCAGCGCCTTCAACGACTCAGGGTGTTGGCTGGTGGTATCCACCCCCACCAGGCGCGGCTCGCCGCCCAGCGCACTGATCCACTCGCTCAAGGCGCCGCCAGCGCTGACCCAACGCTGCGGCAGGTCAGCGGCCAGGGCCTGGGTGGAAGCAACAAGCGCTGCGCACAAGGCGAGCAAGGCAGCAGGACGACGCATCATCGGATTCCTTCTGGAGGCGGGCCACACGCCTTGTGGCGAACGGCGGAACTGCGCACCATAGACAGCCGGGCGCAGCGAATGCAGGCAATTTGATAATTATTCGCATTGACGCGTCAAGCCATCACTTTGTTTCGCGAGCCGTCCCTGCAATGCACTTCCTTTGTATTTCTTCTGCACTGGCCGAAGGCCACAGCCGCGCCTTCAGCGTAGCTGGCATCGAACTGTTCGGCGTGCGTCGCCAGGGCCAGGTACATCTATACCGTAACCGCTGCCCGCACCGGGGTATCCCGTTGAACTGGCAGGCGGACGCGTTTCTCGATGACAGCGCCAGCCTGATCCACTGCGCCCATCACGGTGCATTGTTCCTGATCGAAAGCGGCGAATGCGTGGCCGGCCCCTGCGAAGGTGAAGCGTTGCAGGCCCTGGCCTGCCTGGAAGACAGCCAGGGCATCTGGCTCAAGGGTTGAGCAGCACCGGTAGCGGGCGGTCGATGACGATGTGCTCGGCGTCCAGCCGCGCGCCGTAGGCCATCACCTCTACCCCATCCGCCACTGCGGCGCGCAGTGCTTTGGCATAGGCCGCATCGATTTCTTCCGCAGGCCGTACCGCCTCGATACCGGTGAGGTTGACGCAGTACAGCTGCACAGCGCGAATACCTTGCCGGGCCAGCGCTGCCAGCTCGCGCAGGTGTTTGGCACCGCGCTGGGTGACAGCATCCGGGAAGGCGGCCACGGCCGTGTCCGGGTAGCCCAGGGTCACGCTTTTCACCTCGACGTAGGCCGGCCCGCCTGCAAATTCCAGGCGAAAGTCGATGCGGCTGCCTTCTTCGCCGTAGGCCACTTCACGCTTGAGCGCAGTGAAGCCTGCCAGCTCGCGGATCACCCCGGCGCGCAGCGCCTCTTCGACCAACGCGTTGGCGCGGCCGGTATTGATGCACGCCAGCCGGCCCTGGGGCGTCTCACTGATTTCCCAGGTGCCGGGCAGCTTGCGCTTGGGGTCGTTGGAGCGGCTGAACCATACCTGCCCACCTTCACGCATGCAGTTGAGCATGGAGCCGGTGTTGGGGCAGTGGATGGTCAGCTGCTCGCCGCTCGCCAGTTCGATATCGGCCAGAAACCGCTTGTAGCGGCGCAGCAGGCGCCCCTGTTCGAGTAAAGGAAAGAACATCATCTAGGCCTTCCAGCTCCGCAGACCACGGGCGATGCGCTGCACCGCCTCCTCCAGGCGCGGCAGGCTCTGGGTGTAGGCAAAGCGCACATGATGGCCGGCCAGGTGGCGGCCGAAGTCCAGGCCCGGCGTGAAGGCCAGGTGTTCGGTTTCCAGAAAGTGCCGGCAGAACGCGAAGGCATCGCCGCCGAAGGCGCTGATGTCGGCATATAGATAGAACGCGCCCTGCGGCTCGACGGCGATACGGAAGCCCAGTTCGCGCAGGGCGGGAAGCAGGTAATCACGGCGGCGGGCAAACTCGGCCCGGCGCGCTTCGAAAATCGCCAGGGTTTCTGGCTGGAAACACGCCAGGGCCGCGTACTGGGCCATGCTCGGGGCACTGATATAGAGGTTTTGCGCCAGCTTCTCCAGGTCGGCTACGGCATCAGGCGGGGCGACCAGCCAGCCCAGGCGCCAGCCGGTCATGCCGAAATACTTGGAAAAACTATTAAGAACGAAGGCCGAATCGTCCACCTCGAGGACGCTCGGTGCATCCATGCCGTAGGTCAGCCCATGGTAGATCTCGTCAACCACCAAGTGGCCGTTGTGCGCACGGGTAGCCTTGGACAGGCTGGCCAGTTCGTCACGGTCGAGCACTGTGCCGGTCGGGTTGGCAGGCGACGCGACCAAGGCACCTACGGTGTCCTGGTCCCAGTGACGGTCAAGCAGGTCGGCGGTCAGCTGGTAGTTCACTTCAGGGCCCACCGGTACCAGCTGCGCACCGCCCTCGACCAGGCGCAGGAAGTGGCGGTTGCACGGGTAACCCGGGTCTGCCAACAGCCAGTGCTTGCCTGGGTCGACCAGCAGGCTGCTGGCCAACAGCAGTGCACCAGAGCCGCCCGGGGTGATCAGGATACGTTCAGGGTCGACCGTCACGCCATACCGCTGGCCATAGAAGCCGGCGATTGCCTCGCGCAAGGCCGGCAGGCCTCGTGCGGCGGTGTAACGAGTATGTCCGGCAGCCAACGCGGCTTGGCCGGCCTCGACGATCGGTGCGGCGGTGGTGAAGTCCGGCTCGCCGATTTCCAGGTGGATCACGTCGTGGCCGGCCGCCTGCAGCTCGTTGGCCCGTGCCAGCAACGCCATGACGTGAAAGGGTTCGATGGCGCGGCTGCGCGCACTGTAGGGGTGGGCCATGACCTTCTCTCAATTGGGTCTAAACTGGTGATTCTACCTTCGCACGGCACCGAACGTACGCTGCATGGCGCTGTCAACACGTAGGATCGGGCGGGCTAGCGCACCCCCGATCTATCTGGTAAGTTCGGCGGCTCGCAGTCGCAGGGCCGGCGGGTGCCGGAGATGGAGCATCCTGCGCATTGGATCAGATGAGTAAGAGGCGGTCTATTCATGTCCACCGTAGAAAAGCAGAAAACCAATCAGACCATGTACGGTGTAGAGCCCTATAAAGAGACCAAGGGCGAAGAGTACATGGGCGAGCCCATGCGCAAGCATTTCATCAAGCTTCTGGGGGCCTGGAAGCTCGAGCTGATGACGAGCGTGGACCAGACCGTAACGCACATGAAGGACGAAGCGGCCAACTTCCCCGACCCGGCTGACCGCGCCAGCCAGGAAGAGGAATTCGCCCTCGAGCTGCGCAACCGCGATCGCGAGCGCAAGCTGATCAAGAAAATCGACAAGACCCTGCAGAAGATCCAGGACGAAGAGTACGGCTGGTGCGATTCCTGTGGCATCGAGATCGGCCTGCGTCGCCTGGAAGCACGCCCCACTGCGGACCTGTGCTTCGACTGCAAGGAAATCGCCGAGAAAAAGGAAAAGACAGTCGGCAAAGGCTGATCCTTCTCTCCTCCGAACGGGGCGCATCATGCGCCCCGTTTCATTTTCAGAAACACCACTGCCCATGAACGACTCGCGCTACATCGGACGCTTCGCCCCCACCCCCAGCGGTTTCCTGCACTTCGGCTCGCTGGTCGCCGCCCTGGCCTCCTGGCTCGACGCCCGCGCTGTGAACGGCCGCTGGTTGCTGCGCATGGAAGACACCGACCCGCCCCGGGAAATGCCCGGTGCCCGCGATGCCATCCTGCAAACCCTGGAACGCTATGGGCTGGAATGGGATGGAGAGGTGGTGTTCCAGAGCCAGCGCCACGACGCTTACGGCGCGGTGGTAGACCGCCTGTTCAACATGGGCCTGGCCTACGCCTGCACCTGTTCGCGCAAGCAGCTGGAAGGCTACAACGGCATCTACCCAGGTTTTTGCCGCAACGCCGGGCATGCGCGCGAAGGCGCCGCAATCCGCCTGCGGGTGCCTGAGCTGATCTACCGCTTCAACGACCGCGTGCAAGGTGCTTACGAACAGCATCTGGGGCGGGAAGTGGGCGACTTCGTGATCCAGCGCCGTGACGGGCTTTATGCGTACCAGCTGGCAGTGGTGCTGGACGACGCCTGGCAAGGTGTTACCGATATCGTGCGCGGGGCCGACCTGCTCGACAACACGCCGCGCCAGCTGTACCTGCAGGAGCTGCTGGGCTTCTCCCAACCGCGGTACCTGCACATACCGCTGATCGTCCAGCCAGATGGGCACAAACTGGGCAAGTCGTACCGTTCGCCGCCGCTTGAGGTTGATCAGGCAACGCCGTTGCTGTTGCGGGCGTTGCGCGCTTTAGGCCAGGAAACTGACCCTCGCATGTTGACGGCGACGCCGGCTGAAGTACTGGCAACAGCACGTCAGCAGTGGCGGCCGGAGGCGATTGCGAATCGCGCGACGCTGCCTGAGGCTGACCTGTACTGAGGTATCACCGGCCTCATCGCGGGTGAACCCGCTCCTACAGGTACGGTGGCGTGCCTTGAGGCTGCGGCGCACTTGGGAAATGGCCGGAACTGCCAACCCACCTCTCAAAAACAAAAGCCCAATAATTTCAAACCCTTGGCTAACCCTGTCGATTCCCGCTAGCATCGGCCCCGCCATTTGCACCAATAATAAGTCCAAGCCCGCAGCGCCCAACCATCGAGGCCAGCATGTACATCTATCGTTTGGTCCTGCTTCTGGTCGTGGGGATCTACCTGTTCTCCCCGGCCATCATGGACTGGTGGATCGAGCCGACCGGAGCTTGGTACCGCCCCTACCTGCTCTGGCTGATCCTGATCGTCGTCACCTTCATCCTGCAGAGCCAACGAGATGCCGATGAGCTTTAGCCTGACCCAGATGATCTTGATCAGCGCCGCGTACCTGATGGTGCTATTCGGCGTGGCCTGGATCAGCGAGCGCGGGCTGATCCCCCGCTCGATCATTCGCCACCCGCTGACCTACACCCTGTCGCTCGGCGTCTACGCCAGCGCCTGGGCCTTCTACGGCTCGGTGGGCCTGGCCTATCAATATGGCTACGGCTTCCTTGCCTGTTACCTGGGGGTGTCGGGGGCCTTCCTGCTGGCGCCGGTGTTGCTCTACCCGATCCTCAAGATCACCCGCACCTACCAGCTGTCGTCACTGGCCGACCTGCTGGCCTTCCGCTTTCGCAGTACCTGGGCCGGCGCACTGACCACCATCTTCATGCTGATTGGCGTGCTGCCCTTGCTGGCCCTGCAGATTCAAGCGGTGGCCGACTCGATCAGCATCCTCACCGGCGAACCGGTCAAGGCCCGGGTGGCCTTCGCCTTCTGTACGCTGATCATCCTGTTCACCATCTTCTTCGGCTCACGCCACATCGCCACGCGCGAGAAGCACGAAGGCCTGGTGTTCGCCATCGCCTTCGAGTCGGTGATCAAGCTGGTGTCCCTCGGCGGCGTTGGCCTGTACGCCCTGTACGGGGTGTTCGGCGGCCCTCACGGGCTGGAAGTGTGGCTGCTGCAGAACCAGACAGCCCTGGCGGCGCTGCACACCCCGTTGCAGGAGGGCCCGTGGCGCACCCTGTTGCTGGTGTTCTTCGCCTCGGCCATCGTCATGCCGCACATGTACCACATGGCCTTTACCGAAAACCTCAACCCACGCTCGCTGGTCAGCGCCAGCTGGGGCCTGCCGCTATTCCTGCTGCTGATGAGCCTGGCCGTGCCACTGGTGCTCTGGGCCGGCCTGCGGCTGGGCGCCAGCACCAACCCCGAGTACTTCACCCTGGGGCTGGGCATCGCCGCCAACAACGAGGCCTTGGCACTGCTGGCCTACGTCGGTGGGCTGTCGGCTGCCAGCGGGCTGATCATCGTCACCACCCTGGCGCTGTCCGGCATGGCGCTCAACCATCTGGTACTGCCGCTGTACCAGCCACCGGCCGAAGGCAACATCTACCGCTGGTTGAAATGGACCCGCCGCGCGCTGATCGTCGCCATCATCACCGCCGGTTTCATGTTCTACCTGACCCAGAACAACCACCAGAGCCTGGCCAACCTGGGTATCGTCGCCTTCGTCGCCACCTTGCAATTCCTGCCTGGCGTGCTGTCGGTACTGTACTGGCCCACCGCAAACCGCCGCGGCTTCATCGCCGGCCTGCTGGCCGGGATGCTGGTGTGGATGGTGACCATGCTGCTGCCGCTGCTGGGCAACCTGCAGGGCTTCTATATTCCGCTGCTGGACATGATCTATGTGCTGGACGACACCAGTTGGCACATGGCGGCGATCGCCTCGCTGGCCGCCAACGTGCTGTTGTTCACACTGATTTCGTTGTTCACCAATGCCAGCAGCGAAGAAGTCAGCGCCGCTGAGGCGTGCGCCGTGGACAACGTGCGCCGCCCGCAGCGCCGCGAACTGCATGCCGCCTCGCCGCAGGAGTTCGCCACCCAGCTGGCCAAGCCATTGGGTGCCAAGGCCGCACAGAAGGAGGTCGAGCAGGCGCTGCGTGACCTGTACCTGCCGTTCGACGAGCGTCGCCCTTACGCGCTACGCCGCCTGCGCGACCGTATCGAGGCCAACCTCTCGGGCCTGATGGGCCCAAGTGTGGCCCAGGACATGGTCGAGACCTTCCTGCCGTACAAGTCCGGTAACGAAAATTACGTGACCGAAGACATCCACTTCATCGAAAGCCGCCTGGAAGACTACCATTCGCGCCTCACCGGCCTGGCTGCCGAGCTCGATGCCCTGCGCCGCTACCATCGCCAGACCCTGCAGGAGCTGCCCATGGGCGTCTGCTCGCTGGCCAAGGACCAGGAAATCCTGATGTGGAACAAGGCCATGGAAGAGTTGACCGGCATCGCCGCCAAGCACGTGGTGGGCTCACGCCTGGTGACCATCGGTGAGCCTTGGCGCGGCTTGCTGCAGGGCTTCATCGATGTGCCCGACGAGCACTTGCACAAGCAACGCCTGGCGCTGGATGGCCAACCGCGCTGGCTGAACCTGCACAAGGCGGCCATCGACGAACCGCTGGCACCGGGCAATAGCGGCCTGGTGCTACTGGTCGAAGACCTTACCGAAACCCAGGCCCTCGAAGACAAACTGGTGCACTCCGAACGCCTGGCCAGCATTGGCCGCCTGGCCGCAGGGGTGGCCCACGAGATCGGCAACCCGATCACCGGCATCGCCTGCCTGGCGCAGAACCTGCGCGAAGAGCGCGAAGGCGATGGCGAGATCACCGAGCTGTCGAGCCAGATCCTCGAACAAACCAAACGGGTTTCGCGCATCGTCCAGTCGTTGATGAGCTTCGCCCACGCTGGCGGCAGCCACCAGAACAGCGAAGAGCCGGTATGCCTGGCCGAAGTGGCGCAGGATGCCATCGGTCTGCTGGCGTTGAACCGGCGCAATTTCGAAGTACAGTTCTTCAACCTCTGCGACCCCGACCATTGGGCCGAGGGGGACCCGCAACGCCTGGCCCAGGTATTGATCAACCTGCTCTCCAACGCCCGCGACGCCTCGCCGCCCGGCAGCGCCGTGCGCGTACGCAGCGATGTCAGCGAGCACACCGTCGACCTGATCGTCGAAGACGAGGGCAGCGGTATTCCGAAAAGCATCATGGACCGCCTGTTCGAACCCTTCTTCACCACCAAGGACCCAGGCGAAGGAACCGGACTGGGGCTCGCTCTGGTCTATTCCATCGTGGAAGAGCATTATGGGCAAATCACCATCGACAGCCCTGCCGACATCGAACGGCAACGTGGCACACGGATCCGCGTGACCCTGCCCCGGCATGTCGTAGCGACGTCCCCTGAAATTCGAGACCGTCGAGAGAATTGAATCAATGCCGCACATTCTGATCGTCGAAGACGAAACCATCATCCGCTCGGCCTTGCGTCGTTTGCTCGAGCGGAACCAGTACCAGGTCAGCGAAGCCGGCTCGGTGCAGGAAGCCCAGGAACGCTTCAGCATTGCGACCTTCGACCTGATCGTCAGTGACCTGCGCCTGCCCGGCGCGCCGGGCACCGAGCTGATCAAGCTCGGCCAGGGCACTCCAGTGCTGATCATGACCAGTTACGCCAGCCTGCGCTCGGCGGTGGATTCGATGAAAATGGGCGCGGTGGACTACATCGCCAAGCCTTTCGACCACGACGAGATGCTCCAGGCGGTCGCGCGCATCCTGCGCGACCGGCAGAACGCTCCGGCGCCAGCCCCGGTTGCCGAGGCCCGGGGCAACGGCAAGGCTGCGCCTGGTGAAAAAGCCAGCCCGGCGTCGGCCAATGGCGAGATCGGCATCATCGGTTCGTGCCCACCCATGCAGGACATGTACAGCAAGATCCGCAAGGTGGCGCCTACCGACTCCAACGTGCTGATCCAGGGTGAGTCCGGCACCGGTAAAGAGCTGGTGGCCCGCGCCCTGCACAACCTGTCGCGGCGCGCCAAGGCACCGATGATCTCGGTGAACTGCGCGGCCATTCCCGAAACCCTGATCGAGTCGGAGCTGTTCGGCCACGAAAAAGGCGCGTTCACCGGCGCCAGCGCCGGGCGGGCAGGCCTGGTGGAGGCCGCGGACGGCGGCACCCTGTTCCTCGACGAAATCGGCGAACTGCCACTGGAAGCCCAGGCCCGTCTGCTACGGGTGCTGCAGGAAGGCGAGATTCGCCGGGTCGGTTCGGTACAGTCGCAAAAGGTCGATGTGCGCCTGATTGCCGCGACCCACCGTGACCTGAAGAATCTGGCCAAAGCTGGCCAGTTCCGCGAAGACCTTTATTACCGCCTGCATGTGATCGCCCTGAAGTTGCCAGCCCTGCGCGAGCGTGGCAGCGACGTCAACGAGATCGCCAGTGCCTTCCTCGCCCGCCAGAGCGCACGCATCGGCCGTGACGATCTGCACTTCTCGGCCGAGGCGGAGCAAGCCATTCGCCATTACAGCTGGCCTGGTAACGTGCGCGAACTGGAGAACGCAGTGGAGCGTGCGGTGATTCTGAGCGAAAGCGCAGAAATTTCCGCCGAGCTGCTGGGCATCGATATCGAACTGGGCGACCTCGACGATGACGACCTGCTCGACACCGCCCTGATCGCGGCTGGCGCCAGTGCCAATAACGCCAGCCATGAGCCGACCGAGGACCTGTCGCTTGAAGATTACTTCCAGCACTTCGTGCTCGAGCATCAGGACCACATGACCGAGACCGAGCTGGCGCGCAAACTGGGTGTCAGCCGCAAATGCCTGTGGGAGCGCCGCCAGCGCCTGGGCATCCCGCGGCGCAAGAGCAACGCCACGAGCGAATGATTGATCTGTGGCCCCGCAGGCGTCGTCGTAACCCGGCGATGCCTGCGGGGCCACCACGCTTTCCGGTAACACATCAGTTCCCGCAAAAATCTGTTACCCACCCTTCCCCGACGTAACAGTCCCGAGGCATACGGTAACGAAATCCCTCGGATTTCCACCGTCGCATTTTCGCCAAATCCGCCCAACCCCCTGATTTCATTGGGTTTCGCAAAGTTGGCACGCCATCTGCTATATCCTTAGTACAAGAACAATAACAAGCACTGCAACTCAGAATAAGAACAAGACGAAACGGCTCACGCACAATAAAAACAAGACGGCGGAGGCGCAGCTAACTGATTCTTTTGGAGAGGATGCGTGTTTGGGGCTTGCCCCACGACCAGGCAGAGAACAACAAAAACTGCACTAAAAAGCAGCGCCTGAACTGGTTGGATCGAAAGGTCAACGTGACATCAGCGGCCAAAGCAATCCGTTTGCTCTTAACCCCTGGATTGGGGGTCGTCCACAAGCTTTGAGATTTGTGGGCAGGGCACTCAACAAAAACAAGAAGCCCGGCAAAAAAACAATAAGAGCACGCAACGACTTCTTGGGGAGCTTAGGCTCCCCTTGTCGTTTCTCCCTTCTGGCAGACCACCCTGCTACCGCCTACACCATTCCCCGAGTAAATGCTAGAATCCCCGCCCATCATGCGGCCATTCTCCTATTCTTGGCCGAACATTCCTTCACACAGTGCATCCCATGCTGAAGAAGCTGTTCCAGTCTTTCCGCCCTCCCGTAGCGGGCCAGCACCACAAGCGCACCACGCCTGAGGTGATCAACAAGAGCCAACATTCGCTGCAGCGCCACCAGTTCAGCCGCCATGCGGTGAACATCGTCGAGCGCCTGCAGAGCGCGGGCTATCAGGCCTACCTGGTCGGTGGCTGTGTCCGCGACCTGCTCCTGGGCATCACGCCCAAGGACTTCGACGTCGCCACCAGCGCCACCCCCGAACAGGTCCGTGCCGAGTTCCGCAATGCGCGCATCATTGGCCGCCGCTTCAAGCTGGTCCACGTGCATTTCGGCCGCGAGATCATCGAAGTCGCCACCTTCCGCGCTCACCACTCGGACGACGACCAGGGCGACAGCCACCGTTCGTCGCACAATGCCAGTGGTCGAATCCTGCGTGACAACGTGTACGGCAGCCTGGAAGAGGACGCGCAACGCCGCGACTTCACCATCAATGCCCTGTACTACGACCCGGTCAGCGAGCGCATTCTCGATTACGCCAACGGCGTGCACGACATCCGCAACCGCCTGCTGCGCCTGATCGGCGACCCGACCCACCGCTACCAGGAAGACCCGGTGCGCATGCTGCGCGCCGTGCGTTTCGCGGCCAAACTCGACTTTGGCATCGAGAAGCACACCTTCCAGCCGATCCGCGGCCTGGCCCCGCTGCTGCGCGAAATCCCGCCAGCGCGGCTGTTCGAGGAATGCCTCAAGCTGTTCCTCAGCGGCCAGGGTGCGATGGCCTTCGAGATGCTAGTCGACCTGGAGCTGTTCGAGCCGTTGTTCCCTGCCAGTGCGCAGGCCTTGGACGAACGCCCGACCTACACCCACACCCTGATCAGCCAGGCGCTGAACAATACCGACCTGCGCGTCAAGCAAGGCAAGCCGGTGACCCCGGCGTTCCTGTTCGCCGCCCTGCTCTGGCCAGCCCTGCCAAGCCGTGTTCTGCACCTGCAGAACCAAGGCGTGCCGCCGATCCCGGCAATGAACGGTGCAGCTCACGACCTGATCGCCGAGCAGTGCGCGCGCATCGCCATTCCGAAGCGCTTCACACTGCCAATCCGCGAAATCTGGGACATGCAGGAGCGCCTGCCGCGCCGCAGCGGCAAACGCGCCGACATGCTGCTCGACAACCCGCGCTTCCGCGCCGGCTACGACTTCCTGCTGCTGCGCGAAAGTGCTGGCGAAGAAACCGATGACCTCGGCCAGTGGTGGACCGACTACCAGGACGCCAACGAAAGCCAGCGCCGCGAGATGATCCGCGAGCTGGGCAGCCGTGATGAAGGCACCGGTGCTGGCCCGCGCAAGCGCAAACGTAGCAGTAGCAAGCGCAAACGAGGCGGCGAAGAGGCGTTCGAGTGATCACTCGCGCCTACATCGGCCTGGGCAGCAACCTGGATGCACCGGCCGAGCAACTGAACAGCGCCCTGCAGGCGCTGGATCAGGTCGATGGCACCCGCCTGGCGGCTGCTTCGGCCTTGTACACCAGCGACTCGCTGCTGCCTGGCCAACCGCGTTACACCAACGCCGTCGCGGCCCTGGACACCCAGCTCGAACCCCTGGCCCTGCTCGACGCCCTGCAAGCCATCGAGAATGGCCAGGGCCGCGTGCGCAAGGAACGCTGGGGCCCGCGCACGCTCGACCTGGATATTCTGCTGTTCGGTGATCAGGTCATCGATGTGCCGCGCCTGCAGGTGCCGCACTACCACATGCACGCACGCCCCTTCGTGCTGTACCCGCTGGCCGAGCTGGTGGCAGACGACTTCCACCTGGCAGATGGCCGCCCCTTGGCGCAGCTGCTCGAAGCCTGCCCATTCGTCGGCCTGGAACGCCTGTAATACGGGGCTTCCAGCCGAAGGTAACGCCAGTAACACCCTGTTAGTAACAATGCGGTAACAGGGTGATTGACTTCCCCCACCTCGCTCACGACTATAGGCGTCCCGTGTGGCACCAAAGTGCCGCGTACCCGTATTTAGGCCCGGACGGACCTGTGCCCGAACATCACACGCGATGATGTGCCGCTCCGGAAGATGACTACACGCGTTGTTCGCAGTCGTTTTTCACAGCGCCTGAACGAGGATTTCCTACATGCCTGAAGTAACCCTGACCACCCTTCACGGCCTCAAGGCCAAGGGTGAAAAGATCACCATGCTGACCTGCTACGACGCGACCTTCGCCAAGGCCGCCAGCCAGGCCGGTGTCGAAGTGTTGCTGGTGGGCGACTCGCTGGGCATGGTCCTGCAGGGCCATGACAGCACGCTGCCCGTCACAACTGCGGAAATGGCCTACCACACTGCCTGCGTCAAACGCGGCAACGATGGCGCGCTGATTCTTGCGGACCTGCCGTTCATGGCCCACGCCACGCCCGAGCAGGCGTTTGCCAACTGCGCCACACTGATGCAGGCCGGCGCCCATATGATCAAGCTGGAAGGCGCCGCCTGGCTGGGCGAAACCATCCGCCTGCTGGCCGAGCGAGGCGTGCCGGTGTGTGCGCACATGGGCCTGACCCCACAAACCGTCAACGTGCTGGGCGGTTACAAGGTACAAGGGCGCCAGGAAGCACAGGCCCGTCAGATGCGTGCCGATGCAATCGCACTGGAACAGGCCGGTGCAGCCATGCTGCTGCTGGAGTGTGTGCCCAGCGAGCTGGCGGCCGAAATCACCCAGGCGGTGGGCATCCCGGTAATCGGCATTGGCGCCGGCAGCGCCACCGATGGCCAGGTATTGGTACTGCACGACATGCTTGGCCTGTCGCTGAGCGGCCGGGTACCGAAGTTCGTGAAGAACTTCATGGCCGGCCAGCCAGACATCGCCAGCGCCCTCGCGGCCTACGTGAAGGCCGTCAAAGACGTCAGTTTCCCAGCGAGTGAGCACGGATTCAGCGCATGAACACAGTCAAGACCGTCCGTGAACTGCGCGCCGCCGTCGCGCGCGCCCGCGGTGAAGGCAAGCGTATCGCTTTCGTGCCGACCATGGGCAACCTGCACAGCGGCCATGCCGCGCTGGTGACTAAAGCAGCCCAGCGCGCCGACTTCGTCGTCGCCAGCATCTTCGTCAACCCGCTGCAGTTCGGCGCCAACGAAGACCTCGACAAGTACCCGCGCACCCTCGCCGCCGACCAGGAGCGCCTGCTTCAGGCCGGCTGCAACCTGTTGTTCGCACCCACTGTCGAGGAAATGTACCCCGACGGCATGGCCGTGCAGACCCGCGTCAGCGTGCCAGCCCTTTCCGAAGGCCTGTGCGGCGCCAGCCGCCCAGGCCATTTCGAGGGCGTGGCGACCGTGGTCAGCAAGCTGTTCAACATGGTGCAGCCTGACCTCGCCGTCTTTGGAGAAAAGGACTACCAGCAATTGGCAGTGATTCGCGCCATGGTGCGCGACCTGAACATGCCGATCCAGATCATCGGCGAACCAACCGTGCGCGCCGATGATGGCCTGGCACTGTCGTCGCGCAACGGTTACCTGACTGCTGAACAGCGCGCCACCGCACCGGTCGTGTACCGTACGCTGCAGCAGATTGGCGAGGCCATCAAGCGTGGCCAGCGCGATTTTGCCGCGCTGGTTGCCGACGGGCAGGCTCAACTGACAGCAGCCGGGCTGCGCCCGGACTACCTGGAAGTGCGCCATGCGCTGCACCTGCGCCCGGCCATGCTCGATGACCGTGACCTGGTCATTCTGGTTGCCGCCTACCTCGGTAACACCCGGTTGATCGACAACCTGTACCTGCATCTGGACGAAAAGACCGCGTGACGGTGAGGGGGGCTGCTTTCGCGGCCCCCCCCCAAAATCCCCTCCCCGCCCCATTCCCTGCTTCAAACCATTGCCTATAATGATGGCCAGCCTGAACCCGGCAACCACTGCCCTGTCCAAGCACCACCACGCATTAAGGAACTCTGCGCAATGGCGTATTACCGTACACCCCACGATGTTACGGCCCTGCCCGCCTGGCAGGCCCTTCAGCAGCACCGCGACGCCATGCAAGGTTTCAGCATGCGCGAAGCCTTTGCCGCCGACGCCAAGCGCTTCGACCAGTTCTCGCTGAGCAGCTGCGGCCTGTTCCTGGACTATTCGAAAAACCTGATCAACGAAGAAACCCGCGACCTGCTGGTGAACCTGGCCGAACAAGTCGGCCTGCAGGATGCGATCAAGTCGATGTTCAGCGGTGAGATCATCAACGCCTCGGAAGGCCGGCCCGTGCTGCACACCGCCCTGCGCCGCCCGGTGGGTGACAAGCTGAGCGTGAACGGTGTCAACGTGATGCCCGAAGTGCACAAGGTGCTCAACCAGATTACCGAGCTGGTGGGGCGTATTCACGACGGCCTGTGGCGCGGTTACAGCGAAAAGCCGATCACCGACGTGGTCAATATCGGCATCGGCGGCTCGTTCCTCGGCCCGGAACTGGTGTCTGAAGCCCTGCTGCCCTACGCCCAGCGTGGCGTACGCTGCCATTACCTGGCGAACATCGACGGCAGCGAATTCCATGAGCTGTCGGCCAGCCTGCGCGCCGAAACCACCCTGTTCATCGTTTCGTCCAAGTCGTTCAACACCCTAGAAACGCTCAAGAACGCCATGGCCGCGCGTACCTGGTACCTGGCCCAGGGCGGTTCGGAAGCCGAGCTTTATCGCCACTTCATCGCGGTTTCCAGCAACAAGGCCGCCGCAGTGGCCTTCGGCATCCGCGAAGAAAACATCTTCCCGATGTGGGACTGGGTTGGCGGGCGTTATTCGCTGTGGTCGGCCATCGGCCTGCCGATTGCCCTGGCCATCGGTACCGCCAACTTCAAGGAACTGCTGTCTGGCGCCTACACCATGGACCAGCACTTCCAGACCGCGCCTTTCGACAAGAACATGCCGGTGCTGCTGGCCCTGCTTGGCGTCTGGTATGGCAACTTCTGGGGTGCTCGCAGCCACGCGATCCTGCCGTACGACCATTACCTGCGCAACATCACCAAGCACCTGCAGCAATTGGACATGGAGTCCAACGGCAAGAGCGTGATGACCGACGGCACGCCGGTGAAGACCGACACTGGCCCGGTGATCTGGGGTGGCGTTGGCTGCAACGGCCAGCATGCCTACCACCAGTTGCTGCATCAGGGCACCCAGCTGATTCCGGCGGACTTCATCGTCCCGGTGGTGAGCTTCAATCCGGTGGCCGACCACCACCAGTGGCTGTACGCCAACTGCCTGTCGCAGAGCCAGGCGCTAATGCTGGGCAAGACCCGCGAAGAGGCCGAGGCCGAACTGCGCCAGAAGGGCCTGAACGAAGCCGATATCGAAAAGCTCGCGCCGCACAAGGTGATCCCGGGCAACCGCCCGAGCAACACCCTGGTGGTCGAGCGCATCAGCCCACGGCGCCTCGGCGCGCTGGTGGCGATGTACGAGCACAAGGTCTTCGTGCAGAGCGTCATCTGGGGTATCAATGCCTTCGACCAATGGGGTGTGGAGCTGGGCAAGGAGCTGGGCAAAGGTGTCTACCAGCGCATCGTCGGTAGCCTGGAAGACAGCGCCGAAGACGGCTCGACCCAAGGCCTGATCAACTACTTCCGCGGCCGTCACCGCGGTTGATGGCACCCGGGGCCGTCAGCGGCCCCACCTCGACAAACAGCCCCCTCGCGCCAGCCTATCCCAGGCTGGCATGCGCCGTTACATCTTGTTAAGGTGCGCCACATCAACCACCACACCATCGAGAGGGATCTTATGGACAGGCTGAAGGCCACGATCTTTGGCAGCATGAAATCGGACTATTACTTCCGCCAGCTGGTATTTGGCGTAATCATTGGCGCGATTTTCATCAGCGGCAAGGTCAACGCTTCGCCCGAACTGCCAGTGGGCGAAATTACCCTGGCACTCATCAGCACCGTGCTGTACCCCTATGCACGCTTCGTGTACGAAGGCATCGTCGGCTTCATCATGGGCAACAACCTGTTCGCGGTGCCTGCACTGCTGATGTTGCTGGTCAAGGTCATGACTATGTTGACGTGCTGGTTCCTGGCCATCTTCATAGCGCCAATCGGGCTAGGTTACCTCTATTGGAAAGTCGGCCGCCCGTCAGCCAACTGACTACACACAGGGCTTACCATCAAGGTGGGCCCTTTGTCTATCAAGGCCAGGCGAACCCTGCCTGACTACACTTGTCCATCGAATAGCCGTTGCAGTCCATCGCCCCCACAAGCGCAAAGGACCCCTGCCATGTTCGATATCCGCGACTACCCCGAGGCCCTGGCCGTCAGCCAGTCCGCCGCCCTCTCCAGCGAAGAATACCGCCGCCTCTATCGCGAGTCGGTCGACGACCCTGACACCTTCTGGGCCGAACAGGCCCAGCGCCTGGACTGGATAAAACCGTGGTCCAGCGTGCAGCAATGCGACCTCACAACCGGCAAGGCCCGCTGGTTCGACGGTGCCCAGCTCAACGTCAGCTACAACTGCATCGACCGCCACCTGGCCCAGCGCGGTGAGCAGACTGCCCTGCTGTGGGAAGGCGATGACCCGAATGATTCCAAGCCAATCACCTACCGCGAGCTGCACCGGCAGGTCTGTCGCTTGGCCAATGCACTCAAGGCACGGGGTGTGAAGAAAGGCGACCGGGTATGCATCTACATGCCGATGATCCCTGAAGCCGCCTACGCCATGCTCGCTTGCACACGCATCGGCGCCATCCATTCGGTGGTGTTTGGCGGGTTCTCCCCGGACGCCTTGCGCGATCGTATCCTCGACGCCGACTGCCGCACCGTCATCACCGCCGATGAAGGTATCCGCGGCGGCAAGCGCATCCCGCTCAAGCAGAACGTCGACAAGGCCCTGGCCAGTTGCCCGGACGTCAGCAGCGTGTTCGTGGTGCGCCGCACCGGTGGCGATGTGGCCTGGAGCGAAGGCCGTGACCTGTGGTACGTCCAGGCCACCGAAAAAGCCGGTGACGACTGCCCGCCTGAACCGATGGAGGCCGAAGACCCGCTGTTCATCCTCTATACCTCCGGCAGCACCGGCAAGCCCAAAGGCGTGCTACACACCACCGCCGGCTACCTGCTGCAGGCCACCCTGACCTTCAAGGTGGTGTTCGACTACCGCGAGGGCGAAGTGTTTTGGTGCACCGCCGACGTGGGCTGGGTGACCGGCCACAGCTATATCGTCTATGGCCCGCTGGCCAATGGCGCGATCTCACTGATGTTCGAGGGCGTGCCCAACTACCCTGATACTTCGCGGTTCTGGCAGGTGGTGGACAAGCATCAGGTCAATATCTTCTACACCGCCCCCACCGCACTGCGCGCGCTGATGCGCGAAGGCTCCGGGCCGCTGCAGGGCACCTCACGCAAGAGCCTGCGCCTGCTCGGCAGCGTCGGCGAGCCGATCAACCCGGAGGCCTGGGAATGGTACTTCGAAGAGGTCGGGCAAAAACGCTGCCCCATCGTCGACACCTGGTGGCAGACCGAAACCGGCGGCATCATGCTCACCCCGCTGCCCGGCACGCAGACCCTCAAGCCTGGCTGCGCGACCCAGCCCATGTTCGGTGTGCAGCCCGTGCTGCTGGATGAAAAAGGCCAGCTAATTGAAGGCCCCGGTGCGGGCCTGCTGGCGATCAAGGCCAGTTGGCCGGGGCAGATCCGCAGCGTTTACGGTGACCACCAGCGCATGGTCGACACCTACTTCAAACCCATGCCCGGCTACTACTTCACCGGGGACGGCGCCCGCCGTGACGCCGACGGCGATTACTGGATCACCGGCCGCATCGATGATGTGATCAACGTCTCCGGCCACCGCATCGGCACTGCTGAAGTGGAAAGCGCACTGGTGCTGCACAACAGCGTCGCTGAAGCGGCCGTGGTTGGTTACCCGCATGACCTCAAGGGCCAGGGCGTGTACGCGTTCGTCACCACCATGAACGGCGTGACGCCGGACGATGCGCTCAAGGCCGAACTCCTGGCGCTGGTCAGCAAAGAGATCGGCAGCTTCGCCAAACCCGAGCTGATCCAGTGGGCCCCGGCCTTGCCCAAGACCCGCTCCGGCAAGATCATGCGGCGTATACTGCGCAAGATCGCCTGCAACGAGCTCGACAGCCTGGGCGATACCTCGACCCTGGCCGACCCGAGCGTGGTACAGGGGTTGATCGACACACGCCTCAATCAATAGCCGGCGGCACCTGTTCATGGCCGCCCTGAACGACAGGTCGCCATGGAAGCCCTACGCCGCCGCATCGAAACCCAGGTCATGAGCCTCACCGGGCTGGCCCTCGGCCAGCTCGACCTGGAATCCCCCAAAGGGGACCCTGGCCTGTTTGGCCCGCACAGTATCAGCTGGCGTGTACATGGCGACTTTCCCAGCATGTTGGTGGGCGGCATCAGCGCCCTGATGCTGCAGGTACTGCACCCGCTGGCGCTCGCAGGGGTATGGGACCACTCCAACTTTCGCCAGGACCTGCTCGGCCGGCTGCGCCGTACCAGCCAGTTCATCTCCGGCACCACATTCGGCTCGACCCGCGACGCCGAGTGGCTGATCGAAAAAGTGCGCACCATCCATCTACAGGTGACCGGAACAGCCCTCGATGGCCGCCCGTATGCTGCCAGCGACCCCGACTTGCTGACCTGGGTACACGTGGCCGAAGTCAGCAGCTTCCTGGCAGCCCACCTGCGTTATCGTGACCCAGGCCTGTCGCGCGCCGACCAGGATGCCTACTACCATGAGATCGCCCTGATTGCCGAGCGCCTGGGTGCCCGCGATGTACCGCGCTCCTGCCAGCAGGTCGAGGACTACCTGCAGCACATGCGCCCAGCGCTGCAATGCGACGCACGCAGCCTGGAGGTGGTGAGTATCCTGCTCGCAGCGCCGGCCCCAAGCCGGCTGGCAGAACCGGTAGGCAAGCTGATGCTGCACGCCGGCATCGACCTGTTGCCCGGCTGGGCGCAGACCATGCTCGGCCTTCATCAGGGGCCGCTGCAACAGCGCATGATCCGCCTGGGGCTCAAACGCACCGCTCCTGTATTGCGCTGGGCCATGCGTGACGGTTCGGCGCACCGGGCCAAGCGCCGCATGGGCATCGAGTGAGGGCGAATGAGCGCATCAGCGGAACCGATTTAACCTGCCATACTCCAAGCACTCCGGCTTAGACAGACGAAGCGACACATGTACAAAGGATTGACTCGCGCCCTTGGCGCACTGCTGGCTCTCGTGGCCCTCTACAGCCTGCTTGGCTTCCTAATCGTTCCGGGTGTCGCCTTGCGCATCGCCAACCAGCAGCTGGCGCAATACGCCACCGTGCCGGCGCACCTGCAACGCATCGAACTCAACCCGTTCAGCCTGGAACTCACGCTGTGGGGCTTGCAGATCGGCGAGCCGGGCAAGGAGCAGGTCGGCTTCGAACGGTTGTACGCCAACCTTGCGCTGGACAGCCTGTGGAGTGGTGCCCTGCGCCTGCAGGCCGTGGAGCTCGACAAACCCCGCAACGAAGTGCTGTTCGCCAAGGACGGTACCCTCAACCTGACCCAGTTGTTCAAGCTGCCGGCCAGCGAAGCCAAGCCCGACCAGCCGCCCAGCGATCCATTCCCGTTGCGCATCGGCAGCATCAAGCTCAGCGGTGGTTACCTGCACTTCGAGGACCAGCGCCCGAGCGAGCCGATCGAGTTCCTCTACGACGACATGAACCTGGAGCTGAAAAACCTCAGCACGTTGCCCGATGACAATGCCGACATGACCCTGGTGGCGCGAGGCCCGAACGGTGGCCGCATCGACTGGAGCGGCACCCTGGGCCTGGCACCGATCGCCTCGGAAGGTACGCTGAAAATCACCGATGGCCAGATGAAGCTGTTCTGGCCGTATGTGCGCGATGCCGTGCCGCTGGTGCTGGATGACGGGGTACTCAACCTCGATACCCATTACAAACTCAACCTGTCCAAGACCACCGAACTGCTGCTCGACAACACGTCCCTGCGCGTCGCCCCATTCGCCATCAAGGCCCCTGATGGGCGCCCACTGGCTCGCCTGGCCAGTTTGCAGGTCAGTGAGACCTCAATCGACCTGGCCAAGCAACTAGTGACCGTCGGCAAAGTCCGTAGCGAAAAACTGGAGACGTGGGCAGCGCTGGAGCAGGATGGCCAGCTCGATTGGCAGAAGCTCTTTGCCAGCCAGCCGGCCAAGGCCACGACGAAAGAAAAAGAGGCACCGGCAGCGGCCGAGCCCACCCCCGAAGAAAAAGCTGCGAAGGAGCCGAGCAAACCCTGGCAGGTACTGCTCAAAGACGTGCAACTGCGCAATTACCAGGTGCATCTGGCCGACCGTAGCCAGAAAGAACCGGTAGCGCTGGACGTCGGCCCGTTGAACCTGGACATGCAAGGCTTCGACAGCCTCAACAAGTCCCCCTTCACCCTCAAGCTCGACACGGGTATCGGCAAGCAGGGCAAGCTACAGGCCACCGGCGAGGTCAACCTGGCGCCGGTCACCGCCAAGCTCGATGTCAGCACGCGCGACATCGACCTGCGTGTCGCCCAGGCCTATATCAGCCCGTTCATCCGCCTTGAGCTGCGCAGCGGCATGCTCGCCAGCGACCTCAAGGTCGACCTGAAAAGCACCGAACCACTGGCCTTCACCGTGGCCGGCAAGGCGCAGGTCAATCAGCTGCATACCCTCGACACCATCAAGGACCGCGACTTCGTCAAATGGCAGCAGGTGAATGTGGACGGCCTGGCCTACGTGCACGGCGATGCCCTGTCGATCGACAAGGTGACCCTGTTGCAGCCCTATGCCCGCTTCATCATCAACGAAGATCGCACCACCAATGTCGATGACCTGCTGATTCCGCAGCCTGCCGGTGCACCTGCATCGAGCCAGGCCAAGCCGGCCAGCGCCCCCGACAGCAAGCCGCTGGGTATCCGTATCGGCCAGATCAGCATCAACGACGGTTCGGCCAACTTCGCCGACCTTACCCTGACGCCCAACTTCGCCACAGCCGTACAGCAGCTCAATGGCCAGGTCGGCACCATCGACAACCGCAAGCCGGCGCCGGCCAAAGTGGATATCAAGGGCAAGGTCGACCGGTATGCACCGGTGACCATCAAAGGTGCGCTAAACCCATTCAACCCAATGGCCAGCCTGGACATTGCCACCAGCTTCAAACGCGTCGAGCTGACCACGCTGACGCCCTACTCCGGCAAGTTCGCCGGGTTCCGCATCCGCAAGGGGCGCCTCAATCTCGACCTGCACTACTTGATCACCAATGGCCAGCTGAAGGCCGAAAACAAGGTTGTGGTCGAGCAGCTCCAGCTGGGTGAAAAGGTCGACAGCCCGGACGCGGTCGACCTGCCGATTCGTCTGGCAGTCGCACTGCTGAAAGACACCGAAGGCAAGATCTCGATCGAGCTGCCGGTGACCGGCGACCTCAACAACCCTCAGTTCAGCGTGATGCCGATCGTCTGGCAGACCCTGCGCAACCTGGTGCTGCGTGCGGCCCAGGCACCGTTCAAGTTCATCGGCGGGCTGATTGCCGGTGGCGGCTCGCAAGACCTCGGCAACGTCTCGTTCGCCCCAGGCTCCAGCGAGCTCTCGGGCGATGCGCAGTCGGCCCTGAACAAACTCGCCTCGGCACTCAAGGAACGCCCAGAGCTGCGCCTGGAGATCGAAGGCACCAGCGCGCAGAGCAGCGATGGCCCGCTGATCGCCCAACAGCGCCTGGAGCGCGAATACCAGGCTACCTGGTACAAGATCCTGCAACGGCGTGGCGACAAGGTGCCGGCCAATGCCTCGATGCTGGTGGTCGACGACAGCGACAAACCGGCCATGCTCGAAGGTATCTACCGTACCCGCCTGAAGCAGCAGCCCCCGGCAGAATGGGAACAACTGGGCCGCGAAGAGCGCGCCACCAAGCTGCGCGATGCCGTGATCAAGTCATGGGCCGAGAGCGCCCCACTGCTGCGTACCTTGGGCCAGGAGCGAGCCAGCAGCATCAAGGACTACCTGGTCGACAAGGGCAAGCTGGAAGACGATCGGGTGTATTTCATCGATACCACGCTGGGGCAGGCCGAGACAGATGGCCGGGTGATTACCCCGATGCATCTGGATGCCGAGTAATCTCCGTATGCAAGTCCTACCCCTCGCGGCTGAAGCCGCTAAGGGCCGGTGCAGGCTCAACCCAATCGCTGCCCCGACACCGCCGGGTGGTACAGGGGCTGCACCTTGTTCCCCGCCGGGTCGAGCAGGTGGAAGCTGCGCGCACCATCCCCATGGTTGAACGGCCTGTCCAGCAAGGTCACGCCATGAGCCTTGAAGTACTGATACCAGGCTTCCAGCTCCTCGACGCTGTCGACGATAAACCCATAGTGATCCAGCGTCTGCAGGCCATTCGCAGCCCCTGCTCCACGCCCCAGCGACAGGTTGTCGTTGCCGCAGGTCAGGTAGACCAAGTCCTCGTTGGCCCTATTCAGCACTTCCATACCCAACACGTCGACATAGAAGCGCTCACACTCCTCCAGGTTGGGCACCAGCAAGGCAATGTGGCGAAGGCCGTTCAGGCGACCAGGGCGAGCAGGTAATTCGGACATTGGCGCGACTCCATTTTTGTATACAATTCGTTAACGAATGTAAAACAAAAGGAAAGCCTTGTGTACAGTCTGTTCATCAAAACGCGCGTCAAACCGGGTTGCGCCGAACAATTCCTCAGCGCCATCCAGGTCAATGCCGCCGCTTCCGTCGCTACCGAGCCGGGCTGCCTGGTGTTCGATGTCTCCCAGGACCGCGCAGATCCTGAGGTGATCTACCTCTATGAGATCTACCAGGATGACGAGGCCTACGAGGCGCATACCCGCACAGCGCATTTTCGCGACAGCCGCCCGCTGGTGGAACCGCTGATCGCCGATCAGGAATACTTCGAAAGCGACGTTATTGCCCGCAATCCGGTGTTCTGAGCCCCAATGAAAAGCCCCGGCCTGGGCCGGGGCTTTGTGTAGAAGTGGCCAACTCCGTTTGGCCTACGGGACAATCCTTATTCTGCTTTCAGGCCATCAGCCGAAACGGCTTTCACGCCTTTGATTTTCTTGGTGATGGCTACAGCCATCTCTTTCTGCGATTCGGTCACAGCGGTGGTCGACGACAGCGATACCACACCTTTGTTGGTCTCTACCTTGATGTCAGAGCCCGGAATGCCCTTCTCGGTCAGCAGGTCGGATTTGACCTTGGTGGTGATCCAGGTATCGGAAGTAGCTTCCTTGGCTTGGGTCATCTCACCTGCCGCGAGCGTCATTGGGGCCTGGGTGGACTGCTGTGCGAAGGCCGCATTAGCCATGGTCAGGGTCAGAGCGGTAGCAGTAGCGGCAGCAATGGCGAACTTCTTCATGTGGGTCACTCCTGTTTATTCGAAAGGTCTGCGCCGTTAGTCCTGGCGGCAGGTATGAAGGTAGTTGCACGGCCTGTGCCAGGTTTTCCGCTTCGCTTGTTCCCTTATAAATCAATGAGTTAGGCGCAACCTGGTAAATCGCCTGTCGTGCAATTTGCAACCTGCGGCATAAATCTGCGTGCAAGATGCAAGTCCACAAATGGTTCCGCCTGGGCAACAAAAAAGGGCCCCGAAGGGCCCTTTTTATTGCTGCGTGTGCGTCGCTTAAACGCCCGAGGCCTTGGCCGCGGCTACGTCCTTGATCGACAGCTTGATACGGCCGCGGTTGTCCACGTCCAGTACCAGCACTTCGACTTCCTGGCCTTCTTTCAGAATGTCGGTGACCTTCTCTACACGCGCATCGCTGAGCATGGAGATGTGCACCAGGCCATCCTTGCCAGGCAGGATATTGACGAAGGCGCCGAAGTCGACGATACGCTCGACCTTGCCCACGTAGATCTTGCCGATCTCGGCCTCGGCGGTGATACCCAGAACGCGCTGGCGAGCTGCCTCTGCCGCTTCTTTGGTTTCGCCGAAGATCTTGATCGAACCGTCGTCTTCGATGTCGATCGAAGCCTTGGTCTCTTCGCAGATCGCGCGGATGGTGGCGCCGCCTTTACCAATGACGTCACGGATCTTGTCGGTGTCGATCTTCATCGCGATCATGGTCGGAGCGTTGGCCGACAGCTCGGTACGCGATTGACCGATGATCTGGTTCATCTGGCCGAGGATGTTCAGGCGCGCTTCCAGGGCTTGGCCCAGGGCGATTTCCATGATCTCTTCGGTGATGCCGTTGATCTTGATGTCCATCTGCAGCGCGGTTACGCCTTTGGCGGTACCGGCAACCTTGAAGTCCATGTCGCCCAGGTGGTCTTCGTCACCCAGGATGTCAGTCAGAACGGCGAACTTCTCGCCTTCCTTGACCAGGCCCATGGCGATACCGGCTACCGGTGCCTTCATCGGCACACCAGCGTCCATCAGGGCCAGGGAAGCGCCGCAGACCGAAGCCATGGAGCTGGAACCGTTGGACTCGGTGATTTCCGACACTACACGGATGGTGTACGGGAACACGTCCGCAGCAGGCAGCATGGCCTGAACCGAACGGCGGGCCAGACGGCCGTGGCCGATTTCACGACGGCCAGCACCGCCCATGCGGCCACACTCGCCCACCGAGAACGGTGGGAAGTTGTAGTGCAGCATGAAGGGGTCTTTCTTCTCGCCTTCCAGGGTGTCCAGCAGCTGGGCGTCACGGGCAGTACCCAGAGTCGCGACAACCAGGGCCTGGGTTTCGCCACGGGTGAACAGTGCCGAACCGTGAGTCTTCGGCAGGACGCCGACTTCGATGTTCAGCGGGCGAACGGTCTTGGTGTCACGGCCGTCGATACGTGGCTTGCCGTTGACGATGTTTTCGCGAACGGTGCGGTATTCGATTTCGCCAAAGATTTCTTTGACCTCGGCAGCCGATGGCTGGCCTTCTTCACCGGAGAACTTGGCGATCGCCTGATCGCGCAGCTCGCCC
Source organism: Pseudomonas sp. NPDC012596 (assembly GCF_042902325.1). Taxonomy (NCBI): domain Bacteria; kingdom Pseudomonadati; phylum Pseudomonadota; class Gammaproteobacteria; order Pseudomonadales; family Pseudomonadaceae; genus Pseudomonas; species Pseudomonas sp. NPDC012596. The sequence continues at coordinate 79,538 of NZ_JBIBEB010000021.1, read as the reverse complement.
AGGCGCGCATAGCGGTCGGCCTTGACGGTGATGGTGTAGCCCTGCGAAACGCCCTCGCCGAATTCGGCGCGGATGGCGTTGAACAGTTCGGTGTTGGCAACGGCTGGTTTCCAGTCCCAGGTAGGCTTGGCAGCTTCGGCGGCCAGCTCTTTCACAGCCTGGATAACGGCCTGGAATTCGTCGTGGGCGAACAGTACGGCGCCCAGCATCTGGTCTTCGGTCAGCTCTTGGGCTTCCGATTCAACCATCAGCACGGCGTCGGAGGTACCAGCAACCACCATGTCCAGGCTCGAGGCAGCCAGTTGCTCGTAAGTTGGGTTCAGCAGGTAGCCGGTGCTTTCGTGGAAGGCAACGCGCGCAGCGCCAATTGGGCCTTCGAACGGAATGCCGGAGATGGCCAGGGCTGCCGAGGTACCGATCATCGCAGCGATGTCCGGATCGGTCTTCTTGCTGGTGGACACCACGGTGCAGACGACCTGGACTTCGTTCATGAAGCCTTCAGGGAACAGCGGACGGATCGGACGGTCGATCAGGCGCGAGGTCAGGGTCTCTTTCTCGGAAGGACGGCCTTCACGCTTGAAGAAGCCACCCGGGATCTTACCGGCGGCGTAGGTCTTTTCCTGATAGTGGACCGACAGCGGGAAGAAGCCCTTGCCTGGATCGGCCTGCTTGGCACCGACCACGGTCACCAGCACAGTGACGTCGTTGTCGACGGTAACCAGCACGGCGCCGGTTGCCTGGCGGGCAATGCGGCCCGTCTCGAGAGTAACGGTCGATTGACCGAACTGGAATTTCTTGATTACCGGGTTCACGGTTTCCTACCTTTTTCAGTGGCTCTGGGGGAACTGGTTTCTTGCGAATTCTTGGGCAGAACAGGGAATCGGCCCCGTTGACCGTCCAGATACAACACGAGGCTGGGAGCCTGGCGCCGAGCGGGTAATCCGCTCAACATTGCCAGGCTGCCAACCTCGGAGATACGCGTGGCGTGTCCGACAGGAACGCTGCAAGGCAGCGCCCCCGAAGCATGCAACACGCCATGCACACCACTGACCAGGCCGCTATTAGCGACGCAGGCCCAGGCGACCGATCAGGGCGCTGTAACGAGTGGTGTCTTTGCCCTTCAGGTAGTCCAGCAGCTTACGACGCTGGTTAACCATACGGATCAGGCCACGACGCGAGTGGTGGTCTTTACCGTTGGCCTTGAAGTGGCCTTGCAGCTTGTTGATGTTCGCGGTCAGCAGAGCAACCTGAACTTCCGGGCTACCAGTGTCGCCAGCAGCTTGCTGGTAGTCGGTAACGATTTGAGCTTTTTCTTCAACGCTGAGGGCCATTTGGCTTCTCCTGATAACGGACCCCGCGAACGGGTTCCAATAGGCCAGGGACTGCTCCCTGTATTAATAAAAAAGGTGTGACCGTGCCTACTGACAGCCACCCTTGTATCCGCAGGTCTCAGCCAAAGCCTTGACCCGTGGTTCCGGTCATTCCGACCGAATCAGTCGACGCGGCGCAATGCGCCCGTCTTCGCTCACTTCACCGATACCGATGAAGCGACCATTGTGATCCTGTACCCGGACCATGCCGAACTGCGGCGCGTCCGGCGCGCGTACTGCCTGGCCATGCAGCCAGTAGAAGGCGCTGTGTTCGGAAAGGCTCAACAACGGCCAGTCCTGCAAGCCACTGTCGGAAGGCATCAGGAAGCGATCGAGCGCTTCGTTGCCACCTTCGGCGTGGGCCTGTTCGAGTTCCTCGAGGGTCACGGTCTGGGCCAGCTCGAAGGGCCCGGCGTGGGTCCTGCGCAGCTCGGCAACATAGGCGCCACAGCCAAGAGCCTCGCCAATATCCTCTACCAGGGTACGGATATAGGTGCCTTTGCTGCATCCTACGCTCAGCCGTGCACGGGTGCCTTCGCACTCGAGCAACTCCAAGCGGTTAATAGTAACAGAACGCGCATCGCGCTCCACTACCTCTCCTGCACGTGCCAGTTTGTACAGCGGCTGGCCATCGCGCTTGAGCGCCGAGTACATAGGCGGTATCTGGCTGATCGGGCCGCGAAAACGAGGCAGCAAGGCCTCGATATCGGCACGACCAACGGTCACCTCGCGGGTCTGCAGAACCTCGCCTTCAGCGTCGGCAGTGTTGGTAGTCTGCCCCAGCTGCATGACGGTTTCGTAGCCCTTGTCGGAATCGAGCAGGTACTGCGAAAACTTGGTCGCCTCACCGAAGCACAGCGGCAGGACGCCCGTTGCCAGCGGGTCGAGGCTGCCGGTGTGGCCGGCCTTTTCCGCATTGAGCAACCAGCGGACCTTCTGCAGCGCCGCGTTGGAGGTGAACCCCAGTGGCTTGTCGAGCAGGATGATGCCGCTGACGTTGCGGCGGATACGTTTGACCTGGGCCACCGCTTACTCCTTGGTGTCCTGCTCGTCGGTATCCTTGTGCTGGCGGTCTTCGGCCACAGCACGTTCGATCAGCGCCGACAGGTGAACACCACGGCTGACGCTTTCATCGAAGTGGAAGTGCAGCTGCGGCACGCTGCGCAGTTGCATCGAGCGGCCCAGGTGCAGGCGCAGGAAGCTGGCTGCGCTGTTCAGCGCCTTCAGCGACTGCTTCACGGCGTCCGGGGTTTCTTCGCCCATGACGGTGATGAACACCTTGGCATGGCCCAGGTCGCGGCTGACGTCCACGGCGGTGATGGTCACCAGACCGACGCGTGGATCCTTGACTTCACGGCGGATCAGTTCTGCCAGCTCGCGCTGCATCTGATCACCGATACGTTGGGTACGGCTATATTCTTTGGCCATTCTTGCTACCTGTATCTTAAAGCGGCAAACGCCCGGTCAGGCTGAAGCCTGACCGGGCGCTACCTACTGAGGCGCTGCCCACCGCCCTGGGGCGGGGGCTGGCACCCTGCTCGCCCTTAGAGGGTACGAGCAACCTGGACTTTCTCGAAGACTTCGATCTTGTCGCCGACCTTGACGTCGTTGTAGCTCTTGACGCCAATACCGCACTCCATGCCCGAACGTACTTCTGCAGCGTCGTCCTTGAAGCGACGCAGCGATTCCAGCTCGCCTTCGAAGATCACAACGTCGTCGCGCAGTACGCGGATCGGACGGTTGCGGTGCACAGTACCCTCGATGACCATACAGCCAGCGATGGCGCCGAACTTCGGCGAACGGAACACGTCACGCACTTCGGCGACACCCAGGATGTTCTCGCGAACATCGCTGCCGAGCATGCCGGTCAGGGCCTTCTTGACGTCTTCGATGATGTCGTAGATCACGTTGTAGTAACGCATATCCAGACCTTCCTGCTCGACGATCTTGCGCGCGCCGGCATCGGCACGCACGTTGAAGCCGAACAGCACCGCGTTGGACGCCAGCGCAAGGTTGGCATCGCTCTCGGTGATACCACCGACGCCGCCACCGATGACACGAACCTGAACTTCGTCGTTGCCCAGGCCGCCGAGCGAGCCGTTCAACGCTTCCAGGGAACCGCGTACGTCGGTCTTGAGGACGATGTTGAGCGTCTTCTTCTCTTCCTGACCCATGGTCTCGAAGATGTTTTCCAGCTTGCCGGCGTGAGCACGGGCCAGCTTGACCTCACGGTATTTGCCCTGACGGAACAGCGCAACTTCGCGGGCTTTCTTCTCGTCGGCAACTACGGACAGCTCGTCACCGGCTTCCGGGGTGCCATCCAGGCCGAGGATCTCGACCGGGATCGACGGGCCGGCTTCCTTCACAGGCTTGCCGTTCTCGTCGAGCATGGCACGTACACGGCCATAGTTGGAGCCGCACAGGACCATGTCGCCCTGACGCAGCGTACCGTCCTGAACCAGGATGGTCGCCACAGGGCCGCGACCCTTGTCCAGGCGCGATTCGACGACGACACCACGACCAGGAGCGGTCGGGGTAGCCGTCAGCTCGAGCACTTCAGCCTGCAGCAGGACGGCTTCGAGCAGTTCGTCGACGCCGGTACCCATCTTCGCCGAAACCTTGACGAACGGCGTGTCACCACCCCATTCCTCGGAGGTCACGCCTTCGACGGACAGCTCGTTACGAATGCGATCGAGGTCGGCACCCGGCTTGTCGATCTTGTTCACCGCAACCACCAGTGGAACGCCAGCTGCCTTGGCATGCTGAACAGCTTCACGGGTCTGCGGCATCACGCCGTCGTCCGCCGCCACCACCAGGATGACGATGTCGGTCGCCTTGGCACCACGAGCACGCATCTGGGTGAACGCAGCGTGGCCCGGGGTATCGAGGAAGGTGACCATGCCGCGGTCGGTTTCCACGTGGTAGGCACCGATGTGCTGGGTAATACCACCGGCTTCGCCAGCGGCAACCTTGGCACGACGGATGTAGTCGAGCAGCGAGGTCTTGCCATGGTCAACGTGACCCATGACGGTAACGACCGGGGCGCGCGATTCGACTTGGCCTTCGAACTTCAGCGATTCGGCCAGGGAATCTTCCAGGGCGCTATCGCTGACCAGAGTGACCTTGTGGCCCAGCTCTTCTGCGATCAGCTGAGCGGTTTCCTGGTCGAGCACCTGGTTGATGGTGACCGGAGTACCCATCTTGAACATGAACTTGACCACTTCAGCGCCCTTGACGGACATCTGGTTGGCCAGCTCGGACACGGTGATGGTCTCGCCGATGGTCACGTCACGGATGACGGGGCCGGTCGGGTTCTGGAAGCCGTGCGCATTGCGCTTCTTCAGCTTGCCCTTGCCACCACGACCACGACGAGCGCCATCGCTCTCTTCGTCGGTAGTGCGCGGCGCGGCACGCGGCGTCGGAGCTTTTTCTTTCTCCTTGACCTTGACCTTGATCGACACGCGCGGCGCCTCGCCACGACGACGGTCGTCATCGCGAGTGCGGCTTTCGTTGCGACGGGTCTCGTCCTTCTTGCGCTCGGCGGCACGCGCAGCGGCGTCTTCGGACGCTGGTGCGTCGGCAACTACCGGAGCCGGAGCAGCAGGTGCCGGCTCAGCCTTGGCAGCTGGCGCAGGCGCAGCGGCGGCAGTTTCGGTCGACTGGCGACGAGCCTGCTCTTCGTTGCGCTGGCGAACATCGGCCTCGACCTTGTCGCGAGCGGCATTTTCAGCCGCACGGCGCTCGTCCTGCTCACGCTTCTGCTCAGCCTGGATCTCTTCCGGGCTGCGCTGAACGAATACTTTCTTCTTGCGTACTTCTACGCTGATGCTTTTGCTACCGGCGACACGCAGCGTGCTGGTGGTCTTGCGCTGCAAGGTAATCTTGCGCGGCTCTTCCGCCTTGCTTTTGTGGCTGCTTTTCAAATGAGTCAGCAGAGTCTGCTTCTCATTGTCGGTCACTACCTGACCGGCGTCGGTGTGCGGCAGACCTGCCTCACGCATCTGCTGCAGCAGGCGCTCTACCGGTGCCTCGACCTCTTGGGCCAGTTCTTTCACCGTGACTTGCGTCATGCACTTCTCTCCTCAGGCCGCGCCTAATTACTCGAACCAGTGGGCTCGGGCGGCCATGATCAACTTGCCGGCACGCTCTTCGTCGATGCCGTCGATGTCGAGCAGGTCGTCAATCGACTGCTCGGCCAGGTCTTCGCGGTTAACCACGCCGCGCACCGCCAGTTCCGCCGCCAGGTCCTTGTCCATGCCCTCAAGGGAGAGCAGGTCTTCGGCCGGATGGGCGTCTGCCAGTTTTTCTTCGGTAGCGATGGCCTTGGTCAACAAACGGTCCTTGGCTCGAGCGCGGAGCTCATTGACGATATCTTCGTCAAAGCCATCGATGTTGAGCATTTCTTCCAACGGTACGTAGGCAATTTCTTCGAGGCTGGTAAAGCCTTCGTCGACCAGCACTTGGGCCAGCTCCTCGTCGACTTCCAGTTCATCGATGAAATTGCGCAGGATGTCACCGGTTTCTGCCTGCTGCTTGGCCTGGATGTCCTTCTCGGTCATCACGTTCAGGGTCCAGCCAGTCAGCTGACTGGCAAGGCGAACGTTCTGACCACCACGGCCAATGGCCTGGGCCAGGTTGTCCTCGGCAACGGCGATGTCCATTGCATGGGCATCTTCATCAACGATGATCGCCGCGACTTCGGCCGGCGACATGGCGTTGATGACAAATTGCGCCGGGTTATCGTCCCACAGGACGATATCCACACGCTCACCACCCAACTCTCCGGATACGGCCTGGACGCGCGAACCACGCATGCCGATACAGGCACCTTGCGGATCGATACGCTTGTCCTTGGAGCGGACGGCGATCTTGGCACGCGACCCCGGATCACGGGAGGCGGCCATGACTTCGATGAGGCCTTCAGCGATTTCCGGCACTTCGATGCGGAACAGCTCGATCAGCATCTGTGGCGCGGTACGCGACAGGATCAGCTGCGGGCCGCGGTTCTCGGTGCGGATTTCCTTGAGCAGCGCACGCAAGCGCACGCCAACACGGAAGGTCTCACGTGGAATGATGTCTTCGCGGGCCAGCAGCGCCTCGGCGTTGTTGCCCAGGTCGACGATGACGTTGTCGCGAGTGACCTTTTTGACGGTACCCGAGATGATCTCGCCAACGCGTTCGCGGTAAGCGTCAACCACCTGGGCTCGCTCGGCCTCGCGGACCTTCTGCACGATGACCTGCTTGGCGGTCTGGGCGGCGATACGACCGAATTCGATGGACTCGATCTTCTCTTCGATCACGTCACCTACCTTGGCTTCAGGGTGGGTCTCGTGAATCTTGGCCAGCCAGGTCTCGATCGCCGGATCGTCCAGATCGGCTTCGTCGACAACTGTCCAGCGACGGAAGGTCTCGTAGCTACCGGTGTGGCGGTTGATTTCCACACGCAGATCGACTTCGTCTTCAAAACGTTTTTTGGTTGCAGTAGCCAGGGCCACTTCCAGCGCTTCGAAAATGACGCCGGGCGGTACACCTTTTTCGTTGGATACCGATTCAACAACCAGCAGTACTTCTTTGCTCATCGTACGCCTCGCCTTGCGCAAGCCATTGGGCCCGGATAGTCCGCCGGGCCCGGCACGTCTCAGTCAAAACTGGGAATAATATTGGCCTTGTCGATCGAGTCGATCGGCAACAGAAACTCTTGATCGTCCACCTGGACCACCACATCCTGCTCCTCCACACCGCGGAGAAGGCCCTGGAAGTTACGACGACCCTCGAAGGGTGAGCGCAGCTTGATCTTCACTTGTTCGCCGGCATGCGAGGCAAACTGTTCGAGCGTGAACAGCGGGCGTTCCATGCCAGGAGAAGAAACCTCTAGGGTATATTCAGAGCTGATCGGATCTTCCACATCGAGAACGCTGCTGACCTGACGGCTGACTTCAGCGCAGTCGTCCACCAGAATCCCGCCTTCCTTGTCGATGTAGACACGTAGTACCGAATGCTTGCCTTGGGAGACGAATTCAATCCCCCAGCATTCGAAGCCCAGCCCCGTGACCACCGGGGCCAACAAGGCCTGCAACTGTTCTAGCTTGCTCGACACCTGAACCCCCTCGTGCATGCTGTGCAAATGAAAAATGGGCGAAGCGCCCATCCCTGAAAGCGCCGTTGGACAACGACGCCGATAACTGTTCGGCTAGCAAAAAGCCCCTGAAAAGGGGCTCCGCTGAAGCTGGTTGCGGGGGCTGGATTTGAACCAACGACCTTCGGGTTATGAGCCCGACGAGCTACCAAGCTGCTCCACCCCGCGACAAAGCTGGGGCGAAAGTATAAGACCGAACCCGTTGCTGGGTCAATCCGACCTCCACCTACAAGAAAGCCCGCATAAAGCGGGCTCTCTTGCTTCAATTGGTACCGAGAAGGGGACTCGAACCCCTACACCCTATGGGCACAACCACCTCAAGGTTGCGTGTCTACCAATTCCACCACCTCGGCAATACTACTTCTTGAAACCCGTTACTTCTGCTCTTCGGTTGGAGGAGGTACATCACCAGTGTTGGTGGTTTCGCTCTTCTGCTCCTGGAGCACCGGTACATCATCATTTACTGCCGGCTTTGGCTTTTGCACTTCCAACACCGCTGGATCTGGAAGTCCCGCCTCGCTCAACTGGTGAGCTTGTTGCTTGGCGAAGTATCCTAACCCAAGTGCTGTCAGAAAGAAAGTGGCAGCAAGTATAGCAGTAAATTTACTCAGGAAGGTAGCAGAACCTTGGCTTCCGAACACAGTATTTGAAGCACCTGCGCCGAAAGATGCACCTGCTTCCGCACCTTTACCCTGTTGCAACAGAACCAGCACTACAAGCGACAGCGCTGCCAACAGATGAAAAACAACGATGACTGTTTCCAGCATTTGTTCAGTTTCCTGCGGCGCGACAAATTGCACCGAATTCGTCTGCGTTCAGGGATGCTCCACCAATGAGCCCCCCATCAATATCCGGCATGCCGAACAGTTCGGCCGCATTGGCCGCCTTCACGCTACCGCCGTAGAGAAGCTGCACATTTTCTGCAACTTCGGCGTCCTTCGCTGCCAACTGCTTGCGGATGGCGGCGTGCACATCCTGAGCCTGCTGCGGCGAGGCCGTCAAACCTGTACCGATGGCCCATACAGGCTCATAGGCAATGACTGCATTGGCAAAAGCGGCAATACCGAACGCGTCGATAACACTGCTTAGTTGACGCTCTACAACTTCTAGCGTCTTGCCTGCTTCGCGCTCTGCGAGAGTTTCCCCTATACAGAGCACTGGCGTCAAACCACTTTTCTGAGCGGCTGCAAACTTGTCATTCAGCACTTCTTCACTTTCGCCGATAATCTGGCGACGCTCGGAGTGGCCAATCAACACCAACTTGCAGCCCACTTCAGCCAACTGACTCGGTGCAATTTCACCGGTCAGCGCACCCTGTTCGGGCATTACTGCAGAATTCTGGGCTCCAACGGCGACCCCTGTGCCTTTCAGCCCATCAATGACTTCATTGATGAACAGGGCCGGTGGGAACACCGCAACTTCGACACCTTCGGGAATGAGCATTTTGCCCAAGCCTTGAGTCAGCTCAGCGACGCTGGCGCGGTTACCGTGCATCTTCCAGTTACCAGCTACCATAGGGCGACGCATGCTTTACCTCGTCGGTCAAAGTGGGCGCAGATCTTACCCAACCCGATCTGCGCTGGCAAGCCCAATTCAGATACAAACTTCAGCAACCAGCTTGGCCAGGGCTTCGGCGTGCGTACGCACCTGGCTTTCGTCGTCACCTTCGACCATCACCCGGACCAGCGGCTCGGTGCCGGACTTGCGCAACAGCACACGCCCCCGCCCCGCCATGTCCTCGGTAGCCTTGGCACTGGCCTCCTGCACCGCAGGGTGCTCCAGCGGGTCGACCTTGCTTGCGCCGAAGCGCACGTTGATCAGCACCTGCGGGCACTTGCGCAGGGCCTGACGGGCCTGTGCCAGGGTCTCACCGCGGCGCCTCAGGGCCAGCAGCACCTGCAGGGCGGCAATGATCGCATCACCGGTGGTGGTGTGGTTGCAGCACACGACGTGCCCGGAGTTTTCGCCACCCACCAGCCAGTTGCGCTCGAGCAGCTCGGCCATGACGTAGCGATCGCCTACCTTGGCCCGCACGAACGGAATATGCAGGTCCTTGAGCGCAAGCTCCAGGCCCAGGTTGCTCATCAGCGTACCCACCACACCGCCCTGCAACTTGCCCCGCTCGTGAAGGTCACGGGCGATGATGAACAACAACTCGTCGCCGTCGACGATGGCACCGGTATGGTCGACCATCAGCACGCGGTCGCCATCGCCATCGAAGGCGATGCCCAGGTCGGCGTGACCGACCAGTACCGCCGCCTGCAGCGATTCGATATGGGTTGAACCGCAACCCTCGTTGATGTTCAGGCCATCAGGCTGCGCATGCAGTACGGTTACATCGGCACCCAGCTCGCGGAACACGCTCGGCGCGACCTTGTAGGTGGCGCCATGGGCGCAGTCGACCACCAGCTTGAGGCCATCGAAGCTGGTGCTGGTAGGGACGCTGCTCTTGCAGAATTCGATGTAGCGGCCGGCAGCGTCATTGATGCGCGACACTTTGCCCAGCTTGCTCGACTCGACCACCGTCATGGGCTGGTCAAGCAGCTCTTCGATCATCAGCTCGACTTCGTCCGGCAGCTTGGTGCCCTGGCCCGAGAAGAACTTGATGCCGTTGTCATCGTGCGGGTTGTGCGAGGCACTGATGACGATACCTGCCTCGGCATGGAAGGTGCGCGTGAGGTAGGCAATGGCCGGGGTTGGCATCGGCCCGAGCAGCATCACGTCGGCACCCGCCGCGGACAGGCCGGCCTCGAGCGCCGACTCGAACATGTACCCGGAGATACGCGTGTCCTTGCCCACCAGCACGCGGCAATTGCCCTGCTTGCGGAAGGCCATGCCCGCCGCCCAACCCAGCTTCAGCATGAAGTCAGGGGTGATCGGATATTCGCCGACGCGGCCACGGATGCCGTCGGTACCAAAGTATTTTCTGCTCATAGGGACTCCAATGTTCTTATTCGGCGTTCTGTACCGCAGCGATCATGCGCACTACATCGGCAGTTTCGGCCACATCATGGACGCGCAGAATACTGGCCCCCTTGGTCATGGCCAACGCCGCCAGCGCCAGGCTGCCATACAGCCGCTCACCGACCGGACGATCCAGCGTCAGGCCGATCATGCTCTTGCGTGAAACGCCCACCAGCAGCGGGCGCCCCAGGCGATAGAGCGCTTCCATGTGTTTGAACAGGCTAAGGTTGTGCGCCAGGGTCTTGGCGAACCCGAAGCCCGGGTCGAGAATGATGCGATCCGCACCGATGCCCGCTGCTGCGCAAGCGGCCATCCGTTGCTCAAGATACCGCGTTACGTCGGCGGTCACATCCTCGTAATGCGGGTCATCCTGCATGTTCCCCGGCTCGCCGCGCATGTGCATCAGGCACACCGGCAAACCGGTAGCCGCTGCCGCGTCCAGCGCGCCATCGCGCTCCAGCGCACGCACATCGTTGATAAGGCCGGCACCCAGCCGGGCCGACTCGCGAATGACCGCAGGCGTAGAGGTATCGACCGAGATGACCACGTCGAGGCGGGCGTTGATGGCCTCGACCATCGGCGCTACCCGCTCGAGCTCCTCGGTTACCGACACTGCACGCGCACCGGGGCGAGTCGACTCGCCACCAATGTCGATCAGTGTCGCACCGGCCGCGACCATGGCCTCGGCATGGCGCAACGCCTCATCGCGCTGGCTGAAGCGACCACCATCGGAAAAGGAGTCGGGGGTGATATTGAGAATACCCATGACATGGGTACGGGACAAATCAAGAACCCGGTTGCCGCAAGGCAACCGGGTCGGGTACAGCTTCGAGCTCATAGGTGCCCTTAGAGTTGAGCCGCTGGGCCGCCAATCGGCGATTCTGGACGATCATTCTGGGCAGTCGGGGTGCCCGAATTCTTGTCGTCATCCCAGTCACGCGGTTCGCGTGGCGTACGACCAGCCATGATGTCGTCGATCTGATCGGCATCGATGGTCTCGTACTTCATCAGCGCTTCGGTCATCGCTTCGAGCTTGTCGCGGTTGTCGATCAGCAGCTGCTTGGCGGTGGCGTAGCACTGGTCGATGATGCTGCGCACCTCGGAGTCGATCAGCTTGGCGGTCTCGCCGGACACGCTGGCGTGCTGGCTGCCAGCACTGCGGCCGAGGAACACCTCACCCTCTTCTTCGGCATACATCAGCGGGCCGAGTTTTTCCGACAGGCCCCACTTGGTGACCATATTCCGGGCGAGCTGGCTGGCGCGCATGATGTCGTTGGACGCACCCGTGGTGACACCGTCGAAGCCCAAGGTCATTTCTTCGGCGATACGGCCACCGTACAGCGAGCAGATCTGGCTGATCAGGGCGCGCTTGGACAGGCTGTAGCGGTCTTCCTCGGGCAGGAACATGGTCACGCCCAGCGCGCGACCGCGCGGGATGATCGACACCTTGTACACCGGGTCGTGCTCAGGCACCAGGCGACCGACGATGGCGTGGCCAGCTTCGTGGTAAGCGGTGTTTTTCTTTTCTTTCTCGGACATGACCATGGTCTTGCGCTCGGCGCCCATCATGATCTTGTCCTTGGCCAGCTCGAACTCTTTCATTTCGACCAGGCGCTTGTTGGAACGCGCAGCGAACAGCGAAGCCTCGTTGACCAGGTTGGCCAGGTCGGCACCGGAGAAGCCAGGGGTACCACGGGCAATGACCGCCGGGTTGACGTTGTCGCCAATCGGCACTTTGCGCATGTGCACCTTGAGGATCTGCTCACGGCCGCGGATGTCCGGCAGGCCAACCACCACCTGGCGGTCGAAGCGGCCTGGGCGCAGCAGCGCAGGGTCCAGTACGTCCGGACGGTTGGTGGCGGCGATGACGATGATGCCATCGTTCATTTCGAAGCCGTCCATCTCTACCAGCAACTGGTTGAGGGTCTGCTCACGCTCGTCGTGACCGCCGCCCATGCCGGCGCCACGGTGGCGACCCACGGCGTCGATCTCGTCGATGAAGATGATGCACGGCGCGTGCTTCTTGGCCTGCTCGAACATGTCGCGCACACGGCTGGCGCCGACGCCGACGAACATCTCGACGAAGTCCGAACCGGAAATGGTGAAGAACGGTACCTTGGCTTCACCAGCGATGGCCTTGGCCAGCAAGGTCTTACCGGTACCAGGCGGGCCGACCATCAGCACGCCACGCGGGATGCGGCCACCCAGGCGCTGGAACTTGCCCGGGTCACGCAGGAATTCGACCAGCTCGCCAACCTCTTCCTTGGCTTCGTCACAACCTGCAACGTCGGCCAGGGTGGTTTTCACCTGGTCTTCGGACAGCAGGCGCGCCTTGCTCTTGCCGAAGCTCATCGGCCCGCCCTTGCCGCCTGCGCCACCTTGCATCTGGCGCATGAAGAACATGAACACGGCGATGATCACCAGGATCGGGAAGCTCGCCACCAGCAGTTGAGTCCAGATGCTCTGCTGCTCGGGCTGCTTGCCTTCGACGACCACATGGTTGTCGACCAGGTCGCCGATCAGGCCGTTGTCGGTAATGGCCGGGCGAACTGTTTTGAAGCTGTCGCCGTCGGCGCGCTTGCCGGTAATGATGTAGCCGTCGACGGTCACACGCTCGACCTTGCCATCCTTGACCTGCTGGATGAAGTCGGAGTAGTTGAGGGTCTGCGGCTCGTTAGGGCTGGAGAAGTTGTTCATCACTGTCACCAGGACAGCTGCGATGATCAACCACAGGATCAGATTCTTTGCCATGTCGTTCAATTCGCTACCCTCTGAGGCCGGCGCACGACGCAGCCGTGCCTCGCATGATATTCATCGCCCTAACTTACTACATTACCTACGCATCCGCAGGCACCGTCTGTAACCCTTTGTGAAACCTAGACTACACGAAGTTCGGACGATCCTGACGGGGTAGCCGATTGGAAATAACTATCGGCCACCCCGTGGCACGCCTTTCACACGCCTTTGAAACCTTTGCCCAGCAGGTACTGCTCACGCGAGCGATCTCGCGATGAGGACGGCTTGCGCATCTGCACCTTGTCGAACTTGGTGCGCACATCCTTCAGGTACATGTCGAAGCCTTCGCCCTGGAAAATCTTGATGAGGAAGTCACCACCCGGCTTGAGTACGCGGGTTGCCAGGTCCAATGCCAGTTCGCACAGGAACATGGCACGCGGCATGTCCACCTCGGGCGTACCACTCATATTGGGGGCCATGTCGGAAATCACAAGGTCTACGTGCGAATCACCGACGGCGTCGAGGATCTGTTGCAGCACTTCGTCCTGGGTGAAGTCGCCCTGAATGAAGGTAACGTCAGGGATCGAGTCCATTTCCAGAATGTCGGAAGCGATCAGGCGGCCTTGGCCACCAATCAGACGACTGGTCACCTGCGACCAGCCGCCCGGGGCTGCGCCCAGGTCGATGACGCTCATGCCAGGACGGATCAGGCGGTCTTTCTCCTGAATCTCCAGCAGTTTGTAGCTCGCGCGCGAGCGGTAGCCATCCTTCTGCGCTTGCTTGACGAAAGGGTCGTTAAAATGCTCTCGCAGCCAGTTGGCGCTGCTTTTGGAACGTTGTACCACGGGGCACCTCGATGATATGCGTCGTGATTGACTGGGCGGAGCCAGGGGCCCTCGGGTAAAATGCCTGTCAATTTTACAGAATCAGACGGAAAGGGTCAGATTATGCCGCTCAATAACGAGCAGAAGAAGCAATACAAGTCCATTGGTCATGACCTGAAGCCGGTCCTGATCGTTGCTGGCAACGGTGTGAACGAAGGCGTAGCCGCCGAATTGGAGCGTGCGCTCGCCGATCATGAGCTGATCAAGGTCGAGATTCGCTCCGAAGATCGTGAAGAACGTGCCGCCGCCATTGCCGAGCTGTGCAAGGTGGGCCGCGCCGAGCTGGTGCAGACCATCGGCAAGAAAGCGCTGATCTACCGCAAGAACCCGCAGGCCAACAAGCAGCTGTCCAACATCCACCGTTTCAAGTAACGGTGGCGCCGATCAGTGGCGCGCCTTGCGCGCCCTGACCGGTACCGGCTGGGCCACCAGCACGATGCCGGAAAAACCCAGCACCAGGAAACAGAACATCTGCCAGCGCTCGCCGACCGAAATGCCGTAGCGCAAGGTGTAATACCCCACACAGGCTGCAAACCCCAGCAGCAGCATCTGGCCACGAAATTGCCGCCACCAGGCTGCCAGGCCATCCACCCTCGCCAGCACGGCCAATTGGGTCAGCAACCCTAACAACGCCACGCCAATCAACCAGCGGTCGATCTGCCCGGCAATGTCCTGCACCAGCAACGGTGCCAGGCCACTGACCTTGAGCGCCGGCACCAACCCCACGTGGAACACCCACAGGCCTCCGACCCAGAACACCTGGGCCAGCTGCCAGAGGATGCCCTCGAGGGATGGCGCCCGAAGGCGCCTGTCAGATGTGCTGGACTTCGACAATCTCGTACTCGACCGTGCCGCTTGGCGTCTTGATGACGACGACGTCGCCCTCTTCCTTGCCGATGATGGCACGGGCAATCGGCGCGCTGGCCGACAGTTTGCCGAGCTTGATATTGGCCTCGTCCTCACCAACGATCTGGTACTTCACACGCTCGTCGGTTTCGGTGTTGGCCAGCTCCACGGTGGTGCCGAAGATGACCTTGCCGGTATGGGGGATGGTGGTCACATCGATCACCACCGAGTTCTGCAGGCGGCCTTCGATATCACGGATACGTGCCTCGACCATGCCCTGCTCTTCACGGGCGGCATGGTATTCGGCGTTTTCCTTGAGGTCACCCAGTTCGCGCGCTTCACCAATCGCCTGGCTCAGGCGTGGGCGCTCGGTCTTGCTCAGGAACAGGTGCTCCTCTTCCAGGGCGCGAGCGCCCTGGACGGTCATCGGGTATTTGGTAATGCTCATGCTTCAAGTCCTGCATGCAGATCCTGCAAGCGACGAACGGTCTTTTCAGGGCCGAATTTCAGCGCTTCGCAGATGGCTTCACCTGCCGCAATGGTCGTGGTGCAGTAGATCTTGTGCTGCAGCGCATTGCGACGAATCGAGTAGGAATCGGCAATCGACTGGCGGCCTTCGGTGGTGTTGATGATCAGCGACACTTCGTCGTTCTTGATCATGTCTACCACGTGCGGACGCCCTTCGGTCACTTTGTTCACGCGGCGCACTTTCAGGCCGGCCGCTTCGATAACCTTGGCGGTACCTGCAGTAGCAACCACTTCGAAGCCCAGGGCGATCAGGTCACGGGCAACGCCAGCCACTTGTGGCTTGTCGTCGTCACGCACGCTGATGAACGCGGTACCGCCGGTCGGCAGCACTTCGCTGGCACCCATCTGGGCCTTGGCGAACGCTTCACCGAAGCTGTCACCGACACCCATGACTTCACCGGTCGATTTCATCTCAGGGCCGAGGATCGGGTCAACCCCTGGGAACTTGGCGAACGGGAAGACGGCTTCCTTGACGCTGTAGAAGTTCGGGATGATTTCCTTGGTGAAGCCCAGTTCTTTCAGGGTTTTGCCAGCCATGACGCGGGCAGCGATCATCGCCAGGGAAGTGCCGATGCACTTGGAAACGAACGGTACGGTACGCGAGGCGCGCGGGTTGACTTCGATCACGTAGATCTTGTCGCCCTGCAAGGCCAGCTGCACGTTCATCAGGCCGACAACGCCCAGCTCCAGGGCCATTTTCGACACCTGTACACGGACTTCGTCCTGCACTTCCTTACTCAGCGAGTAAGGCGGCAGCGAGCAAGCCGAGTCACCGGAGTGAACGCCGGCCTGTTCGATGTGCTGCATGATTGCGCCGATGACCACGTCGGTACCGTCGCAGACCGCATCAACGTCCATCTCGATGGCGCAGTTGAGGAAGTGGTCGAGCAATACCGGGCTGTCATTGGACACCTGTACGGCTTCACGCAGGTAGCGCTTGAGCTCGTCCAGTTCGTAGACGATTTCCATCGCGCGGCCGCCCAGTACGTAGGACGGGCGCACCACCAGCGGGTAACCGATGCTGCCAGCGGCACGGATGGCCTCGTCTTCGCTGCGCACGGTCGCGTTTGGTGGCTGCAGCAGGTTCAGGCGCTGAACCATCTGCTGGAAGCGCTCACGGTCTTCGGCACGGTCGATGGCGTCCGGGCTGGTACCGATGATCGGTACGCCGGCTTCTTCCAGCGCGCGAGCCAGTTTCAGCGGGGTCTGGCCGCCGTAGTGGACGATGACGCCCTTCGGCTTCTCGACGCGGCAGACTTCCAGCACGTCTTCCAGGGTCAGCGGCTCGAAGTAGAGACGGTCGGACGTGTCGTAGTCGGTGGAGACGGTCTCCGGGTTGCAGTTGACCATGATGGTCTCGTAACCGTCTTCACGCAGCGCCAGGGCCGCGTGTACGCAGCAGTAGTCGAACTCGATGCCTTGGCCGATACGGTTAGGGCCACCACCCAGGATCATGATCTTGTCGCGGGTCGACGGGTTGGCCTCGCACTCTTCCTCGTAGGTCGAATACAGGTAGGCGGTGTCGGTGGCGAACTCGGCGGCGCAGGTGTCGACGCGCTTGTAGACCGGGAACACTTCCAGCTTGTGACGGTGACGGCGCAGGTTCTTGTCGGTGATGCCGAGCAGTTTGGCCAGGCGCTGGTCCGAGAAGCCCTTGCGCTTGAGGCGCAGCATGTAGTCCTTGTCGATGGCCGACAGGGCCAGGGTCTTGACCTTCTCTTCTTCCTTGATCAGATCTTCCATCTGCACCAGGAACCACATGTCGATGCCGGTCAGGGCGAAGATTTCTTCGCAGGTCATGCCCGAACGCATGGCGTCGGCCACGTACCAGATACGCTCGGCACCCGGCACGGTCAGTTCGCGCTTGAGGATGCCGGCGGCATCAGGGCTGGCCAGGTCGACTTTCGGGTCCAGACCGCAGGCGCCGACTTCCAGGCCGCGCAGGGCTTTCTGCAGGGACTCCTGGAAGGTACGGCCGATGGCCATGACTTCACCCACAGACTTCATCTGGGTGGTCAGGCGGGCGTCGGCTTTCGGGAATTTCTCGAAGGCAAAGCGCGGCAGCTTGGTGACGACGTAGTCGATCGACGGCTCGAAGGACGCCGGGGTGCGGCCGCCGGTGATGTCGTTCTGCAGCTCGTCCAGGGTGTAACCAATGGCCAGCTTGGCGGCGATCTTGGCGATCGGGAAGCCGGTAGCCTTGGAAGCCAGGGCGGACGAACGCGATACACGCGGGTTCATCTCGATGACGACCATGCGGCCGGTGTCCGGGCAGATACCGAACTGCACATTGGAACCGCCGGTTTCAACACCGATTTCACGCAGCACCGCCAGCGAGGCGTTGCGCATGATCTGGTATTCCTTGTCGGTCAGGGTCTGCGCCGGGGCAACGGTGATCGAGTCGCCGGTGTGCACGCCCATCGGGTCGAAGTTTTCGATCGAGCAGACGATGATGCAGTTGTCCTTTTTGTCGCGGACCACTTCCATCTCGTACTCTTTCCAGCCGATCAGCGATTCGTCGATCAGCAGCTCTTTGGTCGGCGACAGGTCCAGACCGCGGGTGCAGATTTCTTCGAATTCTTCACGGTTGTAAGCAATACCGCCACCGGTGCCGCCCATGGTGAACGACGGGCGAATGATGCACGGGAAGCCAAGCTTCTCGAGGACCGCGTTGGCCTCTTCCATGCTGTGGGCGATACCGGAGCGCGGGCACTCCAGGCCGATGTCCTTCATCGCCTTGTCGAAGCGCGAACGGTCTTCAGCCTTGTCGATGGTGTCGGCGTTGGCACCGATCATCTCTACGCCGAACTTCTCCAGAACGCCATGGCGCTCCAGGTCCAGGGCGCAGTTCAGTGCGGTCTGGCCACCCATGGTAGGCAGCACGGCGTCTGGGCGCTCTTTCTCGATGATCTTGGCCACCGACTGCCACTTGATCGGCTCGATGTAGGTGGCGTCGGCCATGGCCGGGTCGGTCATGATGGTGGCCGGGTTGGAGTTCACCAGGATGACGCGGAAACCTTCCTCGCGCAGGGCTTTGCAAGCCTGGGCGCCGGAGTAGTCGAATTCGCAGGCCTGGCCGATCACGATCGGGCCAGCGCCGAGAATCAGGATGCTTTTGATGTCTGTACGTTTTGGCATGGTTGTCACTCAAATCCGCGGGTCAGTCGGCAAGCCGTCTTGAACAATCTGGGTCAGGCGCTTCCGGGCGCGGCGCAAGCCGGCCCGGGGCCTTGATGCAGGATGCTCAGCGGCGCTTGGCCATGGCATCGGTGAAACGATCGAACAGTGGCGCGACGTCGGTCGGGCCTGGGCTCGCTTCAGGGTGGCCCTGGAAGCTGAACGCGCTCTTGTCGGTGCGCTCGATGCCCTGCAGGGTACCGTCGAACAGCGACTTGTGGATGGCGCGGACATTGCCCGGCAGGGTGGCTTCGTCGACGGCGAAGCCGTGGTTCTGGCTGGTGATCATGACCACGCCGGTGTCCAGGTCCTGGACAGGGTGGTTGGCGCCGTGGTGGCCGTGGCCCATCTTGACGGTCTTGGCGCCGGAGGCCAGGGCCAGCAGCTGGTGGCCGAGGCAGATACCGAACACCGGGATCTCGGTTTCGAGGATCTCTTTGATTGCCTGGATGGCGTAGTCGCATGGCTCGGGGTCACCCGGGCCGTTGGACAGGAACACGCCATCGGGGTTGAGCGCGAGCACTTCGCTGGCCGGGGTTTGGGCAGGCACCACGGTCACGCGGCAGCCACGGGCGACCAGCATGCGCAGGATGTTCAGCTTGACGCCGTAGTCGAAGGCGACCACGTGGTAGGGCAGCTCGGAAGCCTCGAGGGTCGGGTGGCTATCGGTTTTCAGCTCCCACACGCTGGAGCGCCACTCGTAGCGCTCTTTGGTGGAAACGACCTTGGCCAGGTCCATGCCCTTCAGGCCTGGGAAGGCACGGGCAGCGGCGATGGCGGCTTCTTCGCTGATGTTGTCACCGGCGAGGATGCAGCCGTTCTGGGCGCCCTTTTCACGCAGGATACGGGTCAGGCGGCGGGTGTCGATGCCAGCGATGGCGACGACATTGTTGGCCTTCAGGTAGTCAGGCAGCGACTGGGTGTTACGCCAGTTGCTGGCCAGCAGCGGCAGGTCACGGATGACCAGGCCAGCGGACCAGACACGGTTCGATTCGGCGTCTTCCGGCGTGGTGCCGGTGTTGCCGATATGCGGATAGGTCAGGGTAACGATTTGCTGCGCGTAGGAAGGGTCTGTAAGGATTTCCTGGTAGCCGGTCATAGCGGTGTTGAATACCACCTCACCAACGGTTTGACCGTCGGCACCAATGGCTTCACCGCGAAAAATACTGCCGTCGGCAAGGGCGAGTATGGCTGGCTTTGTCAAGAAGACCTCCCGTAAATCAAGCATGAAAGGGCGATCGCAGGTTGCAAAAAAGCGGAGTGACGTATGGACACGTCACCCCGCTTTCATGTGCTGAATTCAATTCGCTGCGCGCTTTTAGTGGACACACTAAAGCTGTAGCTTACAGAAAAGTGCGTTTTGGGTCTACCGTATATGTGCCTCTAAAACACATGATTGCGACAGGGGGTGCCTTGCACCCCATCGCCGGCAAGCCGGCTCCCACATGTCCTGCACCCACCCGAAGGTTTGCACGCCCCTGTGGGAGCCGGCTTGCCGGCGATAGGGCCATAACAATCGCTGCAAGTGTTAGCGCAGCTCCAGCACATCCTGCATGTCATACAAGCCAGCCTCACGCCCATCCAGCCACAGCGCTGCACGCACCGCGCCCTTGGCGAAGGTCATGCGGCTGGACGCCTTGTGCGTGATTTCCAGCCGCTCGCCTTCAGCGGCGAACAGCACGGTGTGATCACCCACCACATCGCCGGCACGCACAGTGGCGAAGCCGATGGTCTTGCGATCACGCGCGCCGGTCTGGCCTTCACGGCCATACACCGCCACTTCCTGCAGGTCACGGCCCAACGCATTGGCAACCACTTCACCCATGCGCAGTGCAGTACCCGACGGGGCATCGACCTTGTGCCGGTGGTGCGCCTCGATGATCTCGATGTCGACTTCATCGCCCAGCACGCGCGCCGCCATGTCCAGCAACTTGAGGCTGAGGTTCACGCCGACGCTGAAGTTGGCAGCGAAGACGATCGGGATATCCTTGCCCGCCTCGGCCAGCAGCTGCTTCTCTTCGACGCTGAACCCGGTGGTGCCGATGATCATCGCCTTGCCGTGCTTGCGGCAGAACGCCAGGTTTTTCAGGGTCACCGAAGGGTGAGTGAAGTCGATCAGCACGTCGAAATCGTCGGCCACCTTGGCCAGGTCATCCGACAGCAGCACGCCGATGCGGCCCAGGGCCGCCAGCTCGCCGGCATCAGCCCCCACCAGCGAGCTGTCGGGGCGGTCGATCGCCGCGGTCAGCCCGGCACCCGGGGTTTGCTGCACAGCTTCGATCAGGGTCTTGCCCATCCGCCCCGCCGCGCCCATCACTGCAATACGTCGCATAGCTATTTCCTTGTCAGAGGTCGCCGAAGAAGCGCTTCACGCCATCGAACCAGCCATTGGCCTTGGGCGAATGGGAGCTGTCGCCTTCGAGCGAATCACGCAGCTCTTCGAGCAGCTCGCGCTGTCGACGGCTGAGGTTGACCGGGGTTTCCACTGCCACGCGGCACAGCAGGTCACCCGCACCACCGCCACGCACCGGCGCCACACCCTTGCCACGCAGGCGGAACTGCTTGCCGGTCTGGGTGCCTTCCGGAATTTTCAGCTTCACACGGCCATCCAGGGTCGGCACTTCCAGCTCGCCACCCAAGGCAGCATCGGTGTAGCTGATCGGCACTTCGCAATACAGGTGCTTGCCGTCACGCTGGAAGATCTCGTGCTCACGCACGTTGATGACCACATACAGGTCGCCGGTCGGGCCACCATGGGTGCCCGCCTCGCCTTCGCCAGACAGGCGAATGCGGTCGCCGGTATCGACGCCCGCCGGCACCTTGACCGACAGGGTCTTGTATTCCTCGACACGGCCTTCGCCATGGCACGAGTTGCAAGGGTCGGTGATGATCTTGCCCTGGCCATGGCAGCGCGGGCAGGTTTGCTGCACCGAGAAGAAGCCCTGCTGCATGCGCACCTGGCCGATACCGCCGCAGGTTGGGCAAGTGGACGGGGTCGAGCCCTTTTTCGCACCGCTGCCGTCGCATGGCTGGCAGTTGACCAGTGTCGGCACACGGATACTGACCGTGGTGCCGCGCACCGCTTCTTCCAGGTTCAGCTCCAGGGTGTAGCGCAGGTCGCTGCCGCGTGCGGCACCACCACGACCACCGCCACGGCCACCGCCGAAGAAGTCACTGAACACATCGCCAAAGATGTCGGAGAAGTTGGCGCCGCCGAAGCCAGCACCACCGCCACCCATGCTTGGGTCGACGCCGGCGTGACCATACTGGTCGAACGCTGCACGCTTGCTGGCGTCAGACAGCACTTCGTAGGCCTCGTTGGCCTCCTTGAACTTGTCTTCCGACTCTTTATCACCGGGGTTGCGGTCCGGGTGGAACTTCATCGCCAGACGACGATAGGCCTTCTTCAGGTCTGCTTCACTGGCGCCGCGCTCGACACCCAGGACCTCATAATAATCACGCTTGGACATAGGTCATTTGCACCTTGTTGGGCGTCAGGCATCCGCGCCGCGCCATCAGCACCTGCCTGCACACCACGAATGGCCCAGACAAATACTGTAAAAATTCTCGAATTCCAGATACGCCAACGCGGGAGCAAGCCCCCGCGCGGCGACATCCTACCAGCTCACCGACAAAGGCCGGTGAGCTGGCCGACAACATGCAACGATTACTTCTTGTCGTCGCCTTTGACTTCTTCGAACTCGGCGTCAACCACGTCATCGTGCTTGGCTTCCGGCTCGGCTTGCTGAGCGCCGCCCTGAGGCTGTTCGGCCGACTGCTCGGCGTACATCTTCTGGGCTACCGGTGCGGAGACCTTGGACAGCTCTTCGACTTTGGCGTCGATAGCAGCCTTGTCGTCGCCTTTGACAGCGGCTTCCAGGGCAACCACGGCCGCTTCGATGGCGGTTTTCTCTTCGGCAGTGACCTTGTCACCTGCGTCGACAACCATCTTGCGGGTCGAGTGAACCAGCGCGTCACCCTGGTTACGGGCAGCGGCCAGCTCTTCGAACTTGCGGTCTTCCTCGGCATTGGCCTCGGCGTCACGCACCATGCGCTCGACTTCTTCGTCCGACAGGCCGGAGTTGGCCTTGATCACGATCGACTGAGCCTTACCGGTGGCCTTGTCTTTCGCGCCGACGTGCAAGATGCCGTTGGCGTCGATGTCGAAGGTCACTTCGATCTGCGGAACACCACGCGGTGCTGGCGGGATGTCAGCCAGGTCGAACTTGCCCAGCGACTTGTTCTGCGCAGCTTGCTTACGCTCGCCCTGCAGCACGTGGATGGTCACTGCGCCCTGGTTGTCGTCGGCAGTCGAGAACACCTGCGACTTCTTGGTCGGGATGGTGGTGTTTTTCTCGATCAGCGCGGTCATCACGCCACCCATGGTTTCGATACCCAGGGTCAGCGGGCTGACGTCCAGCAGCAGTACGTCTTTTACGTCACCGGCCAGAACGGCACCCTGGATGGCAGCACCCATGGCAACGGCTTCGTCCGGGTTGACGTCTTTACGCGCTTCTTTACCGAAGAAGTCGGCAACGGCTTTCTGCACCATCGGCATACGGGTCTGGCCACCGACCAGGATCACGTCGTCGATCTTGCTGGCATCGATGCCGGCATCTTTAAGTGCGATGCGGCAAGGCTCGATGGTACGGTTGACCAGGTCTTCGACCAGCGACTCCAGCTTGGCGCGGGAGATCTTCACGTTCAGGTGCTTAGGACCAGTGGCATCTGCAGTGATGTACGGCAGGTTGACGTCGGTCGACTGAGCGGACGACAGCTCGATCTTGGCTTTTTCAGCAGCTTCTTTCAGACGCTGCAGGGCCAGTGGATCGTTCTTCAGGTCCATGCCCGATTCTTTCTTGAACTCGTCGACGAGGTAGTCGATCAGGCGCATGTCGAAGTCTTCACCACCCAGGAAGGTGTCGCCGTTGGTGGCCAGTACTTCGAACTGGTGCTCACCGTCGACTTCGGCGATTTCGATGACCGAAACGTCGAAGGTACCGCCACCCAGGTCATAAACGATGACGGTGTGGTCGCCCTTGGCTTTGTCCATGCCGTACGCCAGTGCAGCGGCGGTCGGTTCGTTGATGATGCGTTTTACGTCCAGGCCAGCGATGCGGCCGGCGTCTTTGGTGGCCTGACGCTGGCTGTCGTTGAAGTAGGCCGGAACGGTGATGACCGCTTCGGTAACTGGCTCGCCGAGGTAGTCTTCGGCGGTCTTCTTCATTTTTTTCAGGACTTCGGCGCTGATTTGCGGCGGAGCCATTTCCTTGCCAGCAGCCTCGACCCAGGCGTCACCGTTGTTCGCCTTGACGATCTTGTACGGCACCAGCTTGATGTCTTTCTGCACGACGTCTTCTTCGAAGCGGCGGCCAATCAGGCGCTTCACTGCGAACAGGGTGTTGTGCGGGTTGGTCACAGCCTGGCGCTTGGCCGACTGACCTACCAGGATTTCGCCATCGTTGGCGTAGGCCACGATCGAAGGGGTAGTACGCGCGCCTTCGGCGTTTTCGATGACCTTGACGTTACCGTTTTCCAGAATGGAGACGCACGAGTTGGTGGTCCCCAGGTCGATACCGATGATTTTACCCATGTTAACTCTCCCGAAACTAGAATTTGGTAGCAGCGACTACTTTTGGCCAACTGCAGTAATACTTGAAGGCTTGACACCTAGATGGGGATGCCCCGGTGGATTTCAAGCCTTCTCATCGATCGAAGGTTGCGCCGCGCTCGGCGCCTTGCTGACCACCACCATGGCGGGGCGCAGCAGGCGGCCGTTGAGCAGGTAGCCCTTCTGGAACACGTTGAGCACGCTGTTCGGCTCCACTTCGGCGCTTTCCTGCATGGCCATGGCCTGGTGATGATCGGCGTTGAACGGCTGGCCGTGCGGGTCGATGGCTTCGAGGTTGTAGCGCTTGAGGGTGTCCTGGAACATCTTCAGGGTCAGCTCGACACCTTCGCGAGTGTTCTTGACCTGTTCGTCAGCAGGGTCGAGATGGGTCAGGGCCATCTCAAGGCTGTCGATCACCGGCAGCAGGTCGCCCGAGAACTTCTCGAGGGCGAACTTGCGGGCCTTGTCGACTTCCTGCTCAGCGCGACGAATGCTGTTCTGCGCGTCAGCGGCGACACGCAGGGCTTGATCCTTGGCGGCGGCCAGCTGCTCCTCGAGCTCCTGAACGCGGGCGCCGTTATCCACTGCACCGGCCTCTTCGGGGTTAAGGTCTTGGTCTTTCAGCTGTTCGTCAGCCATGGGTCTCTCCTCCGCAATTTCTGTTGTACGAGCAAAGCTCGCCGTGTCTGCGGGCTATATGGGGCCGGAAAAACCAGCTTCAAGGGGCAAGGCGCTTTTCAGGGTGCAGGCAAATTCCACCAGCAGGCATTGGCAGGGCAGAAAAAAGTACTGTATAAATAACCAGACCCAACCCTCGGGAGCGGCCCCCATGCTGGTGCACCTGTCCATTCATAACTACGCCATCGTCGAACACCTCGACCTCGAACTCGCCCGCGGCATGTCCGTCATTACCGGCGAGACCGGCGCTGGCAAATCGATCATGCTCGACGCCCTCGGCCTTACCCTCGGCGACCGGGCCGACAGCGGCGTGGTGCGCCCTGGCGCCGACAAGGCCGACATCCTGGCCACTTTCGACCTGGTGGACATCCCCGAAGCTCACACCTGGCTGGCCGAGCGCGACCTGGCCAACGAAGGCCTGTGCATCCTGCGCCGGGTCATCACCGCCGAGGGCCGCAGCCGGGGCTATATCAATGGCACGCCCTGCCCGCTGGGCGACCTGAAGGCACTGGGCGAGCTGCTGATCGATATCCACAGCCAGCACGAACACCAGTCGCTGCTCAAAACCGACACCCACCGCCGCCTGCTCGACGAGTACGCCGGCGCCATCGACCTGGCCCGCCAGGTGCAACTGGCGGCCAAGCGCTGGAACCAGACCCGCCTTGAGCTGGAGCGCCTGACCAACTCCGGTGACGAGCAACGCGCCCGCCACCAGCTGCTCAGCTATCAACTGGAAGAGCTGGACAACCTGGGCCTGGGTGAAAACGAACTGGAGCAGTTGGAGCAGGAACACAAGAACCTGACCAACGCCGAAGCCCTGTTCGGGATCTGCCGCCAGGTCATCGACCAGTGCAGCGAGAGCGACTCGGGCAATGTGCTCGCCGCCCTCACTACCAGCCTCAACCGCCTGGGCGCCGCCAGCAACACGCCCAAGGCGCTGGGCGAGGCGTCCAACCTGATCGCCAGCGCGCAGATACAGATAGAAGAAGCGGTCGGCGAACTGAATCGCTTCCTAGATAACTTCGATGCCGACCCCATGCGCCTGCAGGTCCTGGAAGAGCGCCTCGACACCATCTATACCCTGGCGCGCAAACACCGCGTACACCCGACCGAACTGCCCCACCTGCAGCAGCAGTTGATGGAGGAGATCGAAGGGCTGAACGCCAGCGACGAGTCGATTGAGCGCCTGGGCGAAGAACTGGCCGCCTTTGCGCAGCATTACAAGGAACGGGCTATCGAGCTGAGCGCGTTGCGCCAGCAGGCTGCACAGCAGCTGGCGATTGCGGTCGAGCAGGAGATTCAGCGCCTGGGCATGCCCGGGGGGCGCTTCTGCATCGAACTCACGCCGAATGAAGGCAACGACCTCTCGCCACACGGGCTGGAGCAGATCGAGCTACTGGTCAGCGCCAACCCAGGGCAGCCGCTCAAGGGCTTGGCCAAAGTGGCCTCGGGCGGCGAGCTGTCACGCATCAGCCTGGCCATCCAGGTCATTACCGCGCAAACCTCGCGTATTCCTACGCTGGTATTCGACGAAGTCGATGTGGGTATTGGCGGCCCTACCGCCGAAATCGTCGGCCAGCTGCTGCGCCGGCTGGGTGAGCGCGGCCAGGTGCTGACCGTGACCCACCTGCCGCAGGTTGCGGCGCAGGGCCATCACCACTTGTTCGTGCACAAGGTGCGCAACAGCGACACCACCCACACTGCCGTGGCCAACCTGGGCAAGCGCGAGCGCGTCGAAGAAGTGGCGCGCATGCTGGGCGGCATCGACCTGACCAAAGAATCGTTGGCGCATGCGCGCAAGATGGTGGTCAGCGGCAAGGCCTGATGCTGCCCTCTCAGGCCTCATCGCCGGCAAGCCGGCTCCCACAGGTACCCCCACAGGGACTGAAACCTGCACAGGACCTGTAGGAGCGGGCTTGCCCGCGATGAGGCCGGCACAGCCCCACAACATTTTCTGCCCAAACAGAAAGCACAAAGGCGACCCCAGGGTCGCCTTTGCTATTCATAACGATCGAAATCGTTACTTTTTCTTGCGCACATAGAGGACCAGATTGTGGTCCACAAGCTCGTAGCC
Source organism: Pseudomonas sp. NPDC012596 (assembly GCF_042902325.1). Lineage (NCBI taxonomy): Bacteria > Pseudomonadati > Pseudomonadota > Gammaproteobacteria > Pseudomonadales > Pseudomonadaceae > Pseudomonas > Pseudomonas sp. NPDC012596. The sequence goes on along the minus strand of NZ_JBIBEB010000021.1, from coordinate 52,534 downwards.
ATGCTCGGCCACGATTTCCTTTTGGCGCCGCTCGATTTCGGAGTCCATGAACTCGATGACTTCGTTAGTCTCCATGTCGACCATATGGTCGTGGTGACCGCCGTCTGCCAGCTCGAACACCGCGTGACCGCCGTCGAAGTTGTGGCGTACCACCAGACCAGCAGCCTCGAACTGGGTCAGTACGCGATAGACGGTTGCCAGACCGACGTCCTCGCCAGCCTCCATCAGCGCCTTGTAGACATCCTCGGCGCTCATGTGACGTTGCTCGGTCGAATCGAGCATCTGAAGGATCTTGACTCGAGGCAGTGTCACCTTGAGACCGGCTTTGCGCAATTCGCTATTTTCAACCATGGTCAGCTTTCTCGCCGATGCTGCTTCGCAGCTTCTCTTAATACGGGTATGATCGGGGTTTACGTTGTCCAGCCAAGATAGTGGAAGTCGCCCACCGATGCAAAACAACACCAAGCACTTGCTAACCAGCCTCACCTTCGTGGGACTGCTCGCACTCGCCGGTTGCTCGTTTCCCGGGGTTTACAAAATCGACATCCAGCAGGGCAATGTCGTTACGCAAGACATGATAGACCAATTACGCCCCGGAATGACCCGTCGGCAAGTAAGGTTTATCATGGGCAACCCGCTGCTCCAGGATACGTTCAACACCAATCGCTGGGATTACCTGTACAGCTTGCAGCCTGGTGGCGGCAAACGCCAGCAGGAGCGCATGAGCATCTTCTTCAATGACAGCGACCAGCTGGTCAGCCTGTCCGGGGACTTCATGCCAGGCGTCAGCCGCGACCAGGAAATCCTCGGTGGCAGCAGCGACACCACGGTCAGCCCAGGCACGCAGCCAGAGCAGCAAGCGCCGCAGCCGGCAGAGAAGCCTGCCAAGCCGGGCTCGGTGGAAGAATCCATCCAGCGCGAGATCGACACCATCGAGACGACACCGGTGCCAACCCCCGCTCCACTGGATACTTCGCCGCAGTAAATGCAGGCGGCATGAAAAAGCCCGGGCGATGGTCCGGGCTTTTTTGTGGGCGCGGGGTAAACAGCAATCAGCTGTAGAGCTGTTTGGCTCGCTGGCAGAAGGCGTCCACCAGGGTATTGGCTGCCTGGTTGAACAGCGGCCCCAAGGTGGCCCGCACGATCGGCCCGGCATAGTCGAAGGACAGGTCCAGGCTGATCTTGCAGGCCTTCTCACCCAGCGGCTTGAAAACCCACACACCATGCAGCTGGGTAAACGGCCCTTCTTCCAGGTTCATCTCGATCGACTGCCCCGGCACAAGCACATTGCTGGTCACAAAATGCTGGCTCATGCCGCCTTTGGCCACTTCCAGCTTGGCGCGCATGTGCGTGTCACTGGCCTCGATCACGGTCGAAGCCGAGCACCAGGGCAGGAATTTCGGGTAGCTGGCCACATCGTTGACCAGATCGTAGAGCGCCTGGGCAGGGTACGGCAGCAGGGCGGAGCGTTGAATATGGGTAGTCATCCAGGCGTCACTTCCAAGGCTGGGTGGCGGTGCTTCGCAGCATGCCGAAAACAAGTTCTGTGCGTAAGACAGGGCCTGTATTGTCCGGTATTCATTGCAGTGGCTCAAGCTCGCCTAAATCCCGTAGCCGATCACGCGGTGAGTTGCCTATAATGCCGCCCCTATGGCTAAACAAAAGAAACATCCGACCGGGACCATCGCGCAAAACAAGAAGGCGCGACACGATTACTTCATCGAACACAAGTTCGAGGCCGGGCTGGTCCTGTCCGGTTGGGAAGTAAAAAGCCTGCGGGCCGGCAAGGCGCACCTGACCGACAGCTACGTGCTGCTCAAGGATGGCGAAGCCTGGCTGTTCGGCAGCCACATCACCCCGCTGACGACCGCCAGCACCCACGTCATCGCCGACCCCATCCGCTCGCGCAAGCTGCTGCTGAACAAGCGCGAGCTCGAGCGGGTGGAAGCGGCGGTGGCGCAGAAGGGCTACACCTGTGTGGCCCTGGCGCTGTACTGGAGCAAGCACCTGATCAAGTGCGAGATCGCGCTTGGCAAGGGCAAGAAGGAATTCGACAAGCGCGATACCGTGCGCGAACGCGATTCCAACCGCGAGCTGCAGCGGGCCGTGCGCAACAAGGGCAAGGAAGACTAAGGCTTTCTGTTGCTCATGCGGGCCTCTTCGCGGGGCAAGCCCGCTCCCACAGTGGCCGGGTCGAGCTCGAACATTGTGGGAGCGGGCTTGCCCCGCGAAGAGGCCGGTACTGCCACAACGATTCTCAGCGCCCGCTGCGCCGCTCTGCCCGCGCCACGCGCTGTGCTTCGTGCTGCGCCTCTTCCAGCACCTCCTGCACATACAGAATGTGCCGGCTGGACACCTCCCGCGCCGCCTCTGCCCTGCCCTCGACAATCGCCTGGTACAACTCGCGGTGCTGGCTGATCAGCATGTCCCGCGTTTCGGTACGCTGCTGGTACATGCCGCCGATGTTGGTTACCACGTTGCGCTTGAGCAGGTCGAACAACCCGCGAATGGTGTGCAGCAGCACGGCATTGTGGCTGGCTTCGGCAATCGCCAGGTGGAACCGCGCATCCGCTGCGCCCTCCTCCGCACGGGTGACCTCATCAGCCCGCGCATAGCAATCCTGCAACGTATCGAACGCGGCCTTCAGGCGTGCACGATCAGGCTCGGTGGCACGCTGCGCCGCGTAGTAGGCGCATGAAGCCTCCAGGGTATGGCGGAACTCCAGCAGGTCGCGCTGCGCCTCTGCACTGTGCTCAAGCAACTGCAGCAACGGGTCACTGAAGGTCGACCCAAGCGATTCGGCCACATAATTGCCGCCACCCTGACGGCTGACCAGCAGCCCCTTGGCCACCAGTTTCTGGATCGCCTCGCGCAGTGACGGGCGCGACACGCCGAACTGTTCGGCCAGGGCGCGCTCAGCCGGCAGCCGCTGGCCAGAGGTCAGCGTGCCTTCGAGAATCATCCCTTCCAACCGATCGACGATGTCGTCGGACAGGCGCCGTTGGCGGACCTGATCAAAAACCATCACACACTCTCCACAAACCCCCGGCAGTTTCAGGGGCCTCTATTCTCGCCGATCCAGGTCACGCCAGCACCCATCAGCCGACGATTTTCCCACGCCATCACACGCCCGCTCATCGGCACACGACCAAAGTTTTGCACGGGACAAATTGACACACCCGTAACCGCGCTTTTAACCTAGCGTCCAGACATTGTAAATTGGTATTACCAATTATCCAATGCCAGTGCTGACCAACAACAATTAGGGGTTACCCCATATGCAAACCTGGCAACAACTCTATTCCCCGCTTGGTAGTCTTGGCCTGTCCGCACTGGCGGCGGTCATCCCCATCGTGTTCTTCTTCCTCGCCCTCGCCGTGTTCCGCCTCAAAGGCCACGTCGCTGGCAGCATCACCCTTGGCCTGTCGATCCTGGTGGCGATCTTCGCCTTCCAGATGCCTGTCGACATGGCCCTCGCCGCTGCAGGTTACGGCTTCCTCTACGGCCTCTGGCCAATCGCATGGATCATCGTTGCCGCGGTGTTCCTGTACAAACTCACGGTCAAGAGCGGCCAGTTCGAAGTGATCCGCAGCTCGGTGCTGTCGATTACCGACGACCAGCGCCTGCAAGTGCTGCTGATCGGCTTCTGCTTCGGTGCCTTCCTCGAAGGTGCGGCAGGCTTCGGCGCCCCGGTAGCCATCACTGCCGCACTGCTGGTGGGCCTGGGCTTCAACCCCCTGTACGCAGCCGGCCTGTGCCTGATCGCCAACACCGCACCGGTCGCCTTCGGCGCCCTGGGCATCCCGATCATCGTCGCCGGCCAGGTGACTGGCATCGACGCCTTCCACATCGGCGCCATGACTGGCCGCCAGCTGCCGTTGCTGTCGCTGTTCGTGCCGTTCTGGCTGGTATTCATGATGGATGGCCTGCGCGGCGTGAAAGAAACCTGGCCCGCCGCCCTGGTCGCCGGCCTGAGCTTCGCCGTTACCCAGTACTTCACATCCAACTTCATCGGCCCGGAACTGCCAGACATCACCTCGGCCCTGGCCAGCCTGATCTGCCTCACCCTGTTCCTGAAAGTCTGGCAGCCAAAGCGCTCGTTCGCAGAAGCCAAGGCCAGCGTCGGCGCCGCCGTCGTGCAACCAACTGGCAGCCAGCCGAGCCCGTACAGCTTCGGTGAGATCTTCAAAGCCTGGTCGCCGTTCCTGATCCTCACCGTGCTGGTCACCATCTGGACGCTGAAACCGTTCAAGGCGGCCTTCGCCCCGGGCGGCGCGATGTACAACTTTGTGTTCAACTTCGCCATTCCGCACCTCGACCAGCTGGTGGTCAAGACCGCACCGATCGTCACCGCACCCACCGCGATGCCAGCGGTGTTCAAGCTCGACCCGATCTCCGCCACCGGCACCGCCATCTTCCTGTCTGCGCTGATCTCCATGGCGGTACTCAAGATCAACTTCAAAACTGGTCTGACCACTTTCAAGGAGACCTTCTGGGAGCTGCGCTGGCCGATCCTGTCGATCGGCATGGTGCTGGCGTTCGCTTTCGTCACCAACTACTCGGGCATGTCGTCGACCATGGCCCTGGTACTGGCCGGCACCGGCGCCGCGTTCCCGTTCTTCTCGCCGTTCCTCGGCTGGCTGGGCGTGTTCCTGACCGGCTCGGACACCTCGTCCAACGCCCTGTTCAGCTCGCTGCAAGCTACCACCGCACACCAGATCGGGGTCAACGACACCCTGCTGGTGGCCGCCAACACCAGCGGCGGCGTAACCGGCAAGATGATCTCGCCACAGTCGATCGCCGTGGCCTGCGCCGCCACCGGCCTGGTCGGCAAGGAATCCGACCTGTTCCGCTTCACCGTGAAGCACAGCCTGTTCTTCGCCACCATCGTCGGCCTGATCACCTTGGTGCAGGCCTATTGGCTGACCGGCATGCTGGTTCATCACTAAAGTGAAAGGGGCCGGGCGCCCATGCGCCCGGCATCTCCTTCAACCCACGCTGCGAGAATCCATGATCATTTCCGCCTCCACCGACTATCGCGCCGCGGCCCAACGCAAGCTGCCTCCGTTCCTCTTCCACTATGCCGACGGCGGTGCGTACGCCGAGCACACCCTGCGCCACAACGTCTCGGACCTGGCCGGCATCGCCCTGCGCCAGCGGGTGCTGAAGAACATGTCCGAACTCAGCCTCGAGACCCGGCTGTTCGACGAAACCCTGAGCATGCCCGTGGCCCTGGCCCCGGTCGGCCTCACTGGCATGTACGCCCGCCGCGGCGAAGTGCAGGCGGCCCGCGCGGCAGCCGCACATGGCATCCCGTTCACCATGTCCACCGTGTCGGTATGCCCGATCGAAGAAGTCGCCCCGGCCATCAACCGGCCGATGTGGTTCCAGCTGTACGTGCTCAAGGACCGCGGTTTCATGCGCAACGCCCTGGAGCGGGCCAAGGCCGCCGGGGTAAAAACCCTGGTGTTCACCGTGGATATGCCGGTGCCCGGCGCACGCTACCGCGACGCCCACTCCGGCATGAGCGGCGCCAACGGGCCGATGCGCCGTGTGCTGCAAGCCATGACCCACCCCGAGTGGGCCTGGGACGTTGGCGTGATGGGCCGCCCGCACGACCTGGGCAACATCTCCAAGTACCGCGGCAACCCCACTGGCCTGGCCGACTACATCGGCTGGCTGGGCAACAACTTCGACCCGTCGATCTCGTGGAAGGACCTGGAATGGATCCGCGAATTCTGGGACGGCCCGATGATCATCAAGGGCATCCTCGACGCCGACGACGCCCGTGACGCGGTCAAGTTCGGCGCCGACGGCATCGTCGTCTCCAACCATGGCGGGCGCCAGCTCGACGGCGTGCTGTCCAGCGCACGCGCCCTGCCGGCGATTGCCGACGCGGTGAAGGGCGACCTGAAGATCCTCGCCGACTCGGGCATCCGCAGCGGCCTCGACGTGGTGCGCATGATCGCCCTGGGCGCCGACACCGTGCTGATCGGCCGCGCCTTCCTCTGGGCCCTGGCCGTGCATGGCCAGGCCGGGGTGAAAAACCTGCTTGAACTGTTCGAGAAAGAGATGCGCGTGGCCATGGTGCTGACCGGCGCCAAGTCGATCAGCGAAATCAGCCGCGATTCGCTGGTCCGCGAACTGGGCGCCTGAGCACCAGCCAGTGCCGACACCTACAACAGCTGCCTGAATGACCGGGGCACACGGCGCGCCAGACGCCGTGGCCCCGCGAGGAGATTGCATGAGCCTGCCCGCCGCATTCCTGCGTGATGCCGAGCGCCTGATACCCGCCGAACGCCGTTTCGACGACCCTACCTCCACCCTGGCCTTCGGCACCGACGCCAGCTTTTATCGGCTGATCCCCAAGCTGGTGGTGCGCGTGGAGTCCGAGGACGAAGTGGTCGGGTTGCTGCACCTGGCCCAGCGCGAGCGCGTGCCGGTCACCTTCCGCGCCGCCGGCACCAGCTTGTCTGGCCAGGCCATCAGCGACTCGGTGCTGATCGTGCTGGGCGACAACTGGGGCGGCAAGGAAATCCGTGGCCAGGGCGAGCAGATCCGCCTGCAGCCCGGCGTCATCGGTGCCCAGGCCAACGCCTGGCTGGCCCCGTTCGGTCGCAAGATCGGCCCAGACCCGGCCTCGATCAACGCCTGCAAGATCGGCGGCATCGTCGCCAACAACGCCAGCGGCATGTGCTGCGGCACCGCGCAGAACACCTACCACACCCTGGCCGGCCTGCGCCTGGTGCTGGCTGACGGCACCCGCCTGGACAGCGAAGACCCGGCCAGCGTGGCGGCCTTCGAAAGCAGCCATGCCGACCTGCTCGCCGCCCTCGCCCGGCTGGGCCGCGAAACCCGCGCCAACACCGAACTGGCCGACCGCATTCGGCATAAATACCGGCTGAAGAACACCACCGGCCTGTCACTCAATGCACTGGTGGACTACGACCAGCCGCTGGATATCCTGCAGCACCTGCTGGTCGGTTCCGAAGGCACCTTGGGCTTTATCAGCGCGGTCACCTACGACACCGTGCCCGACCACCCGTACAAAGCCAGTGCGCTGCTGGTATTCCCCAGCGTCGAAAGCTGCTGCCGCGCGGTCACCGTGCTCAAGCGCCAGCCGGTTTCTGCCGTTGAACTGCTCGACCGCCGCAGCCTGCGCTCGGTGCAGAACATGCCCGGCATGCCGCTGTGGGTAAAAGGCTTGTCGGCCAACGCCTGCGCCCTGCTGATCGAGTCCCGCGCGGCCAGCCAGTCGCTGCTGCACGAACAGTTGCAACAGGTCATGGCATCCATCGGCGATTATCCCCTGGAGCAGAAGGTCGAATTCAGCGAAGACCCAGCGGTGTACAACCAGCTGTGGAAAATCCGCAAGGACACCTTCCCCGCCGTCGGCGCCGTGCGCCAGACCGGCACCACCGTCATCATCGAAGACGTGACCTTCCCCGTTGAACAATTGGCCGAAGGCGTCAACCGCCTGCTCCAGCTGTTCGACAAGCACCGCTACGACGAGGCGATCATTTTCGGCCACGCGCTGGAAGGCAACCTGCACTTCGTCTTCACCCAGGGCTTCAACAGTGCCGAAGAAGTCGCGCGCTACCAGGCCTTCATGGACGACGTGGCGCAGCTGGTGGCGGTGGAATTCGGCGGCTCGCTCAAGGCTGAACACGGCACCGGCCGCAACATGGCGCCGTTCGTGGAGCTGGAGTGGGGCCATGATGCCTACCAGCTGATGTGGGCGCTCAAGCGCCTGCTCGACCCCAACGGCATCCTCAACCCCGACGTGGTGCTGAGCGAAGACCCAACCATTCACCTCAAGCACCTGAAGCCGCTGCCAGCCGCCGATGAAATCGTCGACAAATGCATCGAGTGCGGCTTCTGCGAACCGGTGTGCCCGTCCAAGGGCCTGACCCTCAGCCCCCGCCAGCGCATCGTCATGTGGCGAGACATCCAGGCAAAAAAACGCGCCGGCATCGACACCCGCGAACTGCTGCAAACCTACCAGTACCAAGGCATCGACACCTGCGCCGCCACCGGCCTGTGCGCCCAGCGCTGCCCGGTCGGCATCAACACCGGCGAGCTGGTGAAGAAGTTGCGCGCCCAGGCGGCCGATCACGCAAAAACGGCCGACTGGCTGGCCGACCACTTCGCCACCGCGCTGGGTGGTGCCCGCCTGACCCTGACGGCCGCCAACACCGCCCGCAAGCTGCTGGGCGCCCCGCGCCTGGGCCGCCTGAGCGCGGCCTTGAGCAAGGCGAGTAAAGGCCACCTGCCGCAGTGGACCCCGGCCATGCCGCAACCGCTGCGCAGTATTGACTTCGGCCCCGCGAGCAACGACGCCCGCCCCCGCGTGGTGTACCTGGCCGCCTGCGTATCGCGGGTAATGGGCCCGGCCTTCGCCGACCGCGAACAAAGCTCACTGCTCGACAAGACCCGCGCCCTGCTGGAAAAAGCCGGTTACCAGGTGGTGTTCCCCGACAACGCCGACAGCCTCTGTTGCGGCCAGCCGTTCGCCTCCAAAGGTTACCCCGAGCAAGCCGAGCACAAGCGCCAGGAGTTGATCAACGCCCTGCTGCACGCCAGCCGCGGCGGCCTCGACCCGATCTACTGCGACACCAGCCCCTGCACCCTGCGCCTGGTACAGGACCTGGGCGACACCCGCCTCGACCTGTACGACCCGGTACGCTTCATCCGCACCCACCTGCTGGACAAACTGGAGTTCACCCCGCAGGAAGAGCCGGTAGCCGTGCACGTAACCTGCAGCACCCAGCACCTGGGCGAAAGCCAGGCCCTGATCGACCTGGCCCGCCGCTGCAGCAAGCAAGTGGTGATACCGGAAGGTATTCATTGCTGCGGGTTTGCCGGTGACAAAGGCTTTACCACCCCGGAGCTCAACGCCCACTCGCTGCGCACCCTCAAAGATGCGGTGCAATATTGCAACGAAGGCATATCCACCAGCCGCACCTGCGAGATCGGGCTATCCACCCACAGCGGCATCGACTATCACGGCCTCGTCTACCTGGTAGACCGCGTCACCCGCCCACGCACTATCTAACGTCTGCCGAGGTCCATTGTGGGAGCGGGCTCGCCCCGCGAATCGAGGGCAAAGCCCTCGCCCACGCCCTCCAGCCGTAAGACATCCCCTAACCCGGCCACCCGCCCGCACACCATCCAACGCCTGGCATGGTCCATTGTGGGAGCTGGCTTGCCTGCGATCGAGGGCAAAGCCCTCGCCTACGCCCTCCAGCCGTAAGACATCCCCTAACCCGGTCACCGGCCCGCGCACTACCCAACGTCTGGCATGGTCCATTGTAGGAGCTGGCTTGCCTGCGATCGAGGGCAAAGCCCTCGCCCACGCCCTCCAGCCGTAAGACATTCCCAAACCCAGTCACCCGCCCGCGCACTATCCAACGTCTGGCGAGGTCCATTTGTGGGAGCGGGCTTGCCCCGCGAATCGAGGGCAAAGCCCTCGCCCACGCCCTCCAGCCGTAAGACATTCCCAAACCCGGTCACCCGCCCGCGCACTATCCAACGTCTGGCATGGTCCATTGTGGGAGCTGGCTTGCCTGCGATCGAGGGCAAAGCCCTCGCCTACGCCCTCAAGCCGTAAAACATCCCCTAGCCTGGTCACCCGCCGGCCCATTATCCAACGTCTGGCATGGTCCATTGTGGGAGCTGGCTTGCCTGCGATCGAGGGCAAAGCCCTCGCCTACGCCCTCCAGCCGTAAGACATCCCCTAACCCGGTCACCCGCCCGCGCACTATCCAACGTCTGGCATGGTCCATTGTGGGAGCTGGCTTGCCTGCGATCGAGGGCAAAGCCCTCGCCTACGCCCTCCAGCCGTAAGACATTTCCTAACCTGCAACCAAATGCTTCTGAATGGAATGCTTTGGGAATTATCCTACGACCGCCGCTGCCGTTTCACTGTTGTTGCTCACAACCATCAGGGCTAATTTCCCTGAGTCGTTTTCGAACGATGGGGTGTGAGAACCCCGTAAACATGACAGCAGCCTCGTAATGGCGGCCCTGCGCGGGCAGACCTCGGTCTGGCCGGATTTCCCATGTTTACCGGTTTCTCACCCCGCGCATGGCTGCCACCCTAACCCTGTGAGAAGGTTCAAGCTGGCGGCCCCCGTTGAGCAACAAACTGGGAACTGACCATGAAGAAAATCGTACCCGACCCACCCCGCCTGCGCGTCATCGCAAACCCCTACTTCTCCATCCACAGCGACATGCCCACACCCGATGCACTCGCTCACGCCAGCGAACTGCTACGCGGCGTTGCCGAAACCATCGACGAACACTGCCGCACCCACGCCGGCGAACCCGGCCTGAACATGCTCAGCAACGCCGCCCACGCCTCCGAAACCTCCCGAGCGCTGATCGAGCACGCCTTGACCGACCTCTACAACGCGCAAAGGCAAAGGTGATCCCATGTATGACGAACTGAAAAAGATCACCACCGCAGGCAAGGAATCATTCGACCTGTTCCGCCTGCAACCCGGCGTCCCCTTCGACCACGCCTTCAGCCAGCTCTCAGTCCTGCTCGGTTGCATCCGCCACCTCACCACCGAAGCCGAAATGGAAAACGACCGCCAGGCCGGCAGCGCGGCGCGCATCCTCAGCGAAATGGCCAAGGCACTCATCGACGACATGGAACGCGGCCTGACCAAACCTCACTAAACGCCACCCCGCCCCCACAGGCCCAGCGCAATCCAGCCTGTGGGGGCAGGCTGGCCCCGCGAATCGAGGGCAAAACCCTCGCCCGCAACATCCCGCCACACACAGTCATGTCCCCTAGCCAGCACGCCGATTGAACCCACGCCAAACCCCAGCAGTCCACCCTTACAGGCCCACCTTCCAGAGGCCTTCAAGGAGACACCCATGAAAGGTACCGCGCTTTCGGCCCTCTTCGCGGCCGCTACCCTCCTGGCTTCCCCGGTGTTCGCTGCCGACGACCTCTGCACCAGCAACCTGCAGAAGATCGACGACAGCATGGCCACCGCCGGCGCCACATCAGAAGGCCTGGACAAGGCCCTGACCGAACAAGTCGACAAAGCCAAGGCCGCCCAGGCCTCCGGCGACACCAAAGAATGCATTGCCATCACCAGCAAAGTGCTCGAACGCCTCGAAAAAACCGAGAAAGGCAGCGGCTCTGCCGGCGGCAGCGGTGCCTGAACTGAAGCGGGCGGCGACCTGCTGTCGACGCCGCCCGCTTTAGCGCGTATACTCAGCCCACGTGCCGAAAGGTACGGTCAGCTAGAGCTGAGTGTGGGGCCGATTAGGATTCGACGCCGGTAGCGAAACTCTAGGTGCATGCCGAGTTGGTAACAGAACTCGTAAATCCACTGTTGCAACTTTCTATAGTTGCCAATGACGAAAACTACGAGGGTTACGCTCTCGCTGCGTAAGCAGCTGAGCCCGCTCTCCTGGTAGCTTCGGCTCCAGCAATCATCAGGGGATGCCTGTAAACCCGAAATGATTGTCATACAGAACAGGATCGTCGTGCAGCACGTTGGGGGCAAAGCGACTAAAACTTACCCAACTCATCCAAAGCACCCTGCCCGTCGGGCGGCTGCGGATTAAATCAGTAGACACGGCTAAGCATGTAGTACCGACAGCGGAGTACTGGCGGACGGGGGTTCAAATCCCCCCGGCTCCACCAAATCCTAAGAAGAAGACGCCCTCGGGCGTCTTTTTTTGTGTCTGCGATTCAGTGACCACGGGGCTTTTAGCGCTTTTGCGGGCTTTTAGATTCTCGCGAACGCCAGTATCAAACGCGTGCCGCTAACCCGGTGGTTCATCCCAAAGTGCGATTCGCGCCCGGAGGCTCGCACGGTCATTCGCCAGAATGATGGACGCCCTCTAAACAATCCGCCTAGTGCGGCTGCCCGCTAACTCTTTAGCCCTGCAGCAACGAACCTGCTCGGCCAACGTTTTGCGCCAACCGTTCGCCCGTCTCTTTTTCCAGAAAAGAGACGGGCGCTTCTAACACTGCTGCAGCCCTGATCGCACAAGGCTTTGCGGCAATCCCCCTCGTGACAATCGGCGTGACAAACGCCGATGTCACCAGCAACAGCACTGTAGATGATGGTGCCGCAGACCAGGGAATGGACTGCACCTGACTGACAGTCAGGCATGCCCCGGTCATCGCAGTACTGCTTGCACCTGGCTCAGGATCTCGCGGCGCTGGTCTCGTCAGCCAGTGCAGCCTCCACCCGCCCACCGCTATCGGTGCTTAGGAGGCCAGATCATGAGATGCCCTTGCTCCTGGTCGTGAGGAGCCGCCAGTCCCGCGTCAGTGGACACCCTCACAGGTCGCAGGGGCCTTGATCCCTGATAACACTCAGCATTCTTGGCGGGATGACGTGGGGGAGAGATCGGTAATTAATGGAGGACGGCTATGCAACTGCGCGAAGTACAAGGGCCACCACGCCCCTTGTTGGAACAGCAGATTACGCCCCTACCCTACCCGGTCGCGGCGCTGGGCGATCTTTTGGGGCCGGCCGTAGAACGCATGGCCGATGTGATCGGCGTGCCCTGCGCCATGGCCGCGCAATCTGTTTTAGCCACGGCAGCTTTGGCGAGCCAAGCGCACGGCAATGTCCACCTCGACGGCCGAATCTATCCGTTGTCGCTGTACTTGCTGACAGTGACTTGCTCGGGTGATCGCAAGAGCGCGGTGGACCAGATTGCGCTGCAAGCAGTACGCGACTGGGAGAGACAGCAGTGGATCGCCTACGGCGAACAACTCAAGGCGCACCGAGCTGCAATGAGCCTCACCGCGAAATCGCCAACCTCGAAAAAGTCAGCACAGCTAGCGCTGGACGCCCAACCTGAACCCGTCCAACCGAGACTCCTCAGTGCTGAGCCGACCATTGAAGGCCTGGTCAAAAGCCTCTGCCATGGTTTGCCGAGCATGGGGCTGTTCAGCGATGAAGGCGGGCAGTTTTTGGGCGGCAGTACCATGAACAAGGACAACATGATCAAGGCCATCACTCACTTGTCGACGTTATGGGACGGCAGCCCGATTGATCGGTCGCGCGCGATGGCTGGGGAAAATCTGCGTGCCTATGACCGCCGTCTTAGCATGCACTTGATGCTGCAACCCCGCCTGGCCGACCGCTTGCTGCAGGACGCTGATATCAAAGACCAAGGCATCTTGGGACGTTGCCTGATCAGTTGGCCCGAGCGTCTGGTTGGACAACGGCTGTACAAAGCCATCGACCTGACCCGAGATCCAAAGGTGCACCTGTACCAGCAGCGCATTGCCGCGCTGATGCAGAAGCCTTGGTCACGCCATAAAGACGGCGGCCTCAACCCTGCGGCCCTGGAGTTGAGCCCCCGCGCCCGTGAGGCCTGGATTGCCATTCACGACACCATTGAATGCGAGTCAGGGGAGTTCGGCGAGTTGGTCAACGTGCAAGCTGCTGCGGGCAAAGCCGCCGCGAACGTTCTACGCATGGCTGGTGTGATGGCGGTGGTTGAAGAATCGACTGTCTTGGAAGAAATGCACATTCAGCGCGCCTCTACGCTGATGGATTACTACTTGGCCGAGAACCAACGACTGACTGAACAGGAGCCTCTGAATAAACTTCGCGCAGAGGCCGACTGCCTGCTGCGCTGGTTGATAAAGAAGAACTGGCCACCGTTTCGCCTCCGCGACATCACACGCAACGGCCCTCGCTTTGCCCGTAAAAGCATGCGGCACACCTTCGAGTTATTGCTGCAGCTGGTTGCCCATAACTGGCTGGACAATGACGGGGACATATTCGAGGTGCGCCATGTTCCGACTCAATGACGCCGTGCGCCGCTATCGAGCGCAACATCGCTCGCCGACCGAGCTACGGTGTGTCGCCGCCACTGCCACCACTTTGTCGCCACATGCCAATCCCGATGCGGCGGGGGTTGTCGCCAGTGTCGCCGCTGTCGCCGTCCAACATCTGAGTCAACTGACCTCGCTCGGCTTATCGAGCAGTTGCAAGAAGAAGGGGCTTTGCTGCAACGCAGCGAAAATGCCGTCCTCATCCGCCCAGCGCACTGGGGACAGTTGGACACCATCGGCCCGCACTGGAAAGCCCTGTTGCTGCTCCTACAAACCAACGATCAAGGTGAAGATAATGGCGCTGGTCGGTCGGCGTGATGGTCGCAATTTTGGCTACGGTCGCCAACTGAGCTACGCCGGTCGGCAGGCTCTGGAAGATCTGTTTGCCGGAGGCCACTTCGCCACCGTCAAAGCACACGGTGATCGCTGGCAAGCTTTCGTGCGCTGGTGCCGATCGGAGGAAGGCCCCGGTTACAACGATGCACGCCAGATTGATCGACAGACGCTGGAGGACTACGTCGCATACCTGCGCCAGCAGATCCAGCGAGGCGAACTGTGCATCGCCACCGCGCAAAACCGCCTGAGCAGCGTTAACCGAACCCTCGCCGCGCTGCGCGGTGATCAGGACGTGAAAGTCATCAGCCCGAGCCAGACGCTGGGAAAGCACCGCTCCAACGTACGCACCCGTGCGCCGGACGGCCTAGATTATCAAGAAGTACAGCGAGTGGCGCTGTCACTGGTGGAACACCAGTACGAACGGGTGGCCGCTATCATTATGTTGGCCCGGACTACCGGTATGCGCCTGCGCGAAGCGATGCTGGCGGACCTGCCACGCTTGCACCGCGAAGCCGAGTCGCTTGTTCGGATCAATATCCAGGACGGTACCAAAGGTGGCCGCTCGGGAGCATCAGCACCGCGATGGATCATAGCCAATGAAGCGGTGAAGGCGGCGCTGCAGTTTTCTTTTCATGCGGCACCGACCGGCAGCCGCAACTTGCTGACCCAAAACGAAAGCTACGCCGCACTCCTGCGACAGACCGTGCTCCCCACCCGCGAAACACTGCATACACACGGGCTGAAGGGTTTTCATGAACTGCGCGCAGCCTACGCCTGCGAACGTTACGAGCAGCTCACGGGCCACGCCGCACCGGTCAATGGCGGCCACTGCTATCGCATTAACCATGACCTCGATCAACAGGCGCACCAACAAATCAGCCTAGAGCTCGGGCATAACCGGATCGACGTGGTGTCGGCCTACATTGGCGGGAGAACATGAGCAAACCCTTCGATATGACGCTGTTCCTGAGCGGCGTACTGACCGGTTCGAAGGCCACGCAGAAACGTTACCTACTCCAAGCACGAGTCATGCAAGCAGCCATTCAGCAAAGATGGAACCAAGATGATCCCTGGATGTGGCAAGCTAAATATTTACGCTGGTTCCTTACTCAGCACCTGAAGGGTCACTCGGACGCGACACGGTATTACTATCTACTTACTTCAAAACTGATATGGAGGAGGCTAGGAAAAAAATGACATGGCGCAGCTGCCCGTTTACAAGCAGAAGTCAAAATGACATCATTCAAAATTCTGGCCCTGAAAAATAGTGACATGAGACACCTGTTCAACTCCCATTTCACTCCCAAAGTATCGACATCATCGCGACTGCATTCATCCATTTCTACGACGCTGATCACCTCAGGCAAGGCCGATCCGCACTCTCTTTGAAAATTTCGCCTTCTGGCCGTCACAGAAAATTGGGTAACGAGAATGAATACAATTAAGAAAGCACTCAAGGCATAATGCAGTTGAAAACATCCAAAGACAAGTTAATCAAGTGGATTCACATAGTAGAAGCCGAAACACATTTACGTTTAGCTGCAATAATCACAGAATTATATTTCTCCAAGAAGCTATACGACGCACTTACCCTTGGACATTTCTCCGGAATTTCGGAGGGGTGGATTTACACGACACAACAAAGCACAAATAACGTTAGATATTGGATCAAATTAAGCAATGATATCAGCCCATCCAAGACTGACATTCGCTTTATAAACCACCTAGGAACGGCGGGGCACAGATTCTTTTATCTATCGTACGAAGTTTTCAACCCAGTCACTCCCGACAAACCACCTACTATCAAAGTTATTACAAGAGAAGCTTACTGCGATAAAAGCAATATCAATCTTGAGATGACCCCCGAATCTATAAAATTACAATCCCTAATAAGCAATCTAATAGAAAACTATCTATCAGGCCTGACTTTTACTATAGAAAAACCACTCAGCGCATCTGACTGGCTAGTAAATGTAGGCGAGGAAAAGCTTTTAAATATATTTGTTCAGCGCTGCTTGCTGAACTCCCTAGGGAAGCTTAAGCCGCTAGATCTTGATGCGATCGCCCTAGATGAGGGCGGCGAAAACCTAATATTCCTAGAATTCAAAAAGAAATATCCCACAGCAGGAAGCAACAGACCTAAAAGCCCGAAAAAAAAACCGGACGACTACTACGCATTCGCAAACACCATACTTACAGATGCTCTTTCCATAAAGAACCTGAACACCAAAGAAAAATTCTCCAAAGCATTTAACAATAGAGGATTTTCATATAGGCGGATTGCGGGCTACGGCTTGGACTTGCCGCACTTTGAAACAATTCTCTTATGTGAACGAGCGCACATTGAATATCGGTATGTCATTTGGAATGAAGGTAATATTGAAAATAAACAGGATAGGCGTTTGGAGGAAAGCCTCTCAGAACTTAGAGAAGTGCTGGGATACGATTTGCACCCCAAATCAAAACCTAAATGGTGGATTCGATCACTGAAGCCAGCTGATGTGGATGGACTGACTTACACGTTCGGATATGACTCAGGATCTTATTCCAAAAAAGCTCGTATGCAGGTTGTTTTTGATGCAGAAAAAAAACAATAATAAATCGAAATTACCCCTAAAAAAGCTCTATGCAACCTGTTACTTTAACAGAATCATTTAATAGAGCTGATATCCTCTCTAGAAGCGGGCTTAATTTACTACTGAGCGGCTTAAGCCCGCACTCCCACACGATAATCACGCACCACCCCATCTCTAACAACCGGTTTGTATCGCGCGCATCTCGGAGCTGATTCACACTTATTTTTTCGGCCCAGAAGTCTGTGCGAGTGGCAGGCAGCTTGAAATACTTGCATGAATGTCCGTGCCAAAAGCAGCCATGGACAAAAATTACAGTTTTATATTTTGGAAGGACTAAATCTGGACGACCCGGAAGTCCACATCCGCCAAGTCTGTAGCGGAAACCAGAAGCATGCAGTCCCCTGCGGATCAGCAGCTCTGGTTTCGTGTCTTTACTCCGAATAGCCCGCATATTTCGCGCGCGGACTTCCGGAGTATGTACATCGGCCATTACGCGTCCATGGCCTGCTTAGCTTTCATAATTCTTGACTTCATCAACTTAGCAACAGAAGCGAAAACAGGAACAACAACTGAGTTTCCAAATTGTTTATATGCTTGAGTGTCGGACACAGGGATACGGAAGCCATGCTCACCGGGTTTGTCATAACCCATCAACCGAGCGCATTCTCGCGGAGTAAGCCTGCGGGGGCGATTTGCCATATTTTCCAGGTCGAAAAAATCAACTTCATGGTTAAATCCACGATCCACTAGAATCTCAGAGCCATCTTTGTAGTACCGGGCAGAAAGCGTCCTGGTTACTGCATCCCTGTTAACCAGACCATAGCCAAAGCCGTTCCCTTTTGCTTTGTGCTTAATGGAGTAATTGAAAAGGTACTCCCACAGTTTAGGAGTCAAAATGTATTTATCCTCAACTGTGTCGTCCAAAATATCTCCAAGAGTGGGGCGAGTCTTAGGATATAGTTTTTCAACATCCTTCAGAGTGAAGTTGTCATGGACATTGAGATCTTTTCTGAACCCCGCCAGGACAATCCGCTCACGGTGCTGAGGGGTAAAATGCTGACCATCGACGATTTTCGGATCTCGGGTGCCGTCATACTCTGCATCGGCAACCCTGTATCCAAGCTCATCAAGTGCTTCTATGATTATACGAAAAGTACGACCTTTATCATGGCTTTTCAGATTTTTTACATTCTCGAGCACGAAGGCCGCGGGGCGCTTTACTTCAAGTATTTTTGCCACATCGAAGAACAGCGTGCCCTGCGTCTTGCACTCAAATCCATGGGCACGTCCCAACGAATTTTTCTTTGAAACTCCTGCAATCGAAAAAGGTTGGCAAGGGAAACCAGCCAGCAGTACGTCGTGATCGGGAATGTGCTGCTGAATGCTAATAATTACTTCCTGCTCAGTCGCGAGTGGATTGTCGCTGAGAGTAACCTTCCGGATGTCATCGTTAAATGAATGCGTTCTTGGGTCGGAGTAATGGTTGGCCTTATAGGTACGTACAGCCTGATCATTCCATTCACTGGTAAAGACACAGCGACCACCGGCTTGTTCAAAGCCGCGGCGAATACCGCCAATCCCCGCGAAGAGATCAATGAAATCAAAATCGTAATTGGGGTGGTTCGGTGGAGGAGATGGTAGCAGCTGCCGAAGCGCCTCAAACTCACGATGGCTAAGGCTGGGAGAAGCCTTGCCATTGAGCCAGCGATTGATTGTCTCCCGGCACCAATTTCCGGGGCTGACTTGGTTCAAAAACTCGGCAATTGCTTTTTGATCGTAGCTTTCGAGGAGAATTCGGATTAGCCCGAGGTCTTCGTTTTCATGGTTCATTGGCCGAATCTCTGGGTCAAATGAGTGACGATTTGTCACGCATTATGCCCAAAACCGAGTTGGGAAGCTACCAAAGGATCTCACAAAGCCCAATCGCTTCGGTATGGCCCACTTCCAAGCAGCTCCCCCCTAGGTGCGCTGGATTGCAGCGCTTGGAAGCTCACGCTTTCCGACCTGTAGCCATTGCTGTCGGGATCAACGTTTGACTGTGTCCCTGACGAAGCCTATGTACTCAGATAAATTCATTATCCATCCTTGCTGTGCTGCTGTGTAGCTGCCCCTAACGGCCTCAGGCACTACTAGCTGGACATGGTGATGCTGCATCTCGTCGGTTTGGTGGCTGCTGATTGCTGGCTCTAGGGTAAAGAGGTGCTTTCTGAGTATACGATCTGCTTCCGCCAGTACCTGTCTCCATCGATCTTTGCAGGTTGATTTTGATGCAAGCATGACCAGGCTTTCATCCGGGTAGGCCGGATTGTGATATGCCTGCCCCCCAGGGAACAAGAAGTCCGCAGTTGATTTTTTCTCTGTTACAACTTGCCTACCAAAGAGCAACTTGTTACCGCTGAAAACCGCCGCAAGATGATGTTCCAGTGCGTATCCCACTCTGGATTTACGCCTGTTCTGCACACTCAAGGAAACGCTGATAAAGTGGTCAACATCTCTGAAGCCAGAATCGAGTTGCTGCTGAACGATGCTGCGCTCGAATGTCCTGAACAGCATCTCTTCATGCACCATCCATCCCATCAGCGCCGCGTCTGAATCCTGAGCCAAGTCAAACTGCTCCGGACAAGTCTCTCTCGCAAAATGACTAAACTCGGCAGTGGTCGGAAAGGTTTCACCGAAGCGACCAATAATACTGTCAAGCCAGTTGTCATTGTCTTGGCGAGACTCGACTCCCAGTTCCGCTAGTATCAATTCTTCAATGAGGCTAACTTGACGCTGCGCCCCGACATCATGAACCTTGAAGCGCGAATCATTGACCACGTCGATGTCAAAAAGCCACCTTAGCTGTCTCTCAGCAGTGGAGCCTGCAGACGCAACGATGACCATGACCGACCGATCAGGCTTGACTGCCACTATGCAGAAGTCGCCCTCGGTCATACGGGCGGTGACAATATTTTCCGGGTAGTAAAGGCGCAGCTCAGCACTGCGATTAGGATTGTGCCGTCGAGCGTCGTACCAAGAAAGGGTTCCCAAGGCACGAAGAGGCTCTTCCGAATCGTCGCAGAAGTAGAAAAAGGAACCCGCAAGCACCATAGTATTGTGGCCCGGGTGTCCTAAAATCTGACTAAAAGCATTAGAGCCGATCTCATGCTGATTTGAGTTACGGGTAGCATCCACCTTGGAAAAGTACTTTGCGGCAACACCCGTGAAATGCTGGTTTAAACGCTCCATGAGATTCCTTTCTAGATTACAAAATGCCAGCAGCATACCAAGCTGCGTCGCAGCGCGCAGGCACCTGAGGCAAAACTGAGTAGCTAAAGTCGCAATTTGAGTGCAGAGCAAACTCAGCTAATGCTGAGGGAAGAAGTGCCCCCCTTATTCACCTCGACAATCCAGACAAAACGCGGATACTGAGCGCGCGGAAGCGGCATGGTCTCAACGCTCCTGAAACTCCTCCCTGACAGGGGATAGAAGGGAAAGTCAGGGCCTGTCCAGGGTCCTGACTTTCCAAGATAAATCAGAATAAATACCCTTTCATCAGATCGGACATAAATCCGTGATGTGGCGCCTCCGGAGTTCCGATAACCATGGCGCGATCCAGCCCGCTGTTGACAGTTTCGCAGGCGGTTTCCGGCAACAGCAAACAAGCATGACAGGCTGCTTTGTTGACCCGCCGCGAGCCCGTACCGCCTAGATTCTCCGAGCATACAGGGTCGGCGGAACACCAAGACGCCTTTGAAAGGGCTCTGAGCACCATAGGCTCGAAGAGCTCAGGCCGCCCGATGCGAACCAATCCGCCAAGACTCCCCTCCGAGTCCCCAGCTGCCGTGTAGATGAGGAAGGCAGCCATCGGTGCTCCTGGATCGGTTGAAACGAAGATGCGTTCTTTCAGTGCAGCTGACGAGTATCCACACTCGAACACCATCTGATTGATCAGGATGTGCGCCAAGGAATGAACCAGAAGGTATCTGGCTGCCCATTTCGGCCCCAAGTTGTTTCTCTGCAGCGGCGGCATTAGATTCGTTTCATTCGCCATGCGCTCTACAAACGTTTGGTCCAGTCGGTCTGTCAGCCATTTTTCGTTATTCGCGAGCCATTCGAGGACGGCATCCTCATTCAGCTCGACAAAGATACCCTCACCATAGTTCTTGATAGCTGGCAGCCACTGAGAAGACGGCTCTGGCGGACTCAGGAAAAGCTGATTCATGGCCGTTAACGGCATGTCCCTGAGCGGCTCTCTCTCCCGTATCAGTCGTTCAAAACCACAGAAAACCCGGGTTTCGCGTAGTCGCTCGACCAGATTGATCCGCCCAAACCAAGGTTGCAGTCCATCTGGGATCTTGCTGGGGATTACTCTTAGTTCGTCGTCAATTCCTGGTCCAACTTCATTCCGCAAAACGTTGTACTCGGCCCGACGAAATGTCAGCGACTCAGACTCTGACATAACCGGCCGGGGACCTTCTCCTGCCAGTGAAGTGCCCTGACAGAGAGAGTCCATAGCCTTCATAATCAGCTCGTCATCCGGGAGGCGAGAGTAATGAGGCCTCAGAATGTTGTGTAGCATGTCCAAGGCTTGCGATAGATGACTCAGATTGAGTAGGACCTTGATGCCGCTGAGATCCGCTTCGTTTTTACGCAGGATCTTCTGAATCTCGGAAACATTTTGCTCGCTGGTCATGTCAGGCAGGTAGATCGAGGACAGGATCTTGCCAAAATAGATGTTCGACTGGTTGATCAGCACTGCCACCGGAGGCTCATCGCAGGGTTGCGGTGCCCTGCCCAACCACGGTCGCTCTCCGCTGCAGCCAATTCCGGCAGACTTAAGCCCGGACTCTTTGATTTTCCCGCTTTCCTGGTGTCGTTCCATACTCATCGAGCCGGCCAGCGTTTTCCATTTTTTACAGACCGAGCAGGAAACCTTTACGGACCGCAGGTCCGGCCCCCCGGAATCACTAAGAACCAGTCCGGTATCCCCCAGGCAGGTACATCCGCACCAAGCTTTCCATGGAAAATCCGAAATATGCCCATGGCTGCAGACACTGATGAAGCGTACCGGCCGCCATTGAGCTTTTTCGCCTTTTTCGAGCGGGGCAAGTTTCCGGGTGTCAAGGTTGAAACGCCGCATCTTTCGACTAAGGCGGTCGACATACCAAGTAGGAAAACGGTGAGTCTGGACCTCCAAACCGGAGATACCAGGATTCTGCTCGTCAAAACAAAACTCCGGCGGCTGGCGGAATTGAGGGACCTGGAGAAGAGCGGAAAGCCTGGGTTCGTCAATCACATGCTTACGCATGGCGGCCTCATCAACCTTCCAGTTACCTCGCTCGTCCCTCTGTTTGTGCCAGAAATCCAAACCACAGAAGATGTTCGGAATGCCATTCTTGTCGGTATAAATGCTTCCCGGACCAAAAGGGGCAATCAGTTGTCCCAGCCGAATCTCACTGGCCATGTTCTGTCTGCTCCTCCACGAAATAGTTGTTGCTGATCGCTGCCCGGGCCGTACCATCGACATTGCGCATACTACTGAGAACCCGTACTCCTTTGCGTTTCTGTTCTTGAGTCGCAAACTCACCAGACCACAGCATCAGGTACTCCCCGTCCTTTCTTTGCGGGTACGACCACCACTCCTGTGGATTGGTCTGCCATTTTTTACGAAGATCAAGGTGAACCTTACGCATGGCGCCGCACACACGGTCCAATTCATCTGGCTGTCCATGCATGATCGTCTCGCAACGGTCAAGCAGCAGTTCAAGGGCCTCATCCAAATAACCGGCATAGTCACCAAAAGCCTCGCCAGGTGATTTGGCGTCATGACACTGCCTAGCCCACAACAGAAGAACACCTGCTAGGGCTCGCTCTACTGCCTCAACCGAAAATGGTGTGGCAGAGGTCGGTTCGACCCGCTCATAAAGACGGCGGTGATAACTGTGAAACTGCTCGAAATGCGAACGATCACGGCTCTTCCCCGGATTGAACATGCTCAGAATCAGACCGGGCCGATCCATCCAGCGCCGGCCGACACGCCCAGTCACCTGAATGTACTGGGCGGTTGACTTAGGCTGACCGACGACGGCCATCAATGCCAGCCGGTCGATATCAACCCCAACCTCAATGATGTTGGACGCCAAGCAGACATCAAGACAGCCCTTAGCATTCCAGTCCAATGCCAGCCGATCCATCAACTCCACCAGTTGTGCCTGGCTTTGTCGACTCGTCAACTCCTCAACGGTATTAAGGTAGCGTTGCGGGCTGCCCTTGAGCCCATAACGCTTCGAGTAGTCCTTAATGCGGGCTGCGATATCTGAGTGGAAAAGCGTCTGCGCGCCACCCAGCTCACGAAGGCTGTTGTAAAAAGCCAGCAAGGTCCACCACGCATCTTTCTTACCGTCCTCAAACATCCAGGCGCGAAACAACACTGCCGAAAACGCCCGGACCTGCGCAGTCAAGAAGGAGCGGTAACCGCTGGCATGAATACCAAGGTAGAGGCGCCCTTGCTTCAGCTGCCCGTCGCTGTCCTTAGCGTAACGTCCGAAAAAGGAGTCTCCCATCTCTAGTCCGGGGTTGGGGAACAGCTGCAGTTTCTCACGTGCATAGACAGAACGTACCTGCCCCGTTGCGCCGCGAATAGTAGCCGTCGAAGCAATGATCTTGGGCCTGATCAAATGCCGACCTTCCTCCGCGGTACAATGCTGCTCGATCACACCCTCATACAGGCCGTAGATCGTACCCAGCGGCCCGGAAATCAGGTGAAATTCATCTTGGATGATTAACCCTGGGGGGTGTCTTAGACGGGTAACCTGTCCCTCCCCTTCATGATGGAAGCCAAAGAGCGCACCGGTTTCCGGCTTCCAAGCCATCATTGCGAACTTGTCTGCCGTACCGATGAACATGGACGGCGGATCCTTATAGATGGATTCGTCTACTACCTCGACGGGAAGCCTGTCACGCTCCCCACCATATTCACAGCCAACGTCGGAGCATTTCAGATACGGCTGCTTTCCGGAAACTGCCAGCCCCGCCAGATTGCTGCCGGTGGCTTTGTTTCGACGGCCGGTTGCGACCTGCCCCAATCGACCGATTGCGCTACGGCACCAGGGACATTCGGTCAGGACTAGCGGGTTCCCTGTCACATCACCGCGATCATACTTACGAATGGCTGCACTGGCGTCGGCCCAAGTATTAGGCGAGCCGCTACCTCCAATCCATAACCCCAGTGAGAAGCTTTTTTCACCTAGCTGGCGGCGGGTTGAATCCATTTTCCGGCGAACTCTGATTTGCTCCATCGCGCAAATCAGGCTGGCAGCACGCTGAAATTGCTGGGTGGTCAGCATGCGCAAGGTATAGCGCATGAATACATTGGTACCGTCACGACGAAGTTTCTCTTCGTCGTGTGAATTCAAGCGCTGATGAAACATGTAGAAAGCTGCGACAGCGAGATATGCCTCGGTCTTACCTCCCCCCGTGGGAAACCAGATCAAATCTACGATGTCTCGGTCGTCAGAACGACGATCAACTAGACCGGCGATACTCATCAACAAAAAGGCGGACTGAAATGCACGCCATTTGCCAATATGAGACTTCTCGGAGCCCTCATTCCACACCTCCCACGGAGTGCGCGGTTGTCCTTCCGGGACATTCTCGGCGACCACAAAATCGTCGCAGCGGATCAGGGCGCGGCGAGCGATCTGTTTGGTAGCTACCTGCTGAAGCAGCATTGCCTGATTGGTCAGACGGAACGCCTCGAGGGCAGTTTGGTCACGCTTCAAGATGGCAATGCCATTTCTGATGCGCTCGAGACACTGCCGACAGCCATCAAGATGGCATATGGCCGCATCTTGCACTTGGGGAGGCAGCTCCATGCTGTCCGCCTGGCGGGCATCAATCCAGGCGGCGTACTCATCCGCGAGACTGTCCAGCGTTTTCCAGCCCTGACTGCCTTGAGAAAAGGGGGTGAGCTCAGCCAGTTCGCGCATTGACAGGGTGACAGGATTTCCTTCCCTGTCCGTGATCTCGGGCGTCATGCTTGGTAATTCCACGGCTGGCATCACATCAGCGAAAACTGCCTCCGGTGTATCCCCATCAACACATTCCCATCCCGCCGCACATCCATGTCCGATAGCCCACGTCGCTTGGTCACGATAGAGCAAAGCAAGTGTCTGCTCATCGTCATCAAGCTGCGTAAACGGCCTGACACCTTCAGGGTAACGGCTGAAAGCAGCCCCACTCTGTACGCGCACCTCAAAGTACGCCTGAAACAGCACGCTCCGGATCTGCTCTGCTTTACCTTGAGTTACTTG
This sequence comes from Pseudomonas sp. NPDC012596, assembly GCF_042902325.1. Lineage (NCBI taxonomy): Bacteria > Pseudomonadati > Pseudomonadota > Gammaproteobacteria > Pseudomonadales > Pseudomonadaceae > Pseudomonas > Pseudomonas sp. NPDC012596. Next base: position 27,503 of record NZ_JBIBEB010000021.1, on the reverse strand, counting down.
GGCATCCATCTGATTGCGCAGCACGCAGGTGATGATCCACTTGCCATGCATGCGGCGTGGAAACACCTGAATCTGCAGTGCCAGCCCACCTGTTAAGACAAGGTTTCTGGTTTCGGACTGCCCGGATTTAAGGCTGGCCAGTATAAAACATTCGCGCGTGTCCTCTGTCGTAGCCGGCACACGTCGCCAAGCCTCGGTCCGGAGCTCAACGCCCTCATTAGTGGTGACTTTGGTACAGGGCTCGTACTGCCCGTTGACGGGGAATGCGTCCGCCTCTGGCAACTGCCATAAGAGTTTTTTCATCGGCGGCAGCGACACTACAAATTCGCCCTCTCCTTCCTCGAGGCAAAAGCTGATACCCATGACCGACGGCTGGGACATATCGTCGCTACCGACCTCGAAATCATCGTCATCCGCCTCGGCGCCGCTGCCTTCAGCAGCCGCATCGCCAGTCGCGAACACAGCGGACAACGTAGACTCTTCCGAATCGGAGACCACTGCCTGCACAGTTTCGTCAGATGCGTCCTCGTCCAGTTCACCGTCGTTCTTTTGCCCGGTGGATGCCCCAGCCCCCATAGGTTCGTCAATCACCATCCCACGCACACAGTTACGCGGGTGCAATAGACCCGCGCCATAACGCTGCATGGGCGTTTCGCCATGGTAGTGAACAATTTCCTGCAGAACGTCGGTACCCTTGCATTGGTAGTGCAAGGTCCCATCGGTATCCCCAGTCAGCCGGAAGCAGCCCTGTGCATCAAGGGCAACCGTAGTGTTAGTTCGACTCGCGTCCAGGGAACGTGCAGGCCCCACCAGCTCACCGCGCAGAAATTCAATTTCCGCTGATCGTTCTTTATTCATTTTTTTTCTCAGCACGGGTGATCCATTCTGCTAGCTGTGAGGCGCCAGAAGCATGGCAAAAAAGATGGAGCCGCTCTTGGGCCCGGGTAATTCCCGTATAGAAGAGGCTCCGATCGAAGCCACTATTGGAAGGAATTACATCGGTAATGATGATGACTTTGTTCTCAAGCCCCTTGTAGGCGGGAACAGTAGACCAGCGGATACCCTTCACGCCTGTACTCCCGGCAATTGCGAAGGAGCGGCTGCACGTATTTCGAAGCAGTGGCAACACCGATTGCTGTTCTGCCCCGAAAGAGAGCACCGTGATGTCTTCCTCGCGAAATCCGCTGTTCAAAGCCGAATCCAAGCACATCATGATTTTGCGGACCTGATCATCTGCGTCCTGATACAGCTCCAGGTTCCATGTATGCAGACCACCGCCCTGACGCAGGTACCCTGAATATGTACTCTGGTCAGCCTTGGAAAGCTTCATCGCGATCTGAGCAATGTCCTTGTAGTTCCGGCAATTTTCCGTAAGTACCCAGCGGGCTGAAGAACGCCGCACGGCAGCAAGGGGAGCCTCAAGCTCTCTGGCACCAGTCATGACTTGGTTGCGAAAATCGCCCAGCATCAGGAAGCTACCGCCATCTAGGCCACCGTCTAATAGCAAACAGATACAGTCCAGCAGGTCCGGACGCCCAAGTATGTCCTGCGCCTCGTCGATAACGAGATAATCAAACCGCGCATCATGCGCACACGAGGGGTCAGTAAGGCGATCTTGAATCTCCAGTGGCACGCCGGACCAGAAATTATTGCTTGTATCGTTCGGCACACTAATACCAGTGAGGGATATCAGCACGCTCAGGGCAGAACCTCCGACCAAAAGCGGGTTCTGGTCGTCCTCAAACTGCCTAGCGGCCCATTGACCGATCAACCTATTGAAGCAGAGGTAGCCCACACGGAGACCTTGGGCGGCTTTGATCCGGGCAACGCCGAGACCAATCAGCGACTTACCGGTTCCTGCTCCACCTTCTACAAGCACCCGACGGTTGTAACCTGTCAAACGAAGCACCGGTTGCTGCTGCTCGCGCAGCAGTTTCTCGAGCTCCTCCTCGCGGTGACGAATTTCAGCGCTCTTTTCCGGCCGGCGTGTACGGATGGGAAAACAAAACCTGACGAAATCCTCAACTTGCTGCCCCGATAACGGCGCCTTAAGCGGGGTAATCGTCGGATCTGCATCAATAATCCGCTGGACCATATTTTTCAGCGACTCACATAGCGAATCCCCTGTTTTACAGGCCTCAAACAGCACGCGGTCCATCACTTCGTAGGGCTTAACAGACATGTTTGGCGACATAGCAAAATCCGCCTGAGGGAAAATACAGCAGTGAACCACTGGAACTTGAGAAAAGATCGTTAAGCGATCTACCAGACGGCGGCGCAAGGCATAACGCGCATCTTGTGCCTGGCGGAATGGTGATTTGGTGATGGTCTCGGGGTACCAGCGGTCGCCGTCGAAGCCTATCTCCCGATGCGACTTAACCTCTACACAAAGAATGCCGACGTCAGGCATCAGAATCACAAAGTCGAGCTCGGTGCGCCTGTTATGGTTACTCGGTGCTAAGTCCAGCGAGTGGATGACGGTCCAGCCATACTGGGCACTTTCGAGTTTGCGATACAGCGTCACCTCGCCGGGCGGGGAGGACTCATCGATAAATCTAGGAATCATGCGCACAGATAATCGTCTCCATAACCTGTACGGTACTGTTCAGCAATCGGCAACCTCAGCAGTTTTCCCAGCTGCTCTGCCGGCGCTGAAAAATCTGATGAGATACTGAGTACAGGTTTAAATGCCACGCTGCCAGTCAGTCCGCTTTCCGGCTGAAGCAGGTGACGATAGACATCGTCCAGTGAAATCATGCCGCGGATTGATGCCAATTCCTTGCTCAGCTCCGCGACCAGTTGTTCGTTTACTATGGCGTTTTCCAAGGCTCCGTGTTGTATCGCAGAAACCCGTGTGGCCTCGATCTCCGCCCATGCCCGACGCCAGCCCAAAACAGTCCTGCCATCAACAGACATTGACGGAATCAGCTCCGGATCAAGCACCTTGGTAAGCAGTGCCTCGAAATGCTTCTTGCGCAGTGGCGCACGAATCACCGTACCATTCATTACTGTCCACTTTTGTACCGCACGGGACAGATCCCGAAGGTTAATGCCAGCTTGCTGCATTTTCTGAATACACACGCGGGGGTGTCGCCTCCATAGGTCAGACAGCGCATTTTTCCAGAGGGCAGCCAGCGGCGCCTTGGCGGCATCGACGCTCACCTCACCGAGATCAGCATCAGCATCGTGGACCAGCAGGTAATCGCCGGCTGCTACGTCGCTGACGTGTCGGTAGCCAATGATCTCAGTGTCGGCGTCGGTGCAACTAGGACTGAACACCAGCAAGCGGGAACCGGAACGCAGCAGCACACCATACTCATCGGGGAACTCAACAAGCACACATCCATACAGGGCTTTTTTCACAAGAACCTTCTGATCAATGATCGCAAGATCGTCCACCGGCTCTTTTCCTGTCAGACCATCCCATTCTCCAAGACTTCCGGTAACCGTGGTCCGGACCGAGCGCATGGTGGTCAGATAATTGTAAGTAGGCAGTACCGGATCATCGGCAAACCCTTCCTCATCCGACAGCCCAGCCCATACAAGGCGAACTAGCCGGCGATATGACGGCGAAGTGATCAGTGCCTCCGGCGCATTGCCGAAGCCACGTGTCCGCAACGGTCCAAAACGGATCAATACTTCAGCAGGCGGACTATTTCGATACTCTGCTAATGTGCTGACGAATACTCCATCCTCAAGATCGCTCAGCCCCTCGAGAAGCTCGCGAAAAAGATCACGTTCCTTTGGGTGGCACCAGATCCTGATACCGCCCTCCGAGTATTCACAGGCAAGTTCTACGAATAGCCGGACGAACTCCGTGTTAAGCACGGACCCCTCCTCGGTGTAGCGAGCGATCAGATCTTTCAGCAACTCGATGGTTTGCGCGACCTGCGCCCCCCATAGCCGGCGGTTCCGCTCCTCATCGGCAAGGCCGCAGCGCAGGAACAAGCCAATATCTGGTACCAAAGGTGATGTCAGCCATTTCAACATCTCGAATCGGAGCATCAGCGCCGACTCGTTCTGGTACTCATCTCCTTCCGGTTGATAAATCGCGATATACAGTGCCTGCATATGGTGGCGGATTTTAGAAAAAAGCGGAGAGTTTCCGATGTAGACTTCCTGAAGCGGTGGATTTTTTTCGATGAATTGCAAGCATGCAGTTGTCGATACAGGCATACTCACAGCCTCTGTTGAAATACGCGCAGCAGCATTCCGGCTGGCATCTCGCCCAACAGGAAATTGCTGCTGTCGATGTCGGCGTAGTAGCGAATCATATTGTTCAGCCACTCCTTTAATTGGAAGATGGCCGCGACAGAAGCGTCGCGGTTGCAAACGCCGATGATGTCACTGGCAGGAAACAATTTTTCCGCGCAGAGCAGCGCCGATATACCATCGGCCACCACTAGCCAAGCTGCGTGTTCGGCTTCGTCCTCATGTGCACGTTCATTGAGGAAGCGCAAACGCCGAATATAATTCCGTTCGCCATGGTGGAGAGTCAGTAAATCTCCCAGCGGAAGCAAGCGGTTTGCTGACGCGAAACCCGACGCATAAAACTTCTGCATATAATTGGAGTCACGTGCGGCTCCTTGGCCAACCAAGACCAGACCGTCATAGGACCGGTGCAGGTTTTCACCCAAGATAGGCCCGGAGCAATTTGGGAGATCGATATACTCAAAGTGCTCCAACGCTTTACCGTCCGGAGGCAACTGCGGCAAGGCGCAATTGCGCAACTGCCAGTCAATCGCCTGCCCCCGCATAATGTAGCGGCTGCAAGCCCCGTGTGGGTTAGGGATTTTTCTACCCTTTTGCCTGACGACAGTCCGGTGCTTTGCCTGTTCAAGAACAATAGCATCCGAGTCACTATTGTAGGCAGCAAAACGCCAGAGGGTGTCGTCAAGGACGTTACGCACATCCCACGCGGGCACGTCGGAAGAGCTCTCGTAACGCAGTCGGGCAGCAACACGCTCCCGACATACCCGTAGCAACAGATCGAAGTGCGTATCTATGTGATTTGCTGCTGTTCGCTCAAGATCGCTCCGTAAGGCGCCGAGAGCGATGATACCAGCAGCCTCCGACTCGCACGGCATCGACAACAGGCCGATGCGTCGCGCCTTACTGTCTCCTGATCGCCACCGGTAACCCAAGCCAAGTGCAGCAGCTACCCATGCAGGCACCGCGTCATAAAACGTACCCATTTCAAAGTATTGCATCCAAGCAATCCTAACCGCTCACAAGCATCCAAAGCCGCAGCGTATTCATAAGCACTATCCAACCATGTGCTGCGAGAGTACATCAGCCTGCATGAGCCTGACTAGCCAACCCTGAACGCCGGCGGGAAAGTCGGGAAGGCGTATTGACCGGACAGATACGATTGACCTCCTCGACAAGATGGCGACTGCACAGCATAAAACGACCAAAGCCCCTAAATTTTTTGGCGTGGCAAGAGTCCGAATGAAGGCTAACGGGGTAAGGTATCGGCCCCCGCCACCAATCTCTGCCTCCCTGCTCAAACCGACCCCGCAGTATTCCAAGTGGTATTCCAAAAAGATTTATTACTCATAATTTTGTATCTTTTACAATAAGATAGGTAGCCATTTCAGCCTCCCCCGGCCCACCAAACACGTTAAAGGCACCTGGTAACCCAGGTGCCTTTTTTATCCCCGAGCGCTTTGCAATGCCGCCGTCCCCTGCTCCGGGATCGGCCGCCCCAGCAGTACTCCCACCACCACCGCAAACACCAGCGCCACCACCCCCGCCGTCACCAACACCGCCTCAAATCCCCCAGCAAACGCTTCCCGCGCCAACGGCGCCACCACCTCGCGTAACCCCGGCTCAAGCAACGACAACGCAGCCTGCAAATCCCCCGCCGCAACCCGAGTAGCCATCCCACTGACCTTCCCCAACTGCTCCGGCGCCACCCCTGCCAAGGCGTCCCGCAACAACTGCCCACTGCGCGCCGCCAGCACCCCACCCAACACGCCTATAGCAATCACGATCACCCCAAACCGGGTAGTCGTACTCAACCCCGAAGCCATCCCGGTCCGCTCGCGCGGCACACACGCCATGATGTTCTTCTGCGTATCGCCATTCAGCAACCCAGCCCCCGCCCCCAGCACGATGCTGGCGAGTGCGAAGGCCAGGTAGCCGCCCTGCCCCACCGCCCAGGCACACAACAGATTCCCCACTCCCACCAACACCAGCCCCAGGGCAAACACCTGCGCCGGGCTCCAGCGGCCTGCCAGGCGCATGCCGACCCGGGGCATCAGCAGCATGGCGACTGCAAACGGCAACATGCCCGCCCCTGCCGCCAGCGCGGACAATTGCAGCCCGTTCTGCAGGTACAGCGGCAACAGCGTCATCATCACCTGCGCGCAGGCGGCGTAGGCGAACATGCCGAGCAGGGCGCCGATGAAGCGGGCGCTGCGCATCAGTTGCAGGTCGATCATGGGCCGTGGCTGGCTGCGTTCGACCATGATGAACAGGCTGAACAGGAACGCGCTGATCAGCAAGCGGCCGAGGGTGTCTACGCTGGTCCAACCGACTTGGTTGGCATCGATCATCGCCCAGATCAGGCAGCCGAGGCTGCCGGCGAAGGTCAGGCTGCCCATGGGGTCGAGCCGGGCGGCGTCGCTGTCGCGGGATTCTTCGACGCTGCGTAGCACCATGAGGGCGAGCACGGCCACCAGCGGCAGGTTGATGTAGAAGATCCAGCGCCAGCCGAGGGTGCTGGCGATTACGCCGCCGAGCAGTGGCGCGAAGGTGATGGTCGCGCCCATGCAGGCGCCCCAGAAGGCCCAGGCGCGCATGCGTGCTTGGGGTTCGTGGAAGCGGTGGCCGATGGCGGCCAGTGCTGCGGTCAGCAGCATGGCGGCGCCGATGCCTTTGGCGGCACGGGCGAGGTCGAGGAACAGCAGGCTTGGGGCGGCGCCGCAGGCAAGGGAGGCGGCACCGAACACGGCCAGGCCGAGCAGCAGCATGCGCTGGCGGCCGAAGCGGTCGGCCAGGCTGCCCGCGGGCAGCAGGCAAGCGGCGAAGGCCAGTAGGTAGGCACTGACGACCCATTCGATATCGGCGAACGAACCGGACAGGTCGCGGGCGATGCTGGGCAGGCTGACGGCGACGATGTTGGTGTCGAGGATGATCAGGGCGCAGACCAGGGAGGCGGTCAGTAGCGTGAAACGCGCAGAGGGCATGGTGGGGCTCCAAAAGGCAGGGCGGGTTGCCTTGGGGAACGGTTGTCGCCTTTGAGATCGCCGGGGCCGCTACGCGCCCCATCGCCGGCAAGCCAGCTCCCACAGTAATGCGCCGATCTTCCACACGCTGCTGTAAAGGTAGGCGCTGGCTTGCCGGCGATGGGGCACGCAGCGGCCCCCGGCAATCTCAAAGGCAAGCTATGCCGCCAAGACACCCGCCTTTTGATGATGGCTTCACCTTAACGCCGCCACCCCAAAAGATTGTTAGCTCCAGCGGCCGGCATCATTAGCTTGCAGGTAACAGCACGAGTGAAACCGCTAACGCCGCCAGCCAGTTCCCTTGTGGTGCACAGCCCTGTACAAGTGTTTCAAGAAGCGAACTCACAGGTCATCCGCCCCATGGAAATCCGTCATTTCCGCTACTTCCTCTGCGTCGCCCGGCACGGCCATTTCACCCGTGCCGCCGAGCAGCTGGGCATCGCCCCGCCGACCCTCAGCCGGCAGATCCAGGACATGGAACGCGAGCTGGGTGTGCGGCTGTTCGAGCGCAATCAGCGCGAGGTCAACCTGACGGCGGCCGGGCAGGCGCTGTTGATTGAGGCCGACCAGGCGGTGCGGCAGTTCGATGCCGCGCAATTGGGGGCGCAACGTGCGGGGCGGGGTGAAAGTGGCAGCATCGAATTGGGTTACGTTGCGTCGGCGGCCTACTCCGGCATGCTGCAGCGTCAGGTAACCGGCTTCAGCGCTGCCCACCCCGGCGTGCGCCTGAACATTCGGGAACTGCCCATGGCCGAGCTACCGGGCATGGTGCGTGATGGGCTGCTCGACCTGGCCTACGTGCGCTCACCGATGGAGTTGCCAGAAGAACTCGAAGCCATCGCCTTGCATCAGGAAGGTTTCGTGCTCGCCCTGCCTGCCAGTTCGCGGATCAACGAACTGCCGCAGATTCCGGCGGCGCGCCTGGCCAACGAGACCTTCATTTTGCCAGAGCAGATTTCCGGCACGCTGGAGGCCGCGGCGCAGGGTGGCTTCGTCCCAAGGCTGGGGCCGCAACCTGGCAGCCTGGTGGCGGTGATTACCTTGGTCTCGCTGGGGCAAGGGATTGCGGTGGTGCCAGAGTCGGTGGTGCAGCGCATCAGCCTGCCACAGGTGAACTACCGGCGGATCGCTGACAGTGCGGCCAGCTCGTGGTTGAGCCTGCTCCACCGGCGCTTCGAGAAAGCGCCAGCGGTGAACAGGTACATCGAGATTATGAGTCTGGGCATTTGAGCGGCAACTTCACGGGCCATCTACCGTGGCTGCGCCCAGCGTGTAGAACTCATGCAGTTTGGCTTGCAGCAAAGCCTTGTCCGGCAAACGCGTCTGGTACTCAGCAATCAATGCCGGCGACAAGCTGCGGTTGAGTGAGTACTCAACCACCTCATCCTCCTTGCTGGCACACAGCAGTACACCGATAGCCGGGTTTTCGTGAGGCTTGCGCTCGTTGCGGTCCAAGGCCTCCAGATAGAAATCGAGCTTGCCCAGGTACTCGGGTTCGAAACGACCGACTTTGAGCTCAATGGCGACAAGGCAGTTAAGGCCCCGGTGGAAAAACAGTAGGTCCAAGGCGAAATCGCGGCTGCCGACCTGCAAAGGATACTGGGAGCCGACGAAGCAGAAATCCCGGCCCAGCTCGACCAGAAATTCTTTGAGACGTTGCATCAGCCCGCGATGCAGGTCAGCTTCGGCGTGGTCTCCTGGCAACCCGAGGAACTCAACCATGTAGGTATCACGGAAAACATCCATGGCCGCTGGATAATTCTGTCTCAACGGCGCCGAGACTTTTACTGGACTCGAAACGCTACGCTCGAATCGCGAGGCCTTCAGCTGCCGCTCCAGCTCTCGGCTAGACCATTTTTCATGAATGGCCATGGTTAGATAAAACTCACGCTCACGTGGGAGCTTGCACTGGCTGAGAATGATCACATTGTGCGTCCACGGCAATTGTCTCAGCAGTGCCGAGACTTTTTCGTCGTGCCGATAAGCCTCATAGAATTGACGCATCCGGAACAAGTTCGCCCGAGTGAAGCCCCTCAACCCCGGCTGCGTCCGAGCCAAGTGTTGCGCCAACTGGTTCACAACTGAATCCCCCCATTCAGCCAGCTCCAGCTTGTGACTGATATAGCTACCCACCTGCCAATACAGGTCTATCAATTGGGTGTTCACCGCTTGTACTGCACGCTGCCTGGCACTCTGGATCAACGTCAGTATTTCTTCGAAGCGGTCTTCCTCTGCCGCATGAGGGGACATTGGCGCTTGTAGGTTTTGATTGTTTGCGCGCATGAATCGATTCCCTGTACAAAAATCAGGGTGAAGTCTAACGCCCGCAGGCCATGCTCCAGGGGCCAATAGCCCTAGTGAACTGTTTCAAAAAGCAAAGGGCACCCATCCTAGGTGCCCTGCCCTTATTACCAGGTAAACCAATCACCCCACCGACCGCGCCGCCACGGCCTGCGCATGCCCCCGCGAGGTCACGATGCCGAGGAACGAGATCACGATCGCCAGCCCAAGCGTCGAACTCACCTCCGCCCGGTGCTCTGGCGTGTACATCATCACCGCCAGCGCGCCAGCGATGAAAATGATCACCGCCCAGGTCAGCCACGGGAACAGCCACATGCGGAATTTCAGCTGGGCGTTCTCGCGCTCCAGGCGGCGGCGCATGCGCAGCTGGGAGATGGCGATGACCATGTACACCAGCAAGGCGATGGCGCCGGAGCTTGCCAGCAGGAACTCGAACACGCCCTTGGGTGCGAAGTAGTTGAGCACTGCGATGGCAGCGCCGATCAGCGTGCTGCCGAACACCGCAGCGCGTGGCACGCCGACCTTGGAGGTGTGCTTCAGGAAGGCCGGGGCGTCGCCGCGCTTGGCCAGCGAATACATCATGCGCGAGGCGATGTAGATCGATGAGTTCATGCAGCTGGTCACCGCCACCAGCACCACCAGGTCGACCAGGAAGCCGGCGTTGGGGATGTTCATGATTTCCAGTGCACGCTGGTACGAGCCCACCACTGCCAGCTGCGGGTCGTTCCACGGCACGATCGAGATGATCACGAAGATCGACAGGATGTAGAAGGTGCTGATGCGCCAGATCACCGAGCGGGTAGCCTTGGCGATGTTGCGCGAGGGGTCGCTGGATTCCGATGCGGCAATGGTCACGGCCTCGGTGCCGATGAAGCTGAACATCACGGTGATGAACGCACCGATCACGGCAGACCAGCCGTTCGGCGCAAAGCCGCCGTACTCCTTCATCAACCCGCTCAGGCCGCTGACCTCGCGGTCGGGCAGCCAGCCCATCAGGGCGGCGAAGCCGGCGCCGATGAAGCAGAGAATGGCCGTGACCTTGAGGATGGCGAACCAGAACTCGAACTCACCGTACTTGGCCACGCTGAACAGGTTGGTGCCGGCCAGCAGCAATACCGACGCCAGGGCGAAGATCCAGCTGTCCACCTGCGGGAACCAGGCGTTAAGCACATGCCCTGCGGCCAGCGCTTCGATCGGGATCACCAGCACCCAGAACCACCAGTACAGCCAGCCGATGGTGTAGCCGGCCCAGCGGCCAATGGCCTGGTCGGCGTAGGTGGAGAACGAGCCGGTGTCGGGATGCGCCACGGCCATTTCGCCGAGCATGCGCATCACCAGCACTACCAAGGTGCCGGCCACGAAGTAAGAAACAATGGTGGCTGGCCCGGCCGCCGCAATGGCGTGCCCGGAGCCGACGAATAGTCCGGCACCGATGATGCCCGCGATGGACAGCATCGTTACATGACGTGGCTTGAAACCTTGTGCAAGGTTGCCATCAGATCCCACGGTGTTCATTGATGTTGTTCTCTTTTTGCTGACACAAGGAAGGACGGGCAGGCGTAGGCGAAAATATCTCCTTTGAAATCAATAAGTCGACACCTTGTATGCGCACTGTTGTTGATCTCTGGCACGCGTCACAGCACAGGGTGTCCGTGCAGTTCGGGTTTCATTTAAGCCCCGTGAGGCTGTGGGAAATTACACGAGAACGCCTCGGAACTGTTCGATCACGACAGCGCATTTCCATAAACGCCAGATGTCGTGAATGGCGTATCCAAATGCGCCTGCTGGCCAATTGAAGGTTCCGTTTTTCATCTGGATATGCGTTGTGCCGGCTGGCCTCTTCGCGGGGCAAGCCCGCTCCCACATAGGTATTGCACTGCTTCCAAGGGCAGTGGTGTACCTGTGATCCCACAGGTACTGCACTGCTCTCAGGGGCAGTGGTGTACCTGTGATCCCACAGGTACTGCACTGCTCTCAGGGGCAGTGGTGTACCTGTGATCCCACAGGTACTGCACTGCTCTCAGGGGCAGTGGTGTACCTGTAATCCCACAGGTACTGCACTGCTCTCAGGGGCAGTGGTGTAACTGTGGGAGCGGGCTTGCCCCGCGAAAGGGCCGGCACTGTCAAAAGCGATTTCCAGCCCCCACAAAAAAGCCCCGGTCTCCCGGGGCCTCTGTTGCCAAGGCGTCTGCCTACGCCTGCCCGGTACGCTCGAAGCGCCTGGCCAGCAACAGGTAAGCGAGGATCCCCAGCACGCCATGGGCGGCCACGAACCAGAGTGCGTTGTGGAACGAGCCGGTGCTGGCCACCACGTAGCCGATCACCAGCGGGGTGATGATGCCGGCGATGTTGCCGATGCCGTTGAACACGCCCCCGCACAGGCCGACCATTTTCTTCGGCGCCACGTCCGAGAGCACCGCCCAGCCCACCGCCGCCAGGCCTTTGCCGAAGAAGGCCAGGGTCATCATGGCGATCACGGCGGCGTTGCTGTCGACATAGTTGGCCAGCACCAGGGTGGTGGATAACGCCATGCCGATCACGAAGGGGGTCTTGCGCGCCCTGGACGGGTGCACGCCACGGCGGATCAACCAGTCGGAGACGAAGCCGCCGAGAATGCCACCAGTAAAGCCGCAGATGGCGGGCAGCGCCGCGACCCAGCCGGCTTCCATGATGGTCATGCCACGGCCCTTGATCAGGTAGATCGGGAACCAGGTGATGAAGAAGTAGGTGAGCGCGGTGATGCAGTACTGGCCCAGGTACACCGCCCATAGGTTGCGGCTGGTGAACAGCAGCGCGAGTTCGGCGCGGGTCGGCTTGCTCTTGGCCGTCTTGCGTTCTTTTTCCAGGTCGACCAGTGCGCCGCCCTCGCGCATGTAGTCGAGTTCTTCACGGCTCAGCCCGGGTGCACTGTGCGGTTCGTGGTAAAGGCGGAACCACACCACGCTCAACACTAACCCAAGCACGCCCATCCAGATGAACACCTGCTCCCAGCTCAGGGTGTGGGTCATCCACGCCATCAGCGGCGCGAACACGACCACCGCCATGTACTGCGCCGAGTTGAACATCGCCGACGCGGTGCCGCGCTCGCGGGTGGGGAACCAGCAGCTGACGATGCGCGAGTTGGCCGGGAAGGCAGGCGACTCCACCAGGCCGAGCATGAAGCGCATGGAGAACAGCGCAACCGCCGCCGACACGCCTGCCAGGCCCATCCAGCCGACCGTGCCCTGCAGCAACGTGAACAATGACCAGAGGATCAGGCTGATGCCGTACACGCGCCGCGCACCGAAGCGGTCCAGCAGCCAGCCACCTGGCACCTGGCCGAGGGCGTAGGCCCAGGCGAACGCGGAGAAGATCATGCCTAGCATGACCGGGTCGAGGCCGAGGTCGTTGAGTACCTCGGTGCCGGTGATCGACAGGGTGGCGCGGTCGGCGTAGTTGATCACGGTGATGACGAAGATCAGCGCCAGCACCAGGAAGCGATGGCGGCCGATCGCGGCCACCGCCTGCGGTGCGGCTACGGCGGATTTGCTGTTCATGTGAACCCTCTTGCTTCTCGGTGGAAGCGATTGTTCTTGTGGAAAGAAGGTGTGGCCTTGGGGTGTCGCAACTGGCCCTATCGCCGGCAAGCCGGCTCCCACAGTAGTTGCAGCGCCCTGGGGTACAGCGCGGTGCCTGTGCCAGGCGTTACGCGCAGTTAGGTGGCACCTCGCCGCGGAAACAGGCCGCCAGGTTGGCCAGCACCATGCGGCCCATTTCCAGCCGGGTCTGCAGGGTGGCGCTGCCACGGTGCGGCTGCAGGCTCACGTTGTTGAGGTCACGCAAAGCTGGCGGCACATGCGGCTCATCGACAAACACATCCAGCCCGGCACCGGCAATCCGCTGTTCGCGCAACGCCTCCACCAGCGCGTGCTCATCCACCAACTTGCCGCGCGCCACGTTGATCAGGTAACCCTCCGGGCCCAGCGCATCGAGCACCTCAGCGGTCACCAGCACCTTGCCGCCATCGGCAGAGGCCGCCACCACCAGCACATCCACCGAGCGCGCCAGCTCGACCAGGTCGGCGACAAAGCGGTAGCCGCAGCCTGGCTGTTCACGGCGCCCGTTGTAGGCAATGCGCATGTCGAAGGCGGCCGCGCGGCGGGCAATGGCCTGGCCCACCTGCCCCAGGCCGACGATACCCAGTTCGATGCCGCTGGCCTTGCGCGCCAGCGGCAGGTTGACCGTGCCCCACAGGCCGTCGCGCACCAGCCGTTCGCCCTCGCCCAGGCGGCGCAAGGTGCTGAGGATCAAGCCCATCGCCATATCGGCCACATCGGCGGTGAGCACACCGGGGGTGGTGGTCACGTGAATGCCGCGTTTCGCCGCGTGCTGCAGGTCGACAGCGTCGGTGCCGATGCCACTGATGGCGATGATTTCCAGCGCGGGCAGTTGATCCATCAAGGCATTGGCCAGGCCCTTGGCGCCGCCGGTAACGACCCCACGAATGCGCGGCCCGCACTCCTCCAGCAGCTGTTGCGGGTTGTCATGCTGGTACAGGCGATGCACTTGATAGGCGCTGACCAACTGCGCATCGATGGCATCGGGGACGGGTTGAGTCAGCAACAGTTCGACGGTGTGCTCGTTCATCGTTCGCATCCGGCAGTTCAAGGTCATGAGTCGATCCTAGGCCGGCATTCGATACAGGTCTAATATAGATCCTGGATCGAATAATTCAGGAATTGAATCATGGAGCTGCACCAGTTGCGCTGTTTCGTGGCCGTCGCCGAGGAGCTGCACTTCGGCCGCGCCGCTACCCGCCTGCACATGACCCAGCCACCGCTGAGCCGGCAGATCCAGTTGCTGGAGCATTCGCTCGGGGTGCTGCTGCTTGAACGCAACAACCGCCAGGCGCGGCTCACCCTGGCCGGGCAGAACTTTCTGGAAGACGCGCGGCGTATTCTGCAAATCGCCGAGTCGGCCAGCCAGTCGGCGCGGCGCATTGCCCATGGCGAGGCCGGCCGGCTGACGCTGGGCTTCACCGCGGTCGGTGCGTACAGCATGATCCCGCGCCTGCTGGTGCACGCGGGCCAGACTGTGCCCGACATCGAATTGGTGCTCAGCGAGCGGATCTCCGCCACCCAGGTGCATGACCTGGAGGCAGGCCTGATCGATGTCGGCCTGGTGCGCCAGGTGCTGCCCAGCGGGCGTGTGGAATACCTGCCGATCTATCGCGAGCCCTTCGTCGCCGCCCTGCCCGCCCAGCATCCGCTGGCGACGCGCGAGCGCCTCAGGCCGAGCGACTTCGATGGGCAGCCATTCGTGATGTATAGCGCTAGCGAAGGGCGTTACTTCCATGACCGCCTTGCTAATCTGTTTGCCCGGCACGAGGTGCAGCCGCGTTACCTGCATCAACTTGGACAGACGCATTCGATTCTGGGGTTGGTGAATGTCGGGCTGGGGTGTGCGGTGGTGCCTGCTTCGGCGCAGGCGTTGCGGTTGGAGCAGGTGGTGTTCAGGCCGCTGGTGGGGACGGACCAGCAGGCGGAGATTTTTTTGGCGTATTGCCGGGATAATCCGAACCCGGTGTTGGGAGCGTTTGTGGCAATGGCGCGGGCGTTTTTCGAGGCAGGGTGAAGGGGGCTGCTGTGCAGCCCAATCGCCGGCAAGCCGGCTCCTACAGGTCCCTCGCAGCCTTCAGAGCTGTGGTGTGCCCCATCGCCGGCAAGCCGGCTCCTACAGGTACCTCGCAGCCCGCTGAGCTGTGGTGTGCCCAATCGCCGGCAAGCCGGCTTCTACAGGTACAACACTGCTCTCAGAGCGGCGGCGGACTTGTGGGAGCCGGCTTGCCGGCGATGAGGCCTTGAGCCTCACCGCACCAGGCAAGGCCGTTTGTTATCGAACGTCCACCCAGGGATCAAGAACTGCATCGCCACGCCATCATCCCGCGCCCCCAGCCCCATGCTGCGGTAGCACTCATGGGCCTTGGCCAGTTGGTCTTCATCCAGTTCCACACCCAGCCCCGGGCGCTCGGGCACGCGCACATGGCCGTCGAGGATGCGCAGCGGGTCACGGGTCAGGCGCTGGCCGTCCTGCCAGATCCAGTGGGTGTCGATGGCAGTGATCTCGCCCGGCGCCGCCGCTGCCACCTGGGTGAACATCGCCAGGGAAATATCGAAGTGGTTGTTCGAGTGCGAACCCCAGGTCAGCCCCCAGTCGTTGCACATCTGCGCCACCCGCACCGAGCCCTGCAAGGTCCAGAAGTGTGGGTCGGCCAGGGGGATGTCCACCGACTGCAGCTGGATCGCATGCCCCATCTGCCGCCAGTCGGTGGCAATCATGTTGGTGGCGGTCGGCAGCCCGGTGGCGCGGCGGAACTCGGCCATCACCTCGCGCCCGGAATAGCCGTTCTCGGCGCCGCATGGGTCTTCTGCGTAAGCCAGCACATCGTGCTTGTCGCGGCACAGCGCGATGGCCTCTTTCAATGACCAGGCGCCATTGGGGTCGAGGGTGATGCGCGCTTCAGGGAAGCGTTCGGCCAGGGCCGTCACGGCTTCCATCTCCTCTTCGCCACGCAGCACGCCACCCTTGAGCTTGAAGTCGCTGAAGCCGTAACGCTGCTTGGCCGCCTCAGCCAGGCGCACCACCGCTTCTGGGGTCAGGGCCTTTTCGTGGCGCACACGGAACCAGTCGTCATCGGCATCGGCCTCGTTGCGGTAGGCCAGGTCGGTCTGCTGGCGGTCGCCGATGTAGAACAGGTAGCCGAGCATCTTCACCGCATCGCGTTGCTGCCCTTCGCCGAGCAGCGCCGCCATCGGCACGTTGAGGTGCTGGCCGAGCAGGTCCAGCAGCGCTGATTCGATGGCGGTCACCGCGTGCACGGTGATCCGCAGGTCGAAGGTCTGCAGGCCACGGCCACCCGCATCGCGGTTGGCGAAGGCCTGGCGCATGGCATTGAGCACGCGCTGGTAGTGGCCGATCGGCTGGCCGACCACCAGGCTGCGGGCGTCTTCGAGGGTCTGGCGGATCTTCTCGCCACCGGGCACTTCACCCAGGCCGGTATTGCCGGCGCTGTCGCGCAGCACCACGATGTTGCGGGTGAAGAATGGGCCATGGGCACCACTGAGGTTGAGCAGCATGCTGTCATGGCCGGCCACCGGGATCACGCGCAGGTCGGTGACCACAGGGGTGCTGGTGTGAAGGGCGGGCGTGGTCTGCATATTCATGGTTGTCATCTCGCAGTCATCAGTGGGTCTGGCCCAGGGCCGAGGGCGCCTTGAGCTCATTGGAAGGGGCGCCCTTGGGGCGAAGGCGGACGAAGAACACTGCAATGGCCGCCAGCACCGAGGTCACGGCCAGGCCGTACAGCCCGCCCTGGATCGACCCGGTCTGCTGCTCCAGCAGGCCGAAGGTAGTGGGGGCGACGAAGCCGCCAAGGTTGCCGACCGAGTTGATCAGGGCGATTACCGCCGCGGCGATGCGCGCATCCAGGTAGCCCTGGGGGATCGGCCAGAACAGCGACGAGGCCGACTTGAAGCCGATGGCGGCAAAACACACCGCAACAAAAGCGAACACCGGCCCGCCCGTGGTCGACATGAACATGCCGATGGCCGCGATCACCAGCGCACCGGCCACCCATGCCTGCTGGAACTTCCAGCGTGCCGAGCCGGCGGCGAAGGCGTACATGGCCAGGATCGAGATCAACCAGGGGATCGAGTTGAAGAACCCGACCTGCAAATCGCTCAGGTCGCCCATGCGCTTGATGATGCTCGGCAGCCAGAAGGTCGCGGCGTAGATGGTCAGCTGGATGCAGAAGTAGATCAGGCAGAACAGCACGATCTGGCGGTCCTTGAGCAGGCTCCAGGACGACACCTTGAGCGTACCAACCGCCTCGCGCTCACGCTGCTCGCGGTCGATGGTTGCCACCAGCGCATCTTGCTCGGCCTTGCTCAGCCACTTGGCGTCATGCGGTTTGGAGTCCAGCCAGAAGAACACGAAGAAGCACAGGGTGACCGACGCCATGCCTTCGATGAACAGCATCCACTGCCAACCGTGCATGCCCAGGCCCTGGATCTGCATCAGCGCGCCAGCCAAGGGGCCGGAGATCAGCGAAGCCAGCGCCGAGCCGCTGAGGAAGATGGCAATCGCCTTGCCCCGCTCGGCCGCAGGCAGCCAGCGGGTGAAGTAGTAGATCACCCCAGGGAAGAAGCCGGCTTCGGCAACGCCGAGCAGAAAGCGCAGAACGTAGAACTGGGTTTCGGTCTGCACAAAGGCCATGGCCGTGGCCACCAGCCCCCAGGTGAACATGATGCGGGTAAGCCACAGGCGCGCACCGACGCGTTGCAACAGCATGTTGGAGGGCACTTCGAACAGCGCGTAGCCGATGAAGAACAGCCCGGCGCCAAACCCATAGGCCGCGGCACTGATGCCCAGGTCGCTTTCCAGGTGCGGGCGGACGAAGCCGATGTTGACGCGGTCAAGGTAGTTGACGATGAACATGATGACGAACAGCGGCAGGACGTGGCGCTTGACCTTGGCCACGGCGCTGGCCAGCACGTCGCCGCCAGCCCGGGCAGACGGATCGAGGGTGTCGTTCACAGGTGGATCTCCCACTAATTGTTTTTGTGCGGGTCGAGGGGTCTTGCATGACAGTGGGCCAGAGCATAGGCGTGCGGCGGTTGTACGACAAGATGCCAGTTAGCGCTCAAAAGGCAAAATACAAGCTGATAAAACGCATAAATGCTGCGAATTAGCACCGAAATCGTTTGTTGCCTTTACGCCATGCAACGAAAAAAGCAGCAGAAATTATTTTTATCCGCTAGCTTGTCGTACAAGTTGAATCACCTGTCGGATGAAGTCTCATGTCCCAGCCGCC
Source organism: Pseudomonas sp. NPDC012596 (assembly GCF_042902325.1). Taxonomy (NCBI): domain Bacteria; kingdom Pseudomonadati; phylum Pseudomonadota; class Gammaproteobacteria; order Pseudomonadales; family Pseudomonadaceae; genus Pseudomonas; species Pseudomonas sp. NPDC012596. The sequence goes on along the minus strand of NZ_JBIBEB010000021.1, from coordinate 9,119 downwards.
ACGCAAATACGGCCACAGCCGCGCCCACGACCTGGTCTCCAGCCTGACCCAGCAAATCCTGCTGGGGACCTTCAAACCAGGCGACAAACTGCCGTCGGAAAACACCCTCGTGCGCGAACACGGCGTCAGCCGCACCGTGGTGCGCGAAGCCTTGTCGAAGTTGCAGGCCTCAGGCCTGGTGGAGCCGCGCCACGGTATCGGCACGTTCGTGATGGCGCGCCCAGCGCAGGCCGGCCTGCGGGTAGGTGTGGAGAATGCCGCCAGCGTGCGCGACCTGCTGGAGCTGCGCATCGGCCTGGAAGGCCAGGCCGCGGCCCTGGCCGCCACCCGGCGCAATGACGAGCAACTGCTGCGTATGCGCCGGGCATTGGACGATTACCAGGACCTGGCCGCCGCGGGTGACAGTTGCATCGAAGCGGACCGGCGCTTCCACCTGCTGATCGCCGAGGCCACGGGCAATTTGTATTTCAGCGAGATGATGGCGCAGTTGGGCAATGGCCTGATCCCGCGCAACCGCATGGCCATCGCCGAACGAGCCGGGGCTAAGCTTGCCCGGCATGCGTACCTGGCCAACCTCGAGCATGAGGCAATCCTCAACGCCATCCGCCGGCAAGACCCGGATGCAGCCCGGGCGGCGATCTGCTTGCACCTGTCCAACAGCCGGGACCGGCTGCTGCCGGATTAGGCCGCTGGCAAGCGGCTGTCTTGTGTTGCCTGGGCGGGCCTCATCGCTGGCAAGCCAGCTCCCACAGGTAGTGCATAGGGCTTGAGCCGATGCGGTCTTCTGTGGGAGCGGCCTCGCCGGGGCGCCGGACCGGTCGGATAGGGCTGCAAAGCAGCCCCAACAATGCCGGGCCGCTTCAATGACCGTGTCAACACAAGCCCATCACCAGGTCAGGCAGATCTTGCCGAAATGCCGGTTGCTCTCTTGATAACGGAACGCTTCGACGATCTGCTCCAGCTCGAAGTGTTTATCCACCACCGGCCGCAGCCCGTTGGCATCGATTGCCCGGACCATCGCCTGCTGCTGCGCACGGCTGCCCACCAGCACCCCTTGCAGGCGGATCTGCCGCACCAGTGCCTGCACCAACGGCAGCTGCCCCGCAACGCCGGTGAGGATGCCGATCAACGACAAATGCCCACCGATTTTTGCTGCGATCATCGACTGCTCCAACGTCGCCGGCCCGCCTACTTCGATCACATGATCGACGCCACGGTTGCCGGTGAGCTCACGCACCTTATCGCCCCAGGCCGGGGTGGTCTTGTAGTTGATCAGGTGGTCGGCACCCAGGGCCTTCAGCCGTTCGAGCTTGGCGTCGCTGGACGAGGTGGCGATGACCGTGGCGCCCGCCAGCTTGGCGAACTGCAGGGCAAAGATCGACACGCCGCCGGTGCCTTGCACCAGCACGGTGTCACCGGGTTTGAGGTGGTCGTCGCTCATCAGCGCGCGCCAGGCAGTAAGGCCGGCGGTGGTGAGTGTAGCGGCCTCGGCATGGCTGTAGCCTTTGGGCGCCAAGGTAAAAGAGGTGGCGCGGGCGGTCACTTGCTCACGGGCATAGCCATCGATGCCATCGCCCGGCACGCTGGCGAAGCCTTCGACCAGCGCCTGGCCGTCGAGCCAGTCAGGGAAGAAGGTGCTGACCACGTTGTCGCCGACCTTGAACTCGCTCACGCCGGCGCCGACCGCAGTTACTTCGCCAGCGCCATCGGCCATGGGAATACGCCGCTCGCTCGGGCCCCACATGCCGCTGACCACGGCGAAGTCATGGTAGTTGAGGGAGCTGGCGTGCAAGCGCACGGTGATCTCGCCGGCCTGGGGCGCGGCGGCGTCGTGGGTGCCGACTTCGACCTTGTCGTAGCCGCCGCCGGGTTGGACGTAGATGGCTTTATGGGTCATGGCGGGTTCTCCATTTGGGAAAAGACTGGGGTTGAGCATAGACAGTGCGGGCCTCATCGCGGGCAAGCCCGCTCCTACAGATGCTGCGTTGCCCGCGATGAGGCCCGCACTGACTCAAGAAAATTCAGCCCAACAACGCCCGCAAAGCCCGGCAATCTGCGGCATGCCAGTCCACAAGCTCCGGCCACGGGTTGTCCGGCAGGTTCACCAGCACCGTACGCGCCCCCGCCGCTCGCCCGCAATCCAGATCAAAACGGTAGTCGCCCACCATCACCAGTTCGCTCGGCGCCACGCCCCAGGAGCTGGCGATCTTCAGCAAGCCGTCCGGGTTGGGCTTTGGCGCTGCCTCGTCACGGCCAAGGATATGCTCGACGGCGAAGCAGTCCGCCAGGCCGATCGCTTCCAGCGTGACATGCGCCAGCTCACGCGCGTTGCGGGTGAGAATGCCCAGCCGGCAACCCCGCCCCGCCAGCTCGCGCACCAACTCCACCGCACCTGTGGCGGCGGTCGAAGCAACCGCCAGGTCGCGCTCGTGCTCCAGCAGCCAGGCATGCTTGGCTGCAGCCTCCGCCGCCGACAGCGCTGCCAGGTGGGTGAGGATGTCGTCCTCGGGCGGAATCTCCAGCGCCTCGCGGATGGCGGCAAAATCGTGCACCGCCACGGTGAGGGTGCCGTCCATGTCGAACACCCAGTTACGGATATCGGCCAGGCTCATGCCCAGTCCTTGCGGTGGCGGATCAGGCCTTCCTGGGCGGACGAGGCCACCAGTTGCCCGGCGCGGTTGTAGATGCTGCCCCGGCAGAAGCCACGGGCGTTGCCAGCCCAGGGGCTGTCGGTGGCGTACAGCAGCCAGTCATCGGCGCGCAGGTTGCCGTGGAACCACAGCGAATGGTCGAGGCTGGCGATCTGCATATCGCGCTGCCATACCGACCTGCCATGGGGCTGCAGCGAAGTGGTCAGCAGGCCGAAGTCCGAGGCGTAGGCCAGCAGGTACTTGTGCAGCGCCGGGATGTCCGGCAGGTTGCCGTCCGCGCGGAACCAGGCGTACTTCACCGGGTCGCCGGGCTTGGGGTTGAACGGGTCGCGCTCGGTGACCGGGCGAATCTCGATCGGCTTGGCGCACAGCACCTTGTCACGGATGCGCTCAGGCAACTGGTCGGCCATGGCGCGGGCCAGTTCGACCTCGCTGGGCAGGTTCTCCGGCCCGACCACATCAGGCATCTGCGCCTGGTGCTCGAAGCCCTGCTCGTCGTACTGGAACGACGCGCTGCAGGTGAAGATAGGCTGGCCCTTCTGGATGGCCGTTACCCGGCGGGTGCTGAAACTGCCGCCATCACGCACCCGGTCGACCGAGTACACCACCGGCAAGCTGGCGTCGCCCGGGCGCAGGAAGTAGCCGTGCAGCGAATGCACGTGGCGCGCGTCCTCGACCGTCTGGCTGGCCGCCGACAGTGACTGGCCCAGCACCTGGCCGCCGTACAGCTGGCGGAAGCCCAGGTCTTGGCTGCGCCCACGGAACAGGTTCTCCTCGATCGACTCGAGGCTCAACAGGTCGACCAGGTCGTCCAACACATGACTCATCGGGGGTTCTCCTAGCAAGGCATCACAGCTCTACAGCGCTTTCATGAAGGCGAATGATACAGGGTTTGTCATGGGTACTCCGCATGGCGGCTCATTCAGTGCGCAGGGTCTGCTCCCAACGGGCACGGTCGATGCGGTACAGCACGTGAGGGCGCAAGGGGTGGCCACTGGGCAGGCGCGGGTGCTCGAAACTGCCCTGCAGGTCCTGCACCATGCCGATGGCCTGCATGACCTTCTGCGACGGCAAATTGCTCTCGCTAGTGAACGACACCACTTCCTCCAGGCGCAATTGGGCGAAGGCACAACGCAGGCAGGTCCACGCCGCCTCGCTGGCAAAACCCAGGCCCCAATGGCGCCGGGCCAGGCGCCAGCCGATCTCCACCGCCGGTGCAAAGGGCGCCTCGAAGTTGACATTGAGCAGGCCGGTCATGCCGATGAAGGCACCGCTGTCCTTGCGCTCCAGCGCCCACAGACCGAAACCGTACTCGCTGAAATGCCCGCGAATCCTGCCGATAAGCGCCGCCGCCTCCAGCCGCGTCAGGGGTGCAGGGAAGTAGCGCATGACGTGCGGGTCGGCGCACATGGCAGCGAACTCGCGCAAGTCGTCGTCCTGCCATTGGCGCAACACCAGGCGTGCGCTGTCCAGTTCGAGGATGGGGGTCATGGGCGTGCTCCGGTTTTACTGTCCTGCAGTTTACAGCGTAGGCGCGGCGCACGCTTTTACCCACCCGCCAACAACTGGCAAGATCAGCGTTGGCCCCGATTGCGAACCCACCATGCCGTTGCCGCTGATCTACCACGATGACTACAGCCCGGAGTTCCCGCCCGAGCATCGCTTCCCGATGGACAAGTTCCGCCTGTTGCGCGACCACCTTGTCGACAGCGGGCTGACCACCGACCAGGCCCTGCTGCGCCCGGAAATCTGCCCCAACGACATCCTCGCCCTGGCCCACGACCGCGGCTACATCGAACGCTACATGAACGGCGAGCTGTCACGCGAGGACCAGCGCCGCCTGGGCCTGCCGTGGAGCGAGGCCTTGGCCCGGCGCACCGTGCGCGCAGTGGGTGGCTCGCTGCTGACCGCCGAGATGGCCCTGCAGCACGGCCTTGCCTGCCACCTGGCAGGCGGCACTCACCACGCCCACTACGACCACCCGGCAGGTTTCTGCATCTTCAACGACCTGGCGGTAATCAGCCGTTACCTGCTGGAAGCCGGCCGCGTGCACCGGGTGCTGATCTTCGATTGCGACGTGCATCAGGGCGACGGCACGGCGCGCATCCTGCAGGACACGCCTGACGCCATCACTGTATCGCTGCACTGCGAACAGAACTTCCCGGCACGCAAGGCCCACAGCGACTGGGACATCCCCTTGCCTCGCGGCATGGGCGATGCGGCCTACCTGAAGGTGGTGGAGGATGCGCTCAACTACCTGTTGCCGCTGTACCAGCCCGACCTGGTGCTGTACGACGCGGGGGTGGACGTGCACAAGGACGATGCCCTCGGCTACCTGCAGCTCACCGATGCCGGCCTGGCCGCGCGCGACGAGCTGGTCATGCGCCATTGCCTGGGGCGGGATATTCCAGTGGTCGGCGTAATCGGCGGCGGCTACAGCAAGGACCGCGAAGCGCTGGCCAGGCGCCACGGCATCCTTCACCACAGCGCGGCAAAGGTCATCAGTTGTTCACAATGACTGTGGAACCGCTTGTGGATAACCTGAGTGAAAGGGGCTGCAGCCCAAAGCCAGCGTGGCCTGCAGCAGGCTGATCATTTTTTGTTCAGTGCTTCCATAGGCGCGGCTGCGCTAGAATGCGTAACTTTTCCACAGCCTGTCGCCCACCATGTCCGATTTACGCCCCGCATCCCCTCCCCTCGCCGTCGTCATCGGCGGGGGCCCTGCCGGTTTGATGGCCGCCGAAGCGCTGGCCCAGCAAGGCCTGGCCGTGCAGGTGTTCGACGCCATGCCATCGGTGGGTCGCAAGTTTCTGCTGGCAGGTGTCGGCGGCATGAACATCACCCATTCGGAACCTTATCCACAGTTCGTTGCGCGCTATGCCGAGCGCCAGGACGCGATTGGCCGGCTGCTGCAGGGCTTCGATGCCGATGCCCTGCGCCAGTGGATCCACGGCCTGGGTATCGAAACCTTCGTCGGCACCTCTGGCCGCGTGTTCCCCACCGACATGAAAGCCGCGCCGCTGCTGCGCGCCTGGCTCAAGCGCCTGCGCGACAGTAGAGTAGTTATCCACACCCGTCACCGCTGGCTGGGGTGGAATGCCGACGGCAGCTTGCGGCTGGCTTATCCACAGGGTGAGTTGAGCGTAAAGGCCGATGTGCTGGTACTGGCGTTGGGTGGAGGCAGCTGGGCAAGGCTTGGCTCGGACGGCGCCTGGCAGCCACTGCTGGCCGAGCGGGCTGTGGATATCTCACCGCTGCAGGCGAGCAACTGCGGTTTTGAAGTGGCGGGCTGGAGTGAGCTGCTGAAAGGCAAATTCGCCGGCGCACCGCTGAAGAACATTGCCCTGAGCGTACCCGGCAAGGCGCCGCGCAAAGGCGAGTTCATCCTTACCGCACAGGGTGTCGAAGGCAGCCTGGTGTATGCCTGGTCGGCGCCGCTGCGCGAAGCCATCAACCACAAGGGCCAGGCCACGCTGCTGCTCGACCTGCTACCGGACAAGCCTGTGGACAAGATTGCCCAGGCCCTTGCCAAACCACGTGGCTCACGGTCGATGGCCAAGCACCTGCACAGTCAGTTGGGCATCGATGGCGTGAAGGCGGCGCTATTACGTGAGCTGACTGATCAAGCGACGTTTGCCGATATGGCTGCACTGGCACGGGCAATCAAGGCGTTGCCGATTACGCTGTTGCGCACGCGGCCACTGGACGAGGCCATCAGCAGTGCCGGTGGCGTGCGCTTCGAGGGGTTGGATGAGGGATTGATGGTGAAGGGGATGCCTGGGGTGTTCTGTGCCGGTGAGATGCTGGACTGGGAAGCGCCGACTGGGGGGTATCTGTTGACCGCGTGCTTTGCCAGTGGGTTGCGGGCCGGGCGGGCGGCGGCGGATTGGCTGGCGCGGTCTGCCTGACACAAAGCCGGGGCCGCTTTTGCGGCCCCAACATCCTCAAGGCTTGCGCTTTTTCGGCCCGGTGTTGAAGCTCGGCACTTTACGCACCGCCTTGACCGGTGCCTCGTCGCCGCTGTCCATCCACCGCCCCAAACCGCGCTTGGCGCTGTTTTCTTTCGGCTTCTTCGGTTTCTTCGGCTTCTTGATCACCTGGCCACTGGCATCGGTCATCGGCACCCGGTGATCCGGGATGAAGTCCGGCTCTTCATGGCGCGGCAACGTCTGGCGGATCAGCGTTTCGATCGCTGCCAGTTGCTGCACTTCATCGGCGCACACCAGCGAGATCGCCTCACCCTTGTTGCCGGCACGGCCCGTGCGGCCGATACGGTGCACGTAATCTTCGGCAACGATCGGCAAGTCGAGGTTGACCACCAGCGGCAGGTCGTCGATGTCCAGGCCACGTGCGGCCACGTCAGTGGCGACCAGCACCTGAATTTCACGGGCCTTGAAGCTGTCCAGCGCACGTTGGCGGGTGGCTTGCGGGCGGTCGCCGTGAATACCGTCGGCGTTCACCCCCTCGGCCAGCAGGCGCTCGACCAGTTGGTCCACGCCGTTGCGGGTCTTGGCGAACACCAGCACCTGTGTCCAGCGCTGCTTGCGCAGCAGGTGGCAGAACAGGTCAGCCTTGCGTTTCTTGTCCACCGGTACCAACCACTGCTTGACCGTGGTGGCGGCAGCGTTGCGTGGGCTGACTTCGATGCTCAGCGGGTCATTCAGCGCCAGCCCGGCCAGCACGCGGATCTGGTCGGAGAAGGTGGCAGAGAACAACAGCGTCTGGCGTTTGCGCGGCAGTGCTGCGTACACCGATTGCAGCTCTTCGGCAAAGCCCAGGTCGAGCATGCGGTCGGCTTCGTCGAGCACCAGGGTCTGAACCTGGTTGAACTTCACTGCATTCTGGCGGAACAGGTCGAGCAGGCGGCCCGGGGTGGCCACCAACAGGTCGACACCGCGGCGCAGGCGCATCATCTGCGGGTTGATGCTGACCCCGCCGTACACGGCGTAGGTGCTCAGCGGCAGGTTTTCGGCATATTCACGCACATTGTTGTGCACCTGCTCGGCCAATTCGCGAGTAGGCACCAGCACCAGCGCGCGGATCGAGTTGCTGGCCACCTTCTCCCCTTCCAGGGCCAGGCGCTGCAGCACCGGCAGGGCAAAGCCGGCGGTCTTGCCGGTGCCGGTCTGGGCTGCGGCCATCAGGTCGCGGCCGGCCAGCACCGCGGGAATGGCCTGGGCCTGGACTGGGGTCGGGGTGGTGTAGGCCAGTTGCTGCAAGGTGCGCAGCAACGGTTCGATCAGGCCGAGTTTGGCGAAATTCATGGCAATACCGTCAGGGGGTTCAGCGAAGGTGGCAAGTTTACCGCAACACCCCGGCTTACTTGCAGATTTCGCCTTCCAGCGGTTGCTCGGGCGCTGCCGGCTTGCGCCACTGCGGCAGGCCGATCAGCACCACGGCGCCGATGATCACCGCCATTGCCAGGCATTCCTCGGCACCAATCTGCTCACCGGCAAAGACGATGCCCAGCAACACCGCGACCGCCGGGTTAACGTAGGCATAACTGGTGGCCGCAGCGGGCCGCACATTCTTCAGCAGGTACATGTAGGCACTGAAGGCCAGGATCGAGCCGAACAACACCAGGTAGGCCAACGCGCCCCACCCGGCCGCCGTCGGCATCTGGGTCATGCGCTCGCCCGAGAGTGCGCTGCCGAGCAGCAGCGCCGCACCACCCACCAGCATTTCTGCAGCGCTGGCCATCGGGCCCTGGGGTAATGGCAGGCTTTTGCTCCAGACCGAACCAAACGCCCAGGAGGCGGCAGCGAACACAATCAGCGCTGCGCCGATGGGGCTGGCCTGCAGGTTGGAACCCAGGTTGAGCAAGCCGATGCCGAGCAGGCCAAGCAGGATGCCGGCCCATTCCAGGCGCGAATTGCGGTGGCCGAACAACAGGCCGAACAACAGCGTGAACAGTGGCACCGTGGCCACCGCCAGCGCCGCCACACCCGAGGCAACACCCGCGTGTTCGGCCACGGTTACCCCGCCATTACCGCAGCTAAGCAGCAGAAAGCCAACCGCCCCAGCCGCCCGCCATTGCGGCCAGGTCGGCGCCGGCACACCCCGCCAGCGCAAGAACCCGTAAAGCAGGCCACCGGCGATAACAAAGCGCACCCCTGCCATGAGCATGGGTGGCCAGGATTCGACGCCGATGCGGATGAACAGGTAGGTAGAACCCCAGACCAGGTACAAGGCCAGGAAGGCGCCGATGAGCAATAACGGGAAGCGGCGGGAGGCAGGCATGGTGGAAGACTCGAAAAAATCCGTTTACGGGTGGCCTAGTTTAGGAAGTCGTTTAGGCGAACTTAAGTTACAAAACGGGATTAATTGAGCGGCACACATCGGGGGTGCATGGCTGAGGGTTTTTGGGGAGTTCGAGATCGAGCGCCGCCCGCGCGGCGCTTCGCGAAGCGCTTGCCTTGGGATCTTCAGCGCCTTTGAGATCGAGCGCCGCCCGCGCGGCGCTTCGCG